>CACHWJ010000005.1 GCA_902583635.1 uncultured Pelagibacteraceae bacterium | reverse complement strand
TAGGAGCGCATAGAGGAAAGGAACAATAAAATTTTTTGTTTATGATGTTTTTCATAAGTGCATAAACCTTTATCTTCTGCCATAAAGAAGGTATGGTCTTTTTTGAAGCGGTCGATGTATTTTGTTGGAAATAACTGATTACCAAGTATAAAAAATAACTTCATGGTTAAATATAACTAATAAAAATTTTTATGTCAGAAAAATATCTCATTTTCGGTGCGACAGGATCTATTGGTTCTAACCTGTCAGAACAATTAAAAAATTCTGGTAATGATATTCATTTAGTCGCAAGGAACGAAAGTGAAGTAAGCACTATTGCAGGTAAGTTGGGATGCTCATTTACTATTGCTGATGTTTTAGAAGAAGGCTTTATAGAAAAAGTCAAAGCTGATGTGCCAGAAATAAAAGGGATTGCTTACTGTGTTGGTTCAATTGATTTAAAACCTTTACGAATGGTAAAGGAAGAAGATTTCACTAAATGTATGAAGTTAAATTTATATTCAGCAGTTGAAGCAATCAAAGGATATCAAGAAAGCCTAAAAAAAAATAAAGGTTCAATTGTTTTATTTTCGACTGTTGCTGCACAAAGAGGTTTTACTAACCATGCTATCATCGCATCTACAAAAGCAGCCGTTGAAGGTTTAACAGTTTCTCTTGCTGCAGAATTTGCTCCACACATTAGAGTAAACTGTGTTGCTCCAAGTTTAACAAAATCCAAAATTGCAGAACCAATGTTAAAAAATACAGCAATAGCAGAAGGTATCGCAAAGGCTCATCCTTTAAAAAGGTTGGGTGAAGGCAAAGACTCAGCTTCATTAGCTAAATTTTTAATAACTGAAGATAGTTCTTGGGTTACGGGTCAGATAATTGCTGTTGATGGTGGTAGATCTAAACTTTCATAAAGTGATTAGATTTTTCTTATCTATATTTTTTTTTACTTTTCTATATTCAAATAGTTTTTCAGCAAATTTTAACTTTGATAAAATTGCTAATCTTAAAGATCCATGGGGCTCATCTTTTATCAGTGAAGATGAAATTATAGTTACAGAAAAAAGTGGGAAAATAAAAATTGTAAATGTTGTCACAAAAGAAATTTTAGAAGTTCAACATAATTTGAATTTTTTAGAGTATGGCCAAGGAGGATTACTAGATATTATTTATCAAAACAATACTGTTTGGATTTCTTATACTGAGAATAGAGTAAATTGGAAAACTAGCACCTCAATTGCAAAAGCAAAATTAAATAAACAAGAATTAAATTTTAAAAATATCTTTCAAGCTAATCCACCAATAGACTCGGGTTATCATTTTGGATCAAGACTTGCTATTAAAGATAATTATTTATTTGCATCTGCTGGTGAAAGAGGACAAGGTATGATTGCACAAGATCCAACTAAACATCCAGGCAGTATTATAAGAATACACTTAGATGGAAGTATACCTAAAGATAATCCTAAGTTCGAAGGTAAATCAGATTGGCTGCCAGAAATATATCAAATAGGTATTAGAAACCCTCAAGGTTTAACCTTGTCTCCTTATGATGGAAAAATTTATATGAGTAATCACGGCGCTAAAGGAGGGGACTGGTTTGGTGAGGCAAAAAAAGGTGAAAACTATGGATGGAAAATTTTAGGCTGGGGAGGAACAAATTATTCAGGAAGTAAAATTGGACCAAAATGGAAGCCTGGCTTCACGAAAGCTATTAAATATTGGGTTCCTTCAATTGCAACCAGCGCTATCACAATCTACAAAGGTTCGGAATTTAAAGAATGGAATGGTCTTGCTCTAGTAACTTCTTTAAAAGATAAATCATTAAGAGCAATTGATTTTTCTGATCTATCTAATGTTAAAGAGAATTTAGTCTTTAAAGATAAGATTGGAAGACTAAGAGACATTCAAGTACATCCTGAAAATGGTAAAATTTATTTTTTGGGAGGTGATAACTTGTGGTTAATGAAGAAAAATTAAAGAATTGTTATTCTGTGCATAATTCTATTACCTTTAAAAGGTGTTGCTTGATGTAGCATGGATCTGTTATCCCAAATCGCTAATTGATTTTTTTCCCACTCTAATGAGTATTGAAATTTTTTTTTAATTTGGTGTTTGAATAATTTTTTTTTTAAATTAATTGTATTTTTTATTTTTGGCTGAAATCCAACTAAATGACCTGGGCTAGAGTAAATTGCATAGTTTGTACTAATTTTTCTTATAATCTTATGAGTGGATTTTAATTCTTTTATTTTCTTGCCCTTCTCTTTTACTCTCTCTTTTGTTGTAATTGAAATAGGTCCTTCTGAGGAATAGACACCTTTTAAACTTGATAACTTTCGTTTCATAGATCCAGTTAAATCTTTAAAAGCATAATACTGAGAACAAAACTCTGTATTTGCATTTCCTTTTTTTGGAACTAATTTTGATAACAACATAGTAAACCTTGGTGGTTTTTTTGTATAAATAGAATCTGTATGAAACTGTTCACCAAAACTTGGCCCTTTATCACTTTCTTTTCGTTGAACAACAGTTATCTGGGGATATTTTTTATTTAATCCCTTCAATCTTGGATAGTCAGCAAGTTTTCCAAAATTTTTTGCAAACTCTATGTAATGTTTAGAGGAAAGATTTTGTCTTCTAAAAAAGATCATCCCATATTTATTTAGAGCATTCATAATGATTTTGAAATTTTCTTTTGAAATTTTTTGAAGATCGGTGTCAATCTCAGCCCCAATATTATTTTTATTGGGAATAATTCTTAACATGTTAGGTATTTAATAATTTATTTTTTGCTTTCTCAAACTCCTCTTGAGTGAGTACTCCACTTTCACGCAAACTATTTAATTTTGCTAACTCATCACCCAGTGAATTGTTGTCAGTAGATATGGTTGTTTTGGTTTCTTCTGCTAATTCATCTTTTTCAGCTCTGTTGGCTTCTTTAGCATTAAATCCATTCATAATTGCCATGCCACCTAAATATAAAACGTAACCCATAATAGGGATTACTAATCCAAAAAAAATTATTTTTTCCATAAATTAATCTTCATCCTCCTCTCTCCATTTTTTTTCATACAATAAGTAAGCTGCATAGATTACTGAAAAAGTACCTACTATCATTCCATAATCAAACCCTGTTTGCTGATCGTAAAGGTACCAACCAAGTTGAGTGGCTCCAATTGTCGGAAAAGTTAGTAAAAGAAAAATTATGGCAATCCTATAGGGATACTTTGGTTTTTTCATATCTTAGAGTAACAGAATAAATTGTGAGATTTAATCGCTAAATTTGCGATCTTTTGAAACACTCTATTGTATTTTTCAATAAACAAGCGATTGTCATTGGGCCTACACCACCAGGAACCGGTGTTAATGCTTTTGCATTTTTAGAAACTTCATCAAAATCCACATCCCCTACAATACCCTTATCAGTTTTATTAATACCAACATCAATAACAATAGTATCTTTTTTAACCCAGTCACCTTTGACAAGTTCTGGGATTCCAACTGCAGCTACTATTATATCTGCCTCTAAACATTCTGCTTTCAGGTCTTTAGTTTTCGAATGAGTTATTGTCACTGTGCAATTTTCTTTTAAAAGAAGTTGCGTCATTGGCTTTCCATTTAAATTTGATCTTCCAACTATTACTGCTTTTTTTCCATTTAAATTAGGTTCAACTTTTTTGATTAATAAATAGCAACCTAAAGGAGTACACGGCACTGAACTCTCATATCCAGAAGAAAGATTTCCAACATTCATTGGATGAAAACCATCAACATCTTTTGAGGGTAAGATAGTTTCAATAACTTTTTGTTTATCAATGTGTTTTGGAAGTGGTAACTGAACTAGAATTCCTGAAACTGTTTCATCTTTGTTTAATTCTTCAATTTTTTCTAACACTGTTTTTTCCTCAACTGAGTCTGAATACTTTATAACTTCAGATTTTAAACCAACTTCATTAGCTGATTTTTCTTTATTACGCACATAAATTTGGCTTGGAGTTAGATCTCCAATAAGGATGACTGTTAAACCAGGTACTTTATTATATTTTGCTTTTAAACTTGTTACTTCGTGCTTAAGCTCTTCTCTTAATTCTGCAGCAGCTTTCTTTCCATCTATTAAAATCATTTTTATCTTTCTAAAAAATCATTGGCGCGATGTAGAGCTTCATACACATTTCAATAAACCAAATCAACAGTAGAAGAATTACAGGGGAAATGTCTAAAGAACCTAAATTAGGTATAAAACGTCTGATTTTAGTTAATATTGGATCTGTAAGTCTATAGGTTAATTCTAATAGAGAATAAACAAATCTGTTTTGGGTATTTAAAACGTTAAAAGCAATTAACCAACTAACAATTACATTGGCAATTACAACATACGAGTAAAGTTTTAAAATTTGTAAAACTAAATAAAAAATTGCTATCATTTTTTTTCAACATAAATCGACTGACTTGGGAAAGCAAAAGAAGCACCATTTTTCTCAACTATCTGTTTAATTTCAATTGCTAATCTTTCTTTGACTTCTAGAGAATTGCTCCAACTATTTGAATTTGTGAAACATCTCACCAGTAAATCAATAGAACTGTCTGAAAATTTTTCTATTCTTACAGCAACTCCTGTTGCTTGGTTAAAGTCTTCACTTTTATTAATATATTCCTCAATTTCGTCTCTTACTTTTTTTAATTGATCAATCGTAGAGTCATATTGAAGAGTTATAATCCACCTCACTCTCCAATTTGAAGTTTCACTAACATTTATTACCGCATTTTCAGCAAACTGAAAATTTGGAATGATTGCTAGAGACTTATCAAACTTTCTAATTGTAGTTGACCTAAAACCGATTTTTTCAACTATCCCTTCTATAATTCCTTCAACTGCGATCCAATCTCCAATTTTAAATCTTTTTTCAACCAATACTAAAATTCCTGAAATTAGATTTTTAAATAAGTCTTGTGCACCTAGAGCTACCGCAACACCAAACAAACCAAGTCCTGCAATAATTGGACCAATTTTAATTCCCCATAACTCAAGAACAGCGGCTAATCCAAGTATAAAAATTAAAACTTTTAATGACTTTATTATCCATCCAATAAGTTCTCTTGTTAGAAGTTTATCTAATCCACTTAATATATAAGATACTGGTTCAATTATTTGATGGATAACCCAAAATATTAAAATTGTAATTAAAGTTCTGTTAATAGTATCTACCACATCTCTACCTTCAGCAGAAAAAGTCATGTAATAACTTGCAATAAAAAAACCTAAAACAATTGGCAAAAATCTTGCAGGTCCTTCTAAAGATCGAACGAAAGTATCGTCTAGCTTATTTGTAGTTCTCTTTGATATAATTTCCAATTTTTTAATAACTAATTTGCTGATCAGACCTCTAAAAACTAGAAAAACTAAAAATATACCAATACCAATTAAAATTTGAAAAATATCAACTCCAAGAATTCCCTTATTCCAAACTGATAAAAATATATCGGAAAAATTATTTATTATATCCATGTCTAAATTTTATATAACAAAAACTCCTCTTCACCAGGATTAAAAAGAAATATCTTTTTCCATTTAATTTCGTTCAATATTGATGAGGTTTTTTCACCTATACACATTAAATTCGTATCCATCCATTGACTTTCTAATTGATGAATTTTGATAAAGTGTAAAAAACTTGATCCACTATTTTGCGAGTAAACATAGACCATGTCAGGCATATTTTGTTTTAATTCTCTAACAAAATCTTCATTAAAATTCATATTGTGATTAACTCTATAATTCACAATCCTCTTAATACTATAACCTTCATTTATTAACTGTTGGTCAAGATCAACTGATATAGTTTCTCCGCTTACAT
This sequence comes from uncultured Pelagibacteraceae bacterium, assembly GCA_902583635.1. Lineage (GTDB taxonomy): Bacteria > Pseudomonadota > Alphaproteobacteria > Pelagibacterales > Pelagibacteraceae > Pelagibacter. Next base: position 72,155 of record CACHWJ010000005.1, on the reverse strand, counting down.
AAAGTAACTTACCACTTGATGCTTCATAGTTTTGCAAAATTAATTCTTTTAAGTTTGAAACATTTCCTTCTGCTGCAATTGTATTTTGGAAACCAAAACTTCTTGCTTTTTTTTCAGTTGCCACTCCAACACAAAAACATTTAATTGTCTTATTAATTTCATCATGGTTTAAAAATTTTACAGCATTAGCACTAGTGAAAATAATTCCATTAAAATCTTCAAAATCAATTTTATCATGCATTATCTCCTCAACACTTAACAAAGGAAGATGTGAAACTTGATGACCTAAAGATTTAAATTTAACAATCATTTCAGAACAATCTTCTAATGGTCTTGTTAATAAAATATGCATATTATCTTTTATAAGAATTGTTAGATTTTGTTTTTAAAATTTGACCTAGTTCTCTACCAATTTGACTGAAATCTTCTGCTTTGCCAGTTTTTTTTTCATAAAACCTTTTGGTGCCATCTAAAGAGAATAATTCTGCTTGAACAATAATTTTGTCATCTTTTATTATGGAGTGTGCTCCAACTGCAGTTTCACAATCTCCTTCCAAAACTTTCAAAATATTTCTCTCAACATGTGCTCTCATAAATGTTTCATTGTGATTTATTTTTTTTAAAACTGAAATTATTTCCTCATCACCTTCTCTGCATTGAAGAGCGATTATACCTTGTCCAGCACTTGGAATCACTTGTTCTGGGGAAAAAATTTCTGAGATTTCGTCATCAAAATTTAAAAATTTAATTCCTGCATAAGACAAAATTATTGCATCATATATTCCATCTTTTAATTTTTTAATTCGTGTATCAACATTTCCCCTAATAAGTTTACATTCAAGATCTGATCTAATTTTTTTAATTTGATATTCTCTTCTAAAAGATGAAGTTCCAATTATAGAATTTTTTTTTAATTCAATTAATTTTTTTTTATTCATTGTAATAAGAATTTCCCTTGGATCATTTCTTTCTAAAAATGAGTCTGTTTTAAGACCTTTTGTTTCAATGGCTGGCATATCTTTGAGAGCGTGAACTGCAACATCAATATTTTTATCTTGAAGCTCTTTTTCAATATTACTTGAAAATAATCCTTTGCCTCCAACTTCTGACAATCTTACATCCTGAAACTCATCCCCTTTAGTCGTAATTTTTTTTATAACTACATCTTCGTTACTAAAATCAGTAGTTTTGATAATTTTATCTTTAGCTTTTTCAGCATAAAGCATAGCCAACTTGCTTCCTCTAGATCCAATGATAATTTTTCTACTCATAAATATATTTATTTCTTACTTGTATTGAGATTGTACAATTATTAAAAACTATTTGAATGAGCAAAAAACCCTTAATTCTTGGAATAGAAACGAGCTGTGATGAGACAGCTGCATCGATAATAACTGAAAATGAACTGGGAAACCCTGTAATTTTATCAAATATTGTTTCAAGCCAAGTTGAAGTTCATAAAGAATTTGGTGGAGTGGTTCCAGAATTAGCAGCACGATCCCATATTGAAAAAATTGATTGGATTGTTCAAAAAGCTATTGATGATAGTGGAAAAAAAATTGATGAAATTGATGCTGTAGCTTCAACTGCAGGACCCGGCTTAATTGTTTGTCTATCAGTTGGTTTAAGTTTTGGAAAAGCATTTGCCGCTTCTATAGATAAACCTTTTATAGCAGTTAATCATCTAGAGGGTCACGCCTTAAGTCCTAAATTAAATTCAAATTTAAATTATCCCTACCTGCTTTTGTTAATATCAGGCGGTCATTCACAATTTTTAAATGTTCAAGGTTTAGGTAAATATAAAAGATTAGGAACTACAATTGATGACGCTTTAGGAGAAGCATTTGATAAAACTGCGAAACTTTTAGGAATAGAATTTCCAGGAGGTCCACAAATAGAAATTTTAGCAAAAAAAGGTGATCCTAGTAAATATAATTTACCAAAACCTATTTTTAATAAAGGCGGTTGTAACTTATCTTTTGCAGGACTTAAAACTGCAGTATTAAAAATAACAAAAAATATTAAAACTGATCAAGAAAAATTTGATCTTGCTGCATCATTTCAAAGGACAATTGAAGAAATTTTATACAAAAAAACTAAAATTGCTTTTACAGATTTCGAAAAACAGAGCAAACCAACAAAAAAAAATTTTGTGGTTGCTGGAGGAGTAGCAGCTAACGAGAATATTAGAAATATGCTAATCAGTTTATGTGAAGAACAAAATTACCAAAGCATCTTTCCGCCAAAAGAACTTTGTGGAGATAATGCTGCAATGATAGCTATGGTTGGTTTAGAAAAATTTAAATTAAAACAGTTTAGTGAAATGGATCACCCCGCAAAGCCTAGATGGCCGTTGGATGAAGATGCTGCTTTTTTAAAAGGTGCTGGGGTTCAATTATAATGCAATATTGGTTAATGAAATCTGAACCAGATGTATGGTCTATTGATCAACAAATGAAATCAGGTGCTAAAGGTGCTCCGTGGGATGGTGTAAGAAATTATCAAGCTGCAAAAAATTTAAAGACTATGAAAAAGGGTGATCTTTGTTTTTTTTATCACTCAAATATCGGTAAAGAGATTGTGGGTATTGTGGAAGTCATTAAAGAGCATTACATAGACAAAACTGACAAAAGTGGTCGCTTTGTAGCTGTCACTGTTAAGTTTAAAAAGAAATTAGAAAGACCAGTTACTTTAGAAAATATAAAAAAACACAAAGAATTGGGGGATTTAGCGTTAATTAAACAGAGCAGATTATCTGTCATGCCAATTGATTATAAAAGCTGGAAAATTATAAATAACATGAGTAAGATTTAATATTAAAAATTCACATGCCAAAAAAAAAGAAAAAAAAATCTAGAGTAAAAAAAAAATCTTCTAAAAAAGTTAAGAAAAAAACTAAAGTAAAAAAGGTTTCAAAAAAAATTAAAAAAAGAAAGAAAAGTAAAAAGAAGACCAAAAAAGATAATGGTTCTTCTCCCCCTGAAATAGTAATAAAAACTAAACCAGAGTGGGTAAAAGCAAGTTTGGCAAACAAAAGCAAATACCAACAAAAATACTCTCAATCTATAAAAAGTAATGATGATTTTTGGAGGAAAGAGGGAAAAAGAATTACTTGGATAAAACCTTATAAAAAAATTAAAGATGTTAAATACAGTACTAAAGAAGTAAAAATTAAATGGTATGAAGATGGAACTCTAAATGCTTCTGCAAACTGTATCGATAGACATTTAAAAGACAAAAAAGATAAAACTGCAATTATTTGGGTTGGTGATGACCCAAAAGATAGTCAAAAAATAACTTATAAACAATTACACCAAAAAGTTTCAAAAGCTGCGAATGGATTAAAAAAACTTGGAATTAAAAAAGGCGATCGAGTTACAATTTATTTAACCATGATCCCTGAGCTTGCAATTTTAATGCTAGCATGTGTTAGAATTGGTGCGGTTCATTCAATAATATTTGGCGGTTTTTCTGCAGAGTCGATTTCTGGAAGAGTTAATGATTGCGAATCTGAATATATAATCACTGCAGACGAAGGTGTTAGAGGTGGAAAAACTATTCCATTAAAATACACAACCGATGAAGCTCTAACAAGTTGTCCAAATGTTAAAAAATGTATTGTTGTTAAACGAACTGGAAATTACATTAATTGGAATGAAGAAAGAGATGTTTGGTATCATGATTTAATTAAAGATGTTTCAAGTCATTGTGAACCTGAAGAAATGAATGCTGAGGATCCTTTATTTATTTTATATACCTCAGGATCAACGGGTAAACCAAAAGGAGTTCTTCATACTACAGGTGGGTATATGGTTTATGCATCAATGACTCATCAATATATTTTTAACTATAAGCCAAAAGATATCTATTGGTGTACTGCTGATATTGGTTGGGTAACTGGACATAGTTATATTATTTATGGACCTCTTGCTAATGGTGCAACAACAATCATGTTTGAGGGAATTCCTAATTATCCTGACACTTCAAGATGGTGGCAGATCGTTGATAAATATAAAGTTAATATTTTCTACACCGCTCCCACAGCAATTAGAGCTTTAATGCGTGAAGGTGATAAACCGGTTAAAAAAACCTCTAGAAAATCTCTAAAATTACTTGGAACTGTTGGTGAACCGATTAATCCAGAGGCTTGGATGTGGTACTACAAAACAGTTGGAAACTCAAAGTCACCCATTGTAGATACTTGGTGGCAAACTGAAACTGGTGGAATACTGATTGCCCCTCAAACTGGAGCTATTCCATTAAAACCTGGTTCAGCTACAAAACCTTTCTATGGAATTAAGCCTGCTATTGTTGATAAAAATGGCAAAGAAATAAAAGGAGCTGGTGAAGGAAGACTTTGTATTGCTCAATCATGGCCAGGTCAAATGAGAACTGTTTATGGAGACCATCAAAGATTTATCGATACGTATTTTTCTCAATTTAATGGAAAATATTTTACTGGTGATGGCTGTAGAAGAGATAAAGATGGTTATTACTGGATCACAGGAAGAGTTGATGATGTAATTATTGTTTCTGGACATAATCTAGGTACTGCTGAAATTGAAAGTGCATTTGTAGCTCATCCTAAAGTTGCTGAAGCAGCAGTAGTTGGTTATCCTCATGATATTAAAGGAAATGGTTTGTATTGTTATGTGACTTTAAATGCAGGAGAAACTGAAACTGGAGATCTTGAAAGAGATTTAAAACTTTGGGTCAGAAAACAGATTGGGCCACTAGCAACTCCAGACTTAATTCATTTTACACCGGGTCTTCCAAAGACTAGATCAGGAAAAATAATGAGAAGAATTTTAAGAAAAATTGCTGCCAATGAACATGGTGAGCTAGGAGACACCACTACATTAGCTGATCCTAGTGTTGTTGATAGTTTAGTAGATAATAGGAAGAATATTTAAAACTGAATTAAGTTTTGAAATTCTTGTTTAATAACGTCCCACTTTAATATCATAGAATTTAAGACAATTTTTCGATCTAGAGTTTTTAACTCTTCAGCAATTGGTGCCCATTTATACAATGACAGTGCGCTTGGATTAAATGGAAGGTCTGTATAATAGTTATCCCACTTAATATTTTGAAATCTCTTGTCAAAATCTACTCTAGCCTGGTCAACAATATCTAATGGCATTTTATTCGAAATTTCGTCATCTAATATTTTATTAAAAATTTCTTTTGCTTTATCAGTGTCTTGAAAATTGAAATTAACTCTCAAATAAGAGAAGGTAAAAAACGATAAGTCTTGGAGAGCAACAGAGTAAATATTCCATTTGGCAAGATTTACAGATCCCATGAATTCATCATTATCAAAATGGAGGACATATCTTGTTCCCATTCGAGTTTTTAAATAATTATATAAAGTTACTTGCGTAACCCATGCAGATTTAGTTTGAATAAATACTTCGAGTTCATCTAAATTTTTAATTTTTTTTTTAGGGATGAACGCTTTAAACATTGCGAACAAATATGTTTTAAAATCCGTTGTTGTTAGATCTTTCCAAGTTAACTTGTATTTTGACATAATTTGCCCTGTATGTGGCATTTATACCTTAAAAAAGTCAGTAAATAAGTACCTATTATGGTTAAATTTAGGTCTTTTCAAAAGCCTCATAATGGTTATGGTTTTGCCAGTTATAACTAAATAGAGAGGTAAAAATGTCAAATCAAGAAAAACATTGGGAGAAATCCAGAGGTTTGCTGATGATAACGTTAGCAATCTGGTTTATATTCTCAATTGGCATCTTCCTTTTTGGAGCTGAAATGAACGAGGTCACAGGACCTTTCGGTTATCCGTGGACATATTGGTTTACATGTCAGGGATCTCTTGGCGCATTCGTAATTCTAATTTTCTGGTTTGCGAATAGGCAAGAAAAAATCGATGAAGAGTTTGGCTTCAGCGAAAGAGAGGATGAATAATGAAACAGGGTAATTTTATAGACAACTTGCCTAAGATTTATGGAATCTATACCGGAGGGTTTATAGGATTCATAATTATTATGGCAATTGCAGAACAGATGGGTATGACTGCTAAAGCAATCGGTATTGCTTTCGTAGCATTTACCGTGTTCATCTATGCATTGATCGGCTACCTGTCACGAACAGCCCAAGCAGATGCATATTACGTAGCTGGAAGACAAGTACCAACAGTATTCAACGGAATGGCCACGGCAGCAGACTGGATGTCTGGTGCTTCATTCGTTGCAATGGCTGGGGGTATTTATTTTAAAGGTTACGGTTATATGGCTCTACTTGTAGGTTGGACTGGTGGTTACGTGTTAGTTGCATCTTTATTAGCACCATACTTAAGAAAATTTGGCTGTTATACAGTTCCAGATTTCATAGGTACAAGATACGGTGGTAATTTAGCAAGATTTAGTGCAGTAGTGGTTTTAACCGTTGCTTCATTTACTTATGTAACAGCACAAATTAACGCTACAGGTACTATTGCATCTGTTGCACTTGATATCCCATTCCAATACGCAGTTTATATTGGACTAATAAGTATTTTATTATGTTCAATGTTAGGTGGTATGAGAGGGGTAACTTGGACACAGGTTGCACAATATATCGTACTAATTATAGCTTACTTACTTCCAGTATTCTGGATCAGTAACAAAATGGGTGCAGGTTTCTTCCCGCACTTTATGTTAGCTGATGAAGTGGCTAGAATCGGTGAGTTAGAATCTCAGTTTGGGTTTGTTAAAAACTCTGCTGCTGATTTAGCAACGGTACCTAAAGGCCTAGCAGGAATAACTAAAGCTCACTCTGCAGTTAACGCAACACCTTGGGCATTTATTTCATTAGCATTGGCGATGATGATGGGAACAGCATCATTACCACACGTGATGATGAGATACTTTACTACTCCAAGTGTTAAAGCAGCTAGAAAATCAGTAGGTTGGTCACTATTCTTTATCTTCCTACTTTATTCTTCTGCTCCAATGTTAGCTACACTATCTAAGTTGTCATTGATTGATCCGAATTTATCAACTGGTATTATCGGTAAATCAATTGCAGAAGTTCAAGCGATAGATTGGTATCAAAACTGGAACCAAGCAAACTTAATGTTTATCAGCGACTTTAACGGAAATGGAACTGTTGAATTAAATGAGTTCTTTATGGGTGGTAAAGCCGTTGTATTAGCAACACCAGAGATAGCTGGATTACCTTACGTAATCTCAGGTCTAGTTGCCGCTGGAGGTATGGCAGCTGCCATGTCAACAGCCGATGGTTTGATCTTAGCAATTGCAAACGCTATATCACATGATGTTTACTATAAGATCATTGATCCAAAAGCGGAAACTGCAAAACGACTAGTTGTTGCAAGGGTACTACTTGTAGTAATTGGTTTTGCTGGAGCAACGATCGCGGCAATGGAGATCCAAGGTATCTTGGGTTCGGTTATCTGGGCATTTGACTTTGCGATGTCTGGATTGTTCTTCCCACTTGTACTTGGTGTATGGTGGAAGAGAGCTAACAGACAAGGTGCTATTGCTGGTATGTTAGGAGGTCTAGCTGCTGGTACTTGGTACTTAGTTTGGGTACGAACTGGTGGAAGTGGCTTCCTAGGAATTACTCAATTAACATTTGGTATTTTCGGATCAGCTGTTAGTTTGGTTGCAATGGTGGTTGTGAGTTTAATGACTCAAGAGCCAGACAAAGCAACTCAAAAAATGGTTGATGAAGTACGTGTACCAAGTGGTAAAACAATTCTTGGAAAACAGTAAATAAACTTTATAAGGGGCGATTAATTTCGCCCCTTTTCTTTCTTTTCATTTTCAAATATAAATCTAAAATGTCAGCAAACTTTCATCCGTTCATATATTTTATTGATTATTTTTTTGGGATAATCATGTGGACATTAATTGGCCGGGTTGCGATGAACATCTTTCAAAGAGAAGACTCTCAATTCTTTTTTATGAGGGTATTCGTTAAATATACAAATCCTTTAATCAGACTATTTAAACCCATTACCCCATCATTTATTATTGGACCTTTGGTACCCTTATATGTGGCTTGGTTTTTTTATATGATTAGATTTTATTTAATGCCTTGGATCCTGGGCTATTCTGTTATGGGTATGCTGTCATTTCCTCTCGAAAGTGAAATATCGAGACAAATTTATCAATTTTTTAATTCAATTAAATTTTAAAAATTGATACTAGTAAGTCTAGTCGTCAATGAAAAATATACAAATTTCACCCTCAATTTTATCAGCTGATTTTAGTCAATTAGGCACTGAAATAAAAAAATTAGAGGAAGGTGGTGCAGACATGATACATGTTGATGTCATGGATGGTCACTTTGTTCCAAATTTAACTATTGGTCCACCAGTTATTAAGGCTCTTCGAAAGCACTGTTCTTTAAAGTTTGATGTACACTTGATGATTTCACCAGTACATAAATACATAAAAGCATATGCAGACGCAGGAGCAGATATTATTACAATTCACCCAGAAGCTACACAAAGCTTAGGTGAGTCTATTAAAACAATTAAAGACTTAAATAAAAAGGTCGGTGTTTCTCTTAATCCAGAGTCAAAAATTGATTTGATTACTGAATTTTTAGATCAAATAGATTTGGTTTTAATCATGAGTGTTAATCCTGGTTTTGGAGGTCAAAAATTTATGCCAGAAGTTCTAGATAAAATAAAGCAACTTAAAAAAATTCAACAAGAAAAAAATTTAAACTTCGATATTGAAATAGATGGTGGAATAAATTTTGAAAATTCTAAAATTGCTATTGATGCAGGAGCAAATATTCTTGTTTCAGGCACAACTGTATTCAAAAGTAATGATGGAGATATAAAAAAGAATATTAATTTATTAAAACTAAAATAAGTTAATGATTAATGGTAATTCCTTAGGTTTATTTGGCCAATTGTATTTTACTTTAAAAAATAAATTTAAAAAAATTTATCAAAATTCAAATTTTTATGAAAAAAAAATTTCAAAAACTTTTGACAACAATTTTCATTATAAACCAAGTCCTCACATTCTATCTTCAATTATAAAATATCAAAATAAAAAGTACCTAATTGAAGATTTTGCTGTTGAGTCTATTTGGAAAAATAAAATGAGCACAAAAGACTATGAAAAATTAAATAATTTTTTTTGGTTTTTTAGTCTTGATTTAAAATCCTCAAAAGAAACTACACAGTCAGTCATTAAAAATTGGGTAAATAAGAATAGTAAATACGATAAAGATAGTTGGGAATTTGATATAACCTCTAAAAGAATAATTTCGTGGCTGTCCAATCACCAGCTTACCTATCAAGATAGCGATAAAGAATATCGTTTAATGTTTGATCACATGATTCAAAAACAAGCAAATCATTTGCTAAGTGAAATTGGATCCTCAAATTCATTTGAAAATAAGTTAATTGGTTGTTCTGCAATAATTTTAACTGGTTTAGCTTATAAAAATGAAAAAAACTATCTTGAAAGTGGATTAAGTATTTTAAAAAATATAATTAAATCCTCAATTGACAACCAGGGCTTTACAAGGTCTAGAAACATTAAACAATTAATCTTTTATCTAAAATATTTTATTATCATAAGAGAATGGTTCAAAGAATCTCAAAATATTATTCCTGAAAATATAGATGAAACAATATTTTATTTAGGATCAAGCTATGCATTTATATGGAAAAATATTAGTACTGACGTTTTCTTTAACGGAAATTACCATTCAGAAAATAAGGACTTTGATCAATACTTAAAAAGATTTGGTTATACTTTTAAAAATGAAGTGAACGAGCTTGGTGGATACGCCATCCTGAAAAATAAAAAAATTATTTTAGCAATGGATGTAGGCTCTAGTCCAAGCAAAAATTTTTCTACAGATTATCAATACGGCGCCCTATCTTTTGAGATTTTTTCAAATCAAAAAAGATTAATAACCAATGCTGGATATTTCTCAAACAAAAATAATAAACTAAATAAACTCTCTAAGAGCACTGCTCTTCATAGTACCTTGATCATCGAAGATTTTTCTTCGTGCTCTTCCAAAAAAACTAATAAAAATATTCTGGTTGAAAAAGGACTTAAAGTTTCAAAAAAGAATATTGTAAACGAAAAAAATTTTTGGAGAATTTCAGGTTCACATGACGGATATTTACAGAAATTTGGCACAATTCATGAAAGACAAATTGAATTTTATCCAGAACAAAACAAGTTTATTGGATCTGATAAAATATTAAGAAAAAATTCTAGTAAGGAGATAAAATTTGATATTAGATTTCATCTTGACCCAAATTCAAAAGTGATGAAAACCCAAGACAATAAATCTATACTTATTGAAGTAGAGGATGAGGGGTGGAGATTTAGTTGTGAGAAATTAGACATAAACATTGATAATAGTTTATATTTCGGTAATAAAAATTCATACAAAGATAATCAAAACATTTTTATTTCTGGAATAAATAAAGAAAATGAGCAAATTATAAAATGGGAAATAATTAAATTATAATGAAAATTAAAACAGCTCTTATTTCTGTTTCGGATAAAAGAAACCTAAAACCCCTTTTAAATGTATTAAAAAGAAATAAAGTAAAAGTTATAAGCTCTGGTGGTACCTATAAAGAAATTAAAAAATTAAAATTTAATTGTACTGAAGTCTCAGAATTTACCAACTCACCAGAAATTTTAGAGGGAAGAGTGAAAACTCTTCATGCTAAAATACATGCTGGAATTTTAAACAAAAGAAATAATAAAATACACTTAAAAGACTTAAGAGTTAATAATTTTGAAAATATAGATTTGGTTATCGTTAATTTTTATCCATTCGAAAATGCATTAAAAAATAATAGCAATCACAGTAAAATTATTGAAAATATTGATGTAGGTGGTCCTACAATGGTTAGATCTGCTGCAAAAAATTACAAGGATGTAACAGTAATTACTTCATCAGAACAATATTCTGAATTAATAGATGAACTAAATAAATATAAAGGATCTACATCTTTAGACTTTAGGAAAAGACTATCAGGAATTGCTTTTACTGAAACAGCTTATTACGACTCAATAATTTCAGATTATTTTAATAAAATAACTCATACAAACTTTCCTAAAAAAAGAGTTTTGCATGGAAACTTAATTGAAACACTCAGGTATGGTGAAAATCCTCACCAAGAAAGTGGAGTTTATTCAAAAAAATCAGAAATGGACATCAAACAACTCCATGGAAAGCAGCTTAGTTATAATAATTATAACGATATTTTCGCAGCATTAACAATATCAAAATCACTTCCAAAAAATATTGGAACCGTAATTGTTAAGCACGCAAATCCTTGTGGGGTATCGATAAAAAAAAACCACCTTGAAAGCTATAAATCTGCTTTTGCATGTGATCCTATCAGTGCTTTTGGGGGGATAGTTTCTTGTAATTTTAAAATAACAAAACTTTTAGCTCTTGAGTTAAGTAAGTTATTTCTTGAAGTAATTGTAGCTAATAACTTTGACATTAATGCTTTAAAAATATTAAAGAAAAAGAAAAATTTGAGATTAATAGACGCTTCTAATTACAAAGTTAATAACCATTTAAAACATGTATCTAGTAATAATGAAATGTTAATACAGTCGGAAGATCTGAAGAAATTCACTACAAAAGATTTAAAAATTGTATCAAAACGAAAACCAAGTGTAAAAGAAATGAAAGATTTAATTTTTGCATTTAATGTATGCCGATTTGTTAAATCTAACGCGATTGTTCTTGCTGCAAATGATACAACCGCTGGTATTGGATCTGGACAGCCGAGTAGATTGGATAGCTGTAAAATAGCAATAAATAAAATGAAGAAATTTAATAAATCTAATCAGAAATTAGTTGCAGCTTCAGATGCATTTTTTCCATTTGTTGATGGTATTGAAAAGTTAGTTCAATCAGGAGTTCAAGCAGTAATCCAACCATCAGGATCAATAAGGGATAAAGAAATAATTAAGTTTGCAAACGAAACTGATACAGTTTTAGTTTTTTCAAAAACTAGACACTTTAGGCATTAGTTATTTTATCTATTTTTGCAGCTAAGATAAAATCATTTTCAGAAAGACCCTTAATAGCATGAGTAGTAACTTTAATTTCAGCATATCCCCAACCAAAAGAGATATCAGGATGATGTCCTTCATTCTCAGATATTTTGCCTACTTCATTTACGAAATCTTGACTTTTCAAAAAATTTTCAAAACTAAATTTTTTTGATAAGAAAAATATTTCATCGTCACCTTTTGTAATATCCCATCCGTCCACTTTTTTTTGGTACTTATGAATTTCAGATACATCAAAAGGCAAGACTCCACCTTCACAGGGCATACATTTTTTATTTAATAAATCACTCATAATTCAAATTTGGAGCGGGCAAAGGGGGTCGAACCCTCGACCTTCTCGTTGGCAACGAGACGCTCTACCACTGAGCTATGCCCGCTTGTTAAAAAACTATTATAGATAGCGCTTTTTAGAAATGCAAGTATTAGTTAAATTAGTAAAATTTATCACCAACTGTGTCGTGAGTGTGTCGAGATTTTTTTAAAACTTTACATGAAAGTTTATGGTGGGGGCTAACGCCCCCACAAGTTAAATTTAGTTATTAATCTAAGCTATAAATTGTAACTGATTTCTCTAAGTCCTTTTCGTTAGCACTTATAAATAAGTTACGTTGTGGAATTGCAACTAAACCTTCTGGTCCAATACCTGTTGGTAATATAGTAACTAATTCTGGGTTTGTTAAATCATTTGCTTTATAAACACCGATAGCATTTGCTCTTTCAGCACCAACAAAGATATAACGTGTATCACCATACATTGCTACTTCAACTGACTCTGGTTCTACACCTTTTTTCTCTGCACGTTTTTCTGGCCAGTAACCTGCTGAAGCGAGTGCTCTTTCATATGACGAACCTGACTCGTATACCACCGAACCATTTTTATTAAAGATTGTCCATCCACGACTACCACCACGTTTTGCTTGACCCGGTGCTTCATGTTTATAGTCACCTTCATTTGCAGTTGCAAAATGATCATTGTCAATCCACTTAACTGCGTCTGGTTCTCTACGAACATTCTCAATGGTATCAACCATCTTTAGTTCACCGTCTTTTTTATTGTCAACACCTTCTAATGTTACTAGTCCTGCATCAAACTCTGAAATTACTTTTCCACTTCGATCAATAACCGCCATCCAGTTATTCTCTTGGATAGTAACAACTATTTCACCTAAATTATTGATATCAACAAACTCAGGCTCTGGATCGTTAGGAGCAATAGTTGAAAAACCAACTAAGTCCGCTTTAGTAACACTGTTATCTGCTAAATTAACGATTGCCACAAAACCCCCTGGAAGTTGTGGAATTTTTTCATCGTTGATATCTTCGTTACGTTCATTTTCAATAGCTATTGCTACAAAAGTTCCATCTGGACTAACTGCAACCGAGTCTGGTTGTCCACCTAGTTCTACTTTTGTAACTTCTTTTCCTGAGTCAAGATCAACAATTAATAAGTGACCACTTGGCTCTACGTAGTTTAAAGAAGTATTAATACCTACAAATGCTTGTCCATTTTTGATTGCAACACTAGTTGGTTCACCACCTAAATGCATGTGGCCTAATGGTTTCGGATTTGCTGGATCAGTAATATCAATCATGCCTAATGCGTTTGCAGGGCTATCGCTATATACCAGTTTCATGCCATCTGCTGTTGCTGCAATTATTTCTGCTGAAGTTTCTTCAGCACTAGGGTTATTTGCTGGTGTTCCAAATTTCCCAATTTCTTTAAAGTCTGCATTTACTGTGCTAACAAATGCAGTTGAGGCCAGAAGGCCTGCTAAGATTAATTTTATCATTATATATTCCTATTTGATTTTCTGAAAAGTTATCAAAACAAGATGAAAAATTTGTAACAGTTTAATTACAATTATATTTTATTCCACTCACCATAATTTTTCTTTTCTGTGTCAAAGTGTGTCGTGAGTGTGTCGAGATTAACTAGACGTTGAGAAAGACTAAGATTAGCAAGGATAAAAAACCAAGGACTACCTCGTTGGCAACGAGACGCTCTACCACTGAGCTATGCCCGCTTGTTTAAAAGTTATTATAAATAGTGAGTTTTTAAAATGCAAGCAATAGTTAAAATAAGTAAATTGAAAATAAATTTTAGCCAAATTTGTGTGCACAGTTTTTTTCAATGCTATAATGAATAATGATTAATTTTATTCAATCAGAAACCCCAATTCAAATTTGTGACATAGGTGCTAGCCCGATAGATAAAACAGATTTCATAGACGAACTGTTCATAAATACAAACAGCAAGTTAATTGGATTTGAACCTAACAATCATGAATTTCAAAAACTTGATAAAAACAATCCTAAAAAAAAATATTATAATTTTGGAATTGGAGATGGAACTGAGAAAATATTAAATGTTTGTAAGGCTGTTGGAATGTCTTCTTTTCTAAAGCCTGATTTAGATTATTTAAAAAATTTTCATGGATTTGAAGAGTGGTCTAAAATTATTAATAAAATTAAAGTAAAAACTAAAAAATTAACAGATATCAAAGATGACATTGATTTTTTAAAAATTGATGTTCAGGGGTATGAAAGTGAAATTATAAATCATGGTGGAGATAAGATTAAAAATTGTTTAGTAGTGCAACTTGAAACATCTCCTACCCCGTTGTACAAAAAAGAGAAAACATTCGCGTCTACAATTATTCAACTTGAAAAGTTAGGATTTTCTCTTCATATGTTTAATCGTGTAAACACCAGAAGCTTCAAACCTACTATTATCTCTAAAAATCCTTATATTGGATTACATCATCTTTTTCAATTAGACTGTGTTTTAATTAAAAATTTAAAAAAGATTGAAAGCTATAATACAAATAATCTAAAAAAACTTATTCTAATATTATTTCATTCTTTTAAATCATATGATTTAGTTGATTATCTAGTAAGATTATTAGACAAAAAAACTAATGAAAAAAATATCGATAAATTTAGAAAAATTCTTTCAAAAATAAAAATAGAAAAAAAATACTAACTTTTAATGGCTTGCGACAGAACATGCCAAAATATATAAATTATAATATAAAATAAAGTTTTACAAAAGTAACATAAACCATATTGTAGGCAAAAAGACTTTTTTTTCACTCAATAAATACAAAATAACAATAGATATGTTATAATAATTTATAATATGAAAAAAGAAGATCTTCCTACACAGATACCAGTCTTTCCGCTAAGTAACTTTATAATCTTTCCTAAGACGGCTGTGCCATTAAATATTTTTGAGCCTCGTTATATTGATATGATAAATGATAGTATGAAATCAAACAAAACTATCGGTATGATACAGCCCAAAAGTGCAGCTATTGGAAATGAAAATCCTAAACTACATGAAGTTGGCTGTTTAGGAAAAATAACAAGTTTTAAAGAGACTGAAGATGGACGTTATTTAATTGAATTAAAAGGCTTAATAAGATTTGAAAATATAGAGGAATTAACTACTGAAAAAAAATACAGAATTTTAAAGGTGAACTATGAAAATTTTTTCCAAGATTTAACAAATGAAAAAGAGGATCTTAAATTCTCTGATCTTGAATTAATTTTTAAAGATTTAAAATCATTGTTTGAAAAAAGAGGTTTTATAATTAATTGGAAGGCATTAGAAAAACAAAGCCTTGATGAAACAATAAATGCACTTGCCATGGCATCTCCGTTTTCAATAGAAGAAAAACAAGTATTATTAGAGGCTAAAAATTTAGCTATGAGAAAAAATAAAATAGCTGAAATCTTAAGTACATATACTTATGATGTATACGACAATACAACTATCCAATAGATTAAATTAAAGTCCCTCTATCAGCAATTTTTGTAAAAAATTTATTAACTTTAGAACTCTTATTTAATAATTGAACAGATTTACTTAAAAAACTGTTATTTATTTTTCTCTCAAAATTAAAAAATTCATGAATTATATCGATCCCATTAGAAAATATAAAATTTTTGTGTTTCAATTTTTTTTCAAATTCATAATTGACAGAACTATCTAGGGCTAAACCTAAGCTGTATTTACTTGCAATTATTTCTAAAAGAATTTTAATATCACGAATAGTCATATTGAAACCTTGGCCAGCAAGGGGGTGTATTCTGTGTAACAAATCACCAAAAGCTAATATATTATCTTGGTAGTATGATCTTAAATTCAAAGACTTTAACTCAAAAGAATTAATTTTTTCTATTTTAAGAATTTTATATTTACGATTATACTTTTCAATTAGGTCATTAATATTTTCATTTTTTTTATTATAGAAAGAATAAACAACAGAGGTTTCTTTTTCAGAAATAGGTAAAAAGGCTAAGGGACCTAATTTTGTAAAAATTTGTACTGCAATATCATTGATAATTTTTTCATGTTGTATAATTGTCGTATAGGCAGAACTATTATATTGTTTTAAAATTTTTCGACTGAAATACTTTTTTGTAATTGGACTGGTAAAATCAGTGTTAATAATAAGACTATAATTATCCAATGAATTAAAATTTTTTAAAGAATTAATTCTTTTGAAATGTTTATCTTTGGATAAACTTTTTATTAAAGACTCAAAGAGTTTTTGATTTCTAATAATAGAAAAAAGCTCATTATGATTATTTTCAAAATTAATTAATTTTTCTTTCCCCAAATTATCTGAAAAAATTTCAATTTTTTTCAATTTCCAAGCAATTTTGTCTACATTCATTATCGAATTATTAAAAAATTCAATATTACTCTTAGAAATACCAATGGTTCTTGACTTATGCGGTAAATTTATTTTTTTTTGAGAATAAAGATCTACATATATATTTTGATTAACTAAAGCTTTTGCTAAAGTTAAACTTGTTAAGCCAGCTCCTAATATACAAACTCTCATATTATTTTTAATTTTAACAACAAAAATTAGATGATACAAAGTGATTAAATTGATTCATATATGGATATTAAAAAATCAGCTAATTTATTACTTAATTTCGCTATAAAACGTTTAGCAGAAATTTTTGGAATATTAGTATTTGTAGCAGGTTCCCTGCTACTAATTTCATTAATTTCATACTCACCTGAAGATCCTAACTTTATATTTCCAGATAACACAAACATTAAAAATATATTAGGTTTTCAAGGTAGCTTTATTTCAGATTTATTCTTTCAATCTGTGGGGTTGATCTCTTATCTGGTATCTTTCACCCTTATTTTGAGTGGAATTAATATATTAAGGCTTAAAGAATTTTTTCTATTAGTTGAAAATATTTTTTTTACGACAATTTATTGTATTTTTGGAACACTATTTTTTAGCTATTTCTATGCTGATAATTTTACACTTTATATAAATGGAAATGGTGGTTTTGTTGGTAATTATTTTAATCAAACTTTTTTAAATTCATTGATACAAATTCACGAAATAACTTCGTTTTATATTTTAATTTTTTTAATATCTATCTTATTTTTGGTAAGTATCAATTTTAATCCAATTAAATCTTATAATTCAATTAAAAATATTTATAATTTCTTTTTCAAAAAAGGAGAAAAAAATTATACTGATAAAAGTGAAGTTATAAATGAATATATCCCTCAAGATGAAATAAAAAATCTTATCCAAGAAGACCTTCCTTTTATAAAAGCAGAAAATAAAAATAATGAGAAAATAAAATTTAAACTTCCAAGTTTTGATTTATTAAAAGTTCCAACTAAAAAAGAAAGAGAAAATTCTGACCTGAATAAATCAAATGATTCAGAGTTTTTAGAAAAAATTCTTTTAGATTTTGGTGTTAATGGTGATATAAAAAAAGTAAGTCATGGTCCAGTAGTTACTCTTAATGAATTTGAACCAGCTGCAGGTGTTAAAGTTTCTAAAATTATAAATTTATCAGATGATATTGCAAGAAATACAAGTTCAGAGTCTGCAAGGATAGCAATAATACCTGGAAGTAATACCATTGGGATAGAGCTTCCAAACAGTTCAAGAGAGAATGTTTATCTAAGTGAAATATTAAACACAAAAGATTTTAAGAAAAAAGAAATAAAATTACCGATAGCACTTGGTAAAAATATATCAGGCAAGCCTATTGTTGGAGATTTATTTTCTATGCCTCACCTATTGATTGCAGGGACTACTGGGTCTGGAAAATCAGTTTGTATTAATACCATTATTTTATCCCTTCTTTATCGACACCCGCCAGATAAATGTAAATTCATTTTAATTGACCCAAAGATGCTTGAGTTATCAACATACGAAGGTATACCACACTTATTGTGCCCAGTAATAACTGAGGCCAAAAAAGCTACCTCCGTACTGGGATGGGTGGTTAAAGAAATGGAAAGTAGATACAGACTTATGACCAAAGAGGGTGTGAGAAATATTGATGGTTATAATGTAAAACACAAACTTCCGATGCCTTATATAGTTGTAGTGGTGGATGAAATGTCTGACCTAATGTTAGTAGCAGGTAAAGAAATTGAAAATTATATTCAGAAACTTTCTCAAATGGCGAGGGCAGCTGGAATTCATATTATTATGGCAACTCAGAGACCAAGTGTTGACGTCATTACAGGAACTATCAAAGCAAATTTTCCTACAAGAATATCTTTTCAAGTTACATCAAAAATTGATAGTCGAACAATTCTAGGGGAGCAAGGAGCAGAACAATTGTTAGGTAAGGGTGATATGCTTTACATGTCTTCTGCTAATCGAATAGTTAGGATTCATGCACCTTTTGTTTCAGAAAATGAAATAGAAAAAATCAATAACTTTTTAAGGTCACAAGCTGAACCAGATTATATAGATGAAATATTAAATTTTGCAGATGAAAAAGAAATTGGAGACAATCCTAACCAAAACGATAAAGATGAGCTCTACCATCAAGCTTTGGAAATAATAAGGTCTGAAGGTAAAGCCTCAACCTCTTTTTTACAAAGAAAACTGCAAATAGGTTACAATAGAGCTGCAAGAATTATTGATATGATGGAAGCAGATGGCATAGTTAGTAAAGCTAATCATGTTGGCAAAAGAGATGTTCTTTAATGTTAAAATATATTTTTTTTTATATTTGTATAATTTTAATAACGAATAGTAGTGCTAGTAACAAAGAAAAAATTATTGAAAATTTAAAAAATACAAAAAATCTAGATTTTAATTTTGAACAAAATATAAACGGAAAAATTGAAAATGGAAATTGTACTATTGAATATCCCAAAAAAATGTTTTGTGAATATGCCAAGAGTAACAATAAAATTTTAGTAACAAATGGCAAATCCTTGGTTATAAAAACTGTAACAAGTTATTATAGATATCCGCTCGACAAAACTCCTCTCAATTTTATTCTAGATAAAAATTTCTTAATTAATAAAGTTTATGTTTTGGAAGAGAGAATTATAGATGATTCTTTAATCAATTATACAATCAATCAGGATAATATAGAAATTAGTGTTTTTTTTAACAAAGAAACATATGATTTAATTGGATGGCAAAATACAGATGTATACCAAAATTTTAATATTACCTATTTATCTTCAATTAGAAAAAATAGAATAATCTCAAAAGATATATTTAAACTGCCGACTCAAAATTAAATATTTATAACTTCAGTTTTGAATATTTTCATTCCTCTAGTAATATAATTTTTCAAGGCATTCTTGTGATCTAAAGTACAGGTATGAACCCAAGTACGATTAATTTCATTTTTAAAAGACTCTTTAATAGCTTCTGATAATAAATATGATCCGAGTTTTTTATTATGATATTCTTCTAAAATTCCTAAATAAGCTATTTCAACTTCTTTTTTTTCTTGATGATGAATTAATTCAAAAAAGCCCACCAAATCCTCTTTGCATTTTAATACGTATGTTTTGACATTTTTACTTGAAACATAATCTATCCATTTCTCTTCAGTCCAAGTTAATCTATCCACCCATTTGTGTTTATTACCAATGTTTTTATAAAAAAATTTATTTAGATGAAAATTAATTGGATCTAACAAATTTAAAGAGTAGTCGTCAGAAGGCTTAGAACCTTGATTTAGATCCTCAAGAGAATTTATTTCCAAATAATTTCTTTTTACTTCTTGTGTCACTCAACCATTTTTCCAACTGTTTCACCACCAAAAAGATGAAAATGTAGATGGGGAACCTCTTGACCACCATGTTCATTAATATTGGCTAAAACTCTATAACCCTTGCCTACTTCTGTTGATACACCAAGCTTTTTTGCAACTATATTTATACCTTTAATTAACCCCACCATCTCCTCAGGTGAAGCATTTAAACTAAAATCATCTAGATCAATATATTTTCCCTTAGGAATTACTAAAGCATGAATTTTCTTTTGTGGATTAATGTCATGAAATGACAAAACAAAGTCATCTTCATAAATTTTATTACAAGGTATCTCTTCCCTTAAAATTTTAGCAAAAATATTACTGTCATCGTAGGCCATTTTTTATTTTCTTCTGTTATTTAATTCCATCATTACCTCTTCCATTTTTATTCCACTTTTTTCAAGATACATAATAAGGTGGTAAAAAACATCTGCAGCTTCATGAATTTTATTTGTGTCTTGCTCTACAGCTTCAATTAACTCATTAATCTCCTCTAAAACCTTTTCTTTTGCTAAAGATTTATCTTCTAAAAGTTTGTTAGTATATGAGCCTTCAACAGGATTAGTTTTTCTTTCTCTTGCAAGAGTTACGAGATCCTCTAAAATTTTTAACATATCAAATCCTAACAGGTATATCTTTTGAAGCCAAATATTGCTTAGCTTCATTAATTGAATAAGTACCATAATGAAATATAGATGCTGCCAAAACAGCGCTTGCACCTGATTTTATTCCATCTACCAAATGGTCTAAAGTTCCAACTCCACCAGATGCTATCACTGGAATATTCACAGCTGAAGATATTTTTTGCATTAGCTCGATATCATATCCAGACTGAGTTCCATCTTTATCCATAGAAGTAACTAATAGCTCCCCAGCCCCACACTTCTCCATTTTTGAGGCAAATTCCAAAGCATTTATGCCAGTAGAATTTCTTCCTCCATGAGTAAAAATTTCCCATCCAGCATTGTTTCTCTTTGCATCAATTGCAACCACAATACATTGTGAACCAAACTTTCTTGAACTATCCTCAACCACTTTTGCGTTTTTAACTGCAGCAGTATTAATTGACACTTTATCTGCTCCACAATTAAGTAGTTTATTAATATCTTCAACGCTTCTAATGCCACCTCCAACGGTTAATGGTACAAAACATTTCTTAGAAGTTTTATCTACAACATCGTAAATTGTATCTCTATTTTCATTTGAAGCAGTGATATCTAAAAAGCAAATTTCATCTGCTCCACCATCTGAATAGATTTTAGCTTGCTCAACAGGGTCTCCAGCATCCTTTAAGTCTACAAAATTAATACCCTTTACTACCCGACCGTTTTTAACATCCAAACAAGGTATTATTCTATTTTTAAGCATCCAATTCTTTAACTAATTCATCCAAATTAATATCACCATCATATATAGCTTTACCAACTATAATTCCTTCAATATTGTTGTTATTTAATTCTTTAGCTCTTTTAATGTCATCAATTGAAGAAACACCACCAGATATTATCACTGGACAATTTGAAGTATTAGCTACCTTAGAAGTTTCCTCATAATTTGGTCCTTGTTTCATTCCATCCTGATTAATATCTGTATAAATTAATCTACTAACACCATAGTCATTTACCTCTTTTAAAAAATTTAAAGTTAATTGATTAGAATTTTCTTTCCATCCTGATACAGATAAATGTCCATCTTTAGCATCTAAACCTAATGCAATTTTATTTGGAAATTTTTCGCAGGCTTCTTTTAAAAAATTTTTATCTTTAATAGCTGCGCTGCCTAAAATTACTTTTTCAACACCAGCATCAGTATATTTTTTAATACTATCTATGTTTCTGATACCACCTCCTACTTCAATTTTTAAATTAGATTTTTTCACAATTTCTTTGATAATATCTAAATTTACTGTCTTACCAATTAAAGCTCCATCTAAATCAACAATGTGTAAATTTATAAAACCGTGGTCTTTATATTTTTCAGCTTGTTCAACTGGAGATATTTTGTATTCGGTTTTGTTATCAAAATCTCCTCTAATTAGCCGAACACATTTTTTATCTTTGATGTCTATGGCTGGGAATATTTTCATTTTTTTAGTTTAATACTTGGGTCAGTTGTTACTTTCATTTGAATATTTTTATTTTTTTTTATATCCTTGGGCATATTAGCGATTTCACAGGCATATAATAAAAATAATATTAGAAATGCAAAATATTTCATTTAAAGTTTTATAAAGTTATCAATTATTTGAAGACCAATTTTATCACTTTTTTCTGGGTGAAATTGAGTTCCAAAAATATTTTCTTTCTCAACAGAACAAACAATATTTGATGAATAATCTGTAGTTGCTGACACTACACTCTTATCATTTGGAACAAGTTCGTAACTATGTACAAAATACATGTCAGAATTATTTTCTATACCTTTAAAAATCTTACTGTCCTTAACAATGTTAATTTGGTTCCAGCCGATATGAGGAAGTTTATATTTTCCATCTTGATTATCGATTTTTGATACCTTGCCTGATATCCAGCCTAAACCCTTAGTTTCAGTTTCTTCATAACCAACATCTGCGAACATTTGTAAACCAACACAGATTCCAAGAAGAGGCTTTTTATTTGTTAAAACGAAATCATTCAAAGTCTCAACTAGCCCATTGATATTGTTTAGTGCATTAACACAACTTTTAAACGAACCCTGCCCTGGTAATACTACTTTATCACTTGATATGATCTTATTTAAATCTGAAGTTACTTCGATATTTACCTTATCCTTAGCAACTTCCTGAAAGGAGTTTATGACTGAGCTTATATTGCCCGAATTATAATCAACAATTGTGACATTCATTAAACTTATAATGAGCCCTTAGTTGATGGAATACTTTTTTTATTTCGAGGATCCATCTCTAAAGCATCTCTTAATGATCTCGCCAAACCTTTATAACAAGACTCAATAATGTGGTGACTATTGTCCCCATAAATATTTTCAACGTGCAAAGTAATTCCAGCAGATTGTGAAAAAGCTTGGAACCATTCTTTGAATAATTCTGTATCCATCTCACCAAGTTTTTCAACTTTCAATTTTACTTTCCAAATCAAATAAGGTCTGTTTGAGACATCAATTGCTACTCTAGTTAAGGTTTCGTCCATTGGAATAAGTCTGTGAGCATAACGTTTGATGCCAACAAATTTTTTGGCAGCTTTTTTTAAAGCTTCACCAATTGCTATACCTGTATCTTCGGTAGTGTGGTGAAGATCGATATGTGTATCTCCTTTAGCCTTAACTTTTAAATCAATTAGAGAGTGCTTTGATAATTGCTCCAACATATGATCTAAGAAACCAATCCCAGTGTCAATTTTGTACTGACCTTTACCATCAATATTAACTTCGACGCTGATGCTGGTTTCTTTTGTTTTACGAGATACTTTTCCTTTTCTAGCCATATATTTTAGAGGTATATATACATAATCCAACTATATCAATGTTAGTATGAGTACTTGAAGTATCAAAAATAGTTACCATTTATTAATTATGACAACAATTGTACTGGTAAGAAAAAATAATGACGTAGTGGTTGCTGGTGATGGACAAGTTAGTATGGGAAATACTGTTGTTAAGAGCACTGCTTCGAAAGTTAGAAAAATTGAAAAAAGAGACGTTGTTGCTGGATTTGCAGGATCAACTGCTGACGCATTAACTTTGTTTGAAAGATTAGAAGGTAAACTTGAAAAACATGCGGGAAATTTATCAAGAGCAGCTGTTGAATTAGCAAAAGATTGGAGAACAGATAAATATTTGAGAAGGCTGGAAGCTTTAATGGCTGTTGGTGACAAAAGTAATAGCTATATTATTTCTGGAACAGGTGATGTTTTAGAGCCTGAGGGAGATGTGATTGGAATTGGTTCAGGTGGAAATTATGCTTTGGCAGCAGGTAAAGTTTTAATTGAAGGTGAGATGTCTGCAGAAGAAGTTGCGAAAAAAGCTATAAAAGTTGCTGCTGATATATGTGTATTTACAAATAATAATGTCAAAGTTGAGAAGATATAATGGATAATTCAAACGTTACACCGTTACACCCTAAGGAACAAAATAAAAAAAAGGAAGCATCTTTAGTTAGCTCCCTTTCTCCAAGAGAAATCGTCTCGGAACTAGATAGATTTGTTGTTGGTCAAAACAAAGCAAAAAAAGCAGTTGCAGTTGCATTAAGAAATAGATGGCGTAGGCAGGCGCTTAATGGCGAAATGAAAAATGAGGTTTTGCCAAAAAATATTTTAATGATCGGACCAACTGGAGTTGGAAAGACAGAAATATCAAGAAGACTTTCAAAACTAGCTGAAGCACCTTTTGTAAAAGTTGAGGCAACCAGATTCACTGAAGTCGGTTATGTTGGGAGAGACGTAGAGCAAATAGTTAGAGATTTAATTGAAATCGCTATTGCAATGGAAAAAATTAAAAAAAGAAAAGAGGTATTTGCTCAAGCTCAAAAAGCTGCTGAGGAAAAAGTTTTAGATGCCTTAGTTGGCAAAAAAGCCACTATGGCAACAAGAGAAAGTTTTAGAAAAAGACTCAGAAATGGTGATCTTGATAATAACGAAATAGAAATTTCAGTGAGTGACGCTGGCTCTAGTGGTACTTCTTTTGAAATCCCAGGTATGCCTGGAGCAAATGTAGGTATGATCAATATTGGAGAAATGCTTGGAAAATCCATGGGTGGCAAAGAAAAGAAAAGAAAAATGAGTGTAAAAGAATCTCACGAAATTCTAATTAACGATGAGTCAGACAAATTAATAGAACAGGATAAAATTATAAAAGCTGCCAAACTATCAACAGAAAATAATGGAATAGTTTTCTTAGACGAAATTGATAAAATCTCTGCTAGAACAGATAGAGTTGGTGGAGATGTATCTAGAGAAGGTGTGCAAAGAGATTTATTACCTTTAATTGAGGGAACTACAGTAAATACTAAGCACGGCCCTATAAAAACTGACCATATATTATTTATTGCATCTGGAGCTTTTCAATTAGCTAAACCTTCAGATCTATTGCCTGAGCTTCAAGGAAGACTACCTATCAGAGTTGAATTAGAAGCTCTAACTAGTGAGGATTTTAAAAGAATTTTAAGAGAACCAGACTTTAGTTTAATAAAACAATATGTTGCTCTCCTTAAAACAGAAAATGTTGACTTAGAATTCTCTGAGGATGGAATTGATAGCATAGCTAACATTGCGTCAGAGGTAAATACAACTGTTGAAAATATAGGTGCAAGAAGATTACATACTATAATTGAAAGAATTTTGGATGAGATTAGTTTCACAGCTACAGATCGATCTGGTGAAAAGATAATTATAAATAAAGAATATATTGATAAAAACTTAGAAAGCTTGGTTAGAGACACAGATCTTTCAAAATTTATTCTTTAAAAACTTTATAAATAATTAAGCTCAATCATTTCTTCTCTAAAAGCCTCTTCAATTTTAGAGGATAAATCTACATCTAAATTTTTTTTCCAGTTATTTTTTGGACCTAGATTAAAAAAGGGAACAACTTTACCAGTGTTATCATTTATTTTAGCTTCATCAAAACCAACTTTTTTTTCTAAATCTCTCATTTTTGAGAATTTTGTTTCATTTATAACTTTTTCTACTTTTCTTATTAATTTCTATTTGAGCATTTATATAATTTTTAGATACCTGATTTTTATTACTAACATCAATACCTAAATTTTCAAAAAATTCATTTGTAGGAAATTGTTTAATATTTTTTAAAAGTTTAAAATCAAAATTACCACTCTCAGAATAAACGTATGAAGAGATTAATGATCTTAAGAAAGTATTTCCACTTTTTGGGTATGATGCTAACCAAATTATCATTACAAATAACCAAGTTCCTTCATTTGTTGACTTAATTTATTCTTTAAATCATTTTTTAATTCATCTTCAGAACTAATAACGTTTTTTTTATTTCCATATTTGAAAAATTGAACATAACTCTCTTCAGCTGTGCTGTAAGACTCATCAAAGCCACTTTTTTCCTCTAAATTTTTTAAATATTCAAAACTGGTAGTTCGTAATACATTTTTGAATTTATTTTTATCAATTGTTAATTTTAAGTTTGAAAGTTTATGTACAAATTCCAGTATTGTAAGGAAATTTTTTTCAGGTTCTGAAGTTAAATCTTCAAACCTCATCAATAAATATTTGTTTGTTTTTTTGAATTCTTTCCAAGAAAGATAATTTGTAAGCCACGATCCAGTATGAATTACAGTTTTATTTTTTTTATCTTTTTTTCCACCGATGGTAATAATTTCTAAAATTCTATTTTTTGCTTCCTCTTCAGAAATGCTTGCTTGATTCGCATACGATCTCATTATATCTCTTGGATCTCTAACTATGTGTATTGCTCCCAAAGTATTTTCAAGATTTGTAAATTTATGACCATTTATGTCATTTAAAGAACTGTGAGTTTTTAAAAATCTTACAGATTTTCCATCTCTTTTGTTAATCTCCTCTTGTACTTTTACATAATTTTTAACCACATTTAACTCATTATCAGTATCAATACCTAAATTTTTAAATAATTTTTGATCTGGAAATTGTTTTATATTTTTAAGTAGTTCAAAATGAAAAACTCCATCTTTAGAATAAAAATATGCCGAAAGCATTGAACGTAATAAAGTATTTCCACTTTTGGGATAAGAAGCTAACCAAATAATCATACTTATAAATAATTAAGCTCAATCATTTCTTTCTTAAATGCTTTTTCAATTTTTCCTTTAATTTTAAGATCTAATAACTTTTTCCAGTCATTCTTTGGTCCTAGATTGAAAAAAGGAATTTTTTCTCCAGTTTTTATGTTAGTTTTACTCTCAAAAAAACCTTTTTCTTGCTCAAGTTTTTTCATATTTGAAAAGTCCGTGGTTAAAATGATATTTTTTATTTTATGTAAATCAATTTTTGGATCTACTTTTTTTAATCTATAAATAAAATTTAATACTTTAATAAATGTTTTTTCTTTTTGATTAATTAAATCCTCATACTTTATAAGCAAATACCTATCCTGGAATTTAAACGATTTCCAACTGTTAAAATTTAGTGCCCATGAGCCAGTAAACACTATGGTTCTCTCAGAACTCTTTTTTGTCAAATCTCCACCCATTTTAGTTGAGTTGATTAACTCATCACATGCTCGCTCTTCTGATATATTTGAGTGATTTGCAAGGGATGTAACTACATTTCTGGGATCTCTAATTATATAAATAGAACCTAGAGAATTATTTAAGTCTGTAAACGGATGATTTTTAATGTTGAAAAGATAACTGTGTGTTTTTAAGAAATGTACAGAATTTTTTTTATTAAAAGTTTCTTGTACCTTTATATAATTTTTAACAATCTCTTCTTCATTCTTGACATCAATGCCTAATCTTTCGAACAATTTATTATTGGGAAATTGTTTTATATTTTTTATTAAATCAAAATTATATATACCATCATCAGAAAAAAAATAAGCTGCTAGCATTGATCTCAAAAGAGTATTTCCACTTTTGGGATATGAAGCTAACCAAATAATCATATTTATAAATTTTTAATTATTTATTTTTTGCTTTTTTTCAAATATATATAAAAAGCTCCACTACCACCATCTAAAATATCCGCTTCTTTAATTTCGATTATATTTTTCATTAAATCATTATTATTTTTTATAAATTCAGGAACAGAAAATTTTAAAATACTTAAATCTTTTGAAACATAAGGATCCTTTTCGACTTCAGAATGAATTCCCTTTCCTGTTACAACTATTAATTTATTTATATTTTGATCTAATGATTTATTTATAAAATTTTTAACAACACTATTTGCTTGTTCAAGTGTAAATCCATGAAGATCAATTGACCTTACTTTGGGAGATGAGTTGCTCTTAATTTTATTATCTTTATTGGGAAGTTTTTCCTTTTTAGATAAGAAATTTTCCCAATCTTTTTTATCTTTTTCTGAGATATCTCTAGTCAATTAAGTTAAGGTATTTACAAGCTGCCAATTAGGATTAACAGAAGTTGTATCCCTTGAAAATACCCAAGTATCATAAATCTTTTTAATTTTTTCAGGGTCACCTGAAACAATTTTTTTATCTTTGTCTCTTATGCAGGTTATTACTTCAGCAATAAAATCTACAGTAACATTTAAAATATTCCCAATTTTTTTGTGTTCTTTTATTTCGGCAGAATTTAGTCCAATAAAAGTTATCTCAGCATAATGTCCTCTAGCACTTCTTTGTTTAAGGGCTTCATTAAATTGATTAAATATCTGTGCATTAAGTAAAGACCTACTAGTGGTAATTTTATTATCATTGTCGCTAAAATCTGTAATGATTGTCTCATAAGCTATTTTAGCTCCTTTTAAAAATTCTTGTTTTGCGCTGTCATCAAATTTTTCATTAGGCTGTCTTGATTGTTCTACTTTAATATTTTTTAATACTTCTTTAAACTGTGCAGGAGTTTTTCCCTCAAAACCAGTTCTTTTACCTAATATTCCTCTTAATCTTAGGAAAATAAATCCAGCAATCATTGCTAGCAAAATAATATCTATATATTCAAAACTATAATTCATTAATTGATAGTAATTACTCTGTTGATTAATTTCAACTAGCAATTTAGATTGAGGACAAATGAACCCAATATTATTAACAATTATATTAGTTCCTGTAATTGAAATATATCTATTGATTAAAATAGGCTCTCAAATTGGAGCCATTACTACAATTTTTATGATTTTTATGACAGCAATTATTGGTGTCTATTATGCAAAATATGAAGGTCTTAACACCTTAAAATCGGGTTTTTCTCAGTTAAATAAAAATGAAACTCCTGCTTATGAGGTTATCTCTGGGGCTGCTATTGCATTTGCTGCTTTACTATTAATTATTCCAGGTTTTGTAACTGATGCCTTAGGTTTTTTGTTGATATTTCCACCAACTCGAAAACTAATTTTTAATAGATTAGCAAAAAAAATTAAACCTAAAGAAAATAAAAAGAATAATTTTATAGATGGAGACTTTGAAGATATAGAAGATGACAATGACAGAAAAATATAAAATACTAGGACAGTATATCAAGGATCTATCAAGTGAAACTCCTGATGTAGAAACATATATATTTGTTAGAGAGCATATAGGTAAATATCAGCTAAATATTGACATTAATTCTAAAGCTTTGAAGAATAAAACAATTGAGGTAAATACAATATTCAAGTTTGAAGACAAGGAGCAAAATAAAAAAAAATCACATTTTGAAATTATATATTCAACTATAATTAAAATTAATGAAGAAATTAATGATAAAAAAGAATTAGAGAAGATTATATTGTGTGATGTTCAGATTAAAATCTATCCAAATTTAGAAAAAGCACTTTTAGACCTTTTGCATAATTCGGGTTACCCAGAAATAAAATTTGATAAGAAAGTAAATTTTGAAGAATTGTACAAACAAAGATTTAATTAAAAATAGTTTTTTTTTAAATGTAATTTTAAGTATTCTTTGTGATTTTTAATTTCTTCTAAAGAGGGTTTAACAACTTCTTTATAATACCCAACATTTGCAGCATTTGTACTTTCTTGTTCTAAACTGGTGTTTTGGAAATCAAGTTTTGGTTCTTTTTGGTCGATAAGGTTTATGTAAACTTTTGCTAATAGATCACAATCAATCAAAGCTGTGTGCTGAGTTCTTTTGGAATTATCAATCCTAAAACGTTTACAAAGGGCATCCAAACTTACAGATGAACCAGGAAATTTATCTCTAGCTAAAATTAATGTATCTACAATTTCATTTTCGATTTTTCCTACTCCAAACAATTTAAGTTCATTATTTATATGGGTAAGATCAAATTCAGCATTATGAATTATAAGCTTTTTGTCTTTTATAAACTTTAGAAATTCTTCCCCAACTTCATTAAATTTTTTTTGCTTGGATAAAAAATCATCGTTGTAACCATGAACTGCTAGTGCCTTTTCAGAAACTTTTCTTTCAGGATTCAGATAACAATGGAATCTATTCTTGGTTGGAATTAAATTTTCTAATTCTATACATCCAATTTCAACAATTCTGTGTCCATCTTTAACTGATAAGCCAGTTGTTTCTGTATCAAGAACTATTTCTTTCATTTTTAATTATTTTTAAAATTGATTTTATTCCATCTTTAACAGATTTTTTGGTAAAATTATTTTTAATTATAAATCTAGAATTTTTTTTTTTATAAGCAAGTGGAAGTTGAATTTTTTTAAATTTATTTACTAATCTTGCATTGAAATTATTTCTTTTTTTTAAATTTCTTAATATATTTTTTTTACTAGACTGAACATAAACTAGAATGTCTTTCTTTTTATTGATTTTATTTTCTAACAAAAGTGGAACGTCCAAAATAATAAATTTTTTGTGTTTATTTTTTTTTAAGAAAAATTGCATCCTATTTCTTACTTCTAGGTGAACTATCCTAATTATTTTTTTTAAATTTGAATTATTTGCAAGAATTGCATTGGTAATTTGTATTTTATCTATAGGAAACTTATAAATATATTCGGGTAATATTTTTTTTAATTTCTGGTATATTTTCCTGTTTTTCTTGTACAATTTTGAAACTTCATAATCTGCATTAAAAACTGGATATCCAAAATTTTTAGCGACATAACTTTTTCCTGATCCTATATCACCCAAAATACCTATTCTTTTCATTAATCCAAAAGTCTTATAGTTTCATTGTTTATACTGGGCTCTATGCCGTGCCAAAGCTTGAATGCTGAAAATGCTTGATATATGAACATTAATTTGCCATTTTCACATTTGTTACCTAATTTTTTAGCTTTCTTTAAAAAATTTGTTTCGGTTGGATTATAAATTACGTCATAAAATAATTTATTTTTTCCTATTTGAGTAAGATCTAAATTTATTTTGTCCTCTTGATTCAATCCTAGGCTTGTTGCATTAATTATAACATCAAAATCTGGTACATCTCCCCAATTAACTAATTTAATATTATTAAAAATATTTTTAACCTTTTCTGCTTTTTCGCTTGTTCTGTTACTGACAAAAATTTCAGAAGAATTCATTTTCATTGAGGCATAAATAATAGAAGGAACAACGCCGCCAGCTCCCAAAATAAAAATTTTTTTATTTTTAAAATCAAAATTTATTTTTTTTATTGCGTTTTCAAAACCTTCAATATCAGTATTATGTCCAATTGTCCTTTTATCTTTAAGATATATTGTATTTACTGATTGTGTTTTATTTGACTCATCACTTAATTCATCCAAAAGAGGTATAACTGAATTTTTAAATGGTACTGTAACGTTAATACCACTTATATTTCTATCTTTGACATCTAATATTAAATTATATAATTCATCTTCATTTAATTTTTTTTTATCATAAATTGCATCAATATTGTTTTGTTTAATCCAATAATTGTGTAACTTTGGAGATAAAGAATGGGTTATTGGATTTCCAATTACTAAATATTTTTTCATATAATTTTTTCCAAATAATTTTTAATTTTTTGAATAGGAAGTCCCATAATAGTATTTTTATCTCCAATTATTTCTGAAAATAATTTTTTTCCCTCACCCTCTATTTGATAAACATTATAGGCGTATAATGCACTATCAGATATTTTTGCTAAATATACTTCTAACTCTTTGTCAGTGAAATTTTTCATTTTAAGCTTTGCTTTATCTGTACAGTTCCAAATCATTGATCCATTTTTAGATATACAAACTGAACTAATTAAATGGTGTTCTTTTCCATTTAACTTTCTTAATATTGTTAGTGCCTCTTTTCTATCTTGTGGTTTTGATATTAATTCCCCCTCTAAATCAATTACGCTATCAGCACCTAACACTATTCGTTCTTCGTTTCTTGAGCTTACTTTATTAGCTTTTAATTCAGCCAAATTTTTTGAAATAATTTCTGGAGAAGCTTTATTACTTAACAAACTTTCTTTCACCATATCTTCATCTACATTCGACGGTTCAACATCGCAAAGTATATTATTTTTTTCTAAAATATTCTTCCTGACATTACTTTTGGATGCTAAAATTATATTACTCAACATTATTAGAATATATTTCGTGTATTTTAATAATCGATGCTGCTGTTTCTTCTACAGATTTTCTAGTAACATCAATTACTGGCCACTTATATTTTTGAAAAGTTTTCTTTGCTTTAAGAACCTCGTCTCTGATATCATCAAGGTTAGTATAATTTGTATTGTCACTTTCTTTAAGAGAATTCATTCTATTTTTTCTTAAATCAGCCAATCTTTCAGGCTCTGTGCTCAAGCCCACTACACATGTAAATTGTGGATTTTTTTTCAGTTTTTCAGGTAATGAATTTTCATTAACCAGAGGTATATTGGATGTTTTAAAGCCTTTGTTGGCCAAATAGATAGAAGTTGGAGTCTTGCTCGTTCTACTAACTCCTACCAAAATTATATCAGATTTGTCAATTTCATTTAATAAATTTCCATCATCATGATTCATTGTGAACTGTATCGCTTCTATTCTGTCATAATATTCTTCATTTAAAATATGTTGTCCACTCGGCTCGTGTGAAGCTTTCTGATTAAGAATTTTTGAGAAATTTAAAATAAGATTTCCCAAAACACCAAAACATGGAATTTTTTTATCATTACTAGTATTTGCTAAATACTTTGCAAGATTATTGTCAACAATTGTATATAGTATAATTGAATTATGATTTACTTGCGCATCATCTAAAATTTTTAAAATTTGATTTTCTGTTCTAGTAAAAGAATATGAATGTATCTTATATTCAATATTTTTAAATTGAGCTTTTAAAGCTAAAAAAATTCTTTCTAAAGTTTCACCTGTAGAGTCAGAAATTAAGTATATTTGGTATGTATTATTCATGAAAAAATTGTTAATAAATTTGTATTATTTTAATAAAATTACTCAATTTAATTTTTGCTTGTTTATCCTTGTAAAATAAGGGTTTTATTAACAATAATAATAAATTCAATTAAACAATTCATGAATGTTGATAAAAGTTAAAAAAGGTTGATTTTTGTGAGTTTAATTAAATTCAAGATGTGGTTAAAACGTTAATATTATGTTTAAAATAAACAATCATCACTATCCACAAGACATAATGCTAATACAATAATTATATATATAATTTTAATATGACACCACTACATGAAATTATAATAAATAAAAAAACATCCACTAATCCTTTATGGATGATGAGGCAAGCAGGTAGATATTTGCCAGAATTTAGAGAAATAAGAAAAAACAACCCAAACTTTATAGGATTATGTTTAAATAATGAATTAGCAACTGAAATTACTCTTCAACCAATTAAAAGATTTGATTTAGACGCAGCAATAATATTTTCTGACATTCTCATGATACCTTATGGTTTAAATCAAAAAGTTGAATTTAAAAAAAACTTTGGACCACTGCTAGGTAATTTAGATATCAATTCGATGTCAAAGATAGACGAGATAGATTTTGTTCAAAAAATTCACCCAACTTATAAAGCTATAAAATCTGTAAGTTCAGAGATGAATTTAAAAAATAAAAATACAATTGGTTTTGTAGGAGCACCATGGACGCTTCTTGTTTACATGATTAACCAACAGTCTCCTAAGAAAAATGTTAAAAAGAATTTTTTTGAAGATGAGTATCTAATAAATAGAATATTATTAATTATCGAAAAATTTTTAAAAATTCATATTAAGAATCAAATTGAGAATGGTGCAAATGTGATACAAATTTTTGATAGTTGGGCTGGATTATTAGAAGAAAGAGATTACCCCAACTATATTTATACACCTACCTTGAATTTAGTAGATTATGTAAAATCACTGGGTGTCCCTGTAATTTGTTTTCCAAGGGAGATTAAAAATTACAAGGAGTTTTGTGAAATAGTTAAACCAGACGCAGTGAATATTGATTATAATGTTGATCCTCTGATGATAAGTAAAAATATAAAAATTCCAGTTCAAGGAGGACTAGATCCAAAAATCTTGTTAACGGATCAAGAAAATCTCAAAAAAGAAATTTTAAAATATTTAGACATATTTAAAGATCATCCATATATTTTTAATTTGGGTCATGGCATTTTACCTGAAACAGATCCAGTCATGATTGAACACTTAATAAACATTGTCAGGGACTATTAGATGGAATTTGATAATAATCATCCACCTGTAAAATTTGGAAAAACTGGCGTGCTTATTATTAATTTAGGCACTCCAGACTCCACGAGTTGGTTCGATATTAGAAAATATTTAAAAGAGTTTTTGTCCGATAAAAGAGTCATAGAAGTTAATCCTATAATTTGGCAAATAATTTTGAACTTTTTTATATTAACTTTTAGACCCTCTAAAACAGCAAAAGCTTATAAAGAAATTTGGATGAAAAATGAAAACATGTCTCCCCTTTTATATTACACACAAAAACAAAGTGAAAAAATTTCCAAGTTTATAAAAAAAGAAAACTTATTAATTGATTTTGCTATGAGATATGGAAATCCGAGCATTAAAAGTAAAATTTATAAACTTCAGGAACAAGGTTGTGAAAATTTAGTTATACTGCCGCTTTATCCACAATATGCTGCAGCAACAACCGCAACTGTATGTGATGAAGTTTATAGAACTTTGATGAAGATGAGATGGCAACCGTCTTTAAAAATTATTCCCCATTACGAATCTGATCCACTTTATATCGATGCTTTAGTTAAATCTATTAATAAAAAAATTAATGAAATAAATTGGAAACCAGATTTAATAATTGCCTCATATCATGGAATACCTAAAAAATATTTTGATAAAGGTGATCCCTATCATTGTTATTGTCATAAAACGACTAGACTTATTTCTGAAAAATTTAATTCTATAGAAATTAAAACTACATTTCAGTCTAGATTTGGGCCTCAAGCATGGTTACAACCTTACACAGATAAAACTTTAGAAAGTTTACCAAGAGAGGGAAAAAAAAATATTCTTACAATTTGCCCTGGATTTTCTTCCGACTGTGTAGAAACTTTAGAAGAAATCTTAATTCAAGGTAAAGAGAGTTTTTTAAACTCTGGAGGTGAAAATTTTGACATGGTTCCATGTTTAAATGATAACGATGATCACATACTTTTATTGAATTCTTTAATAAAAAAAAATATTTAAAGATGAATACTTATTTGTTATTTAAATCTTTACACTTGATAGCCGTTATTTCCTGGATGGCTGGTCTTTTATATCTCCCAAGAATTTTTGTTTATCACGCAGAAAATAATTCTGAGGCAAATATTTCTGAAATTTTTAAAACGATGGAACGAAAACTTTATTTTTACATAATGACTCCAGCTATGACATTATCTTGGTTGTTTGGACTTTTGCTTATTCATAGCATTGGTTTCCAACAGCTTGGTCAAACATGGATGTTACTAAAGTTGCTATTTGTAATTATTCTTACTCTATATCACTTTTACCTAGGTAGGTTACTTAGCCAGTTTAATACAGGTAACAATAAGCATTCACATAAGTTTTACCGGTATATAAACGAAATACCTACAATATTGCTAATTTTGATCATATTTGTTGTTATTTTTAAACCAATCTAGGGTTGAAAAAAAATAAAGAGAATATATATTATCCGTATCTGATAAGTCCTTATCAAATTTTTAATCATGAACATTCAAGAACTAAAACTTAAATCATCTGAACAGCTTATTACCCAAGCAGAAGAACTTGGTATTGAAAATGCAAGTACTTTAAGAAAACAAGAAATTCTTTTTGCTATTCTAAAGAAAGTAGCTGAAAAAGAGGAAATTACGGGTGTAGGCGTTTTGCAGTTATTGCAAGACGGTTTTGGTTTTCTTAGGGCAATGGAATCAAATTATCTTCCAGGACCAGATGACATCTATGTAAGTCCAAGTCAGATTAGAAAATTTGGATTGAGAACAGGTGATACAGTGGAAGGTCCTGTTAGAGCACCTAAAGAAGGTGAAAGATATTTTGCTTTATTACAAGTTAGTAAAATAAATTTTGAAGAGCCAGAAAAAGCAAGACACAAAATTGCATTTGACAACCTTACACCACTTTATCCTGATAAGCAGTTAGTGATGGAAGTTGAAACTATCAAAGTAGAGAAGAAACCAGACTTAACGCCAAGACTAATTGATTTGGTTAGTCCAATTGGTAAAGGTCAAAGATCTATAATAATTTCACCTCCGAAAGCGGGTAAAACAATGATTTTACAGAGTATAGCTAACTCGATAGCAAAAAATTATCCTGAGTGTTATTTGATTGTATTGTTAATTGATGAGAGACCCGAGGAAGTAACAGACATGCAAAGAACAGTTAAAGGTGAAGTAATTAGCTCTACTTTTGATGAACCTGCCCAAAGGCACGTGGCTGTAGCTGAGATGGTTATTGAAAAAGCAAAAAGATTAACTGAACACAAAAAAGATGTAGTAATTTTATTAGACTCTATCACAAGATTAGGAAGAGCTTATAATGCAGTTATACCAAGCTCAGGAAAAGTTTTAACAGGTGGTGTAGATGCAAATGCACTTCAAAGACCAAAAAGATTTTTTGGTGCAGCAAGAAATATTGAAGAAGGAGGATCTTTAACAATTATTTCAACAGCACTAATTGATACAGGTAGTAGAATGGATGAAGTTATTTTTGAAGAGTTTAAAGGAACTGGAAATAGCGAAACTGTTCTGGATAGAAAAATTGCGGACAAAAGAATTTATCCTGCAATCGACATAACTAAATCAGGGACAAGAAGAGAAGAATTATTATTCGATAAAAATGATCTTCAAAAAATGAATGTCCTAAGAAGAATTATTGCACCAATGGGAACAATGGATGCAATTGAGTTTATAAATTCAAAATTAAAAGACACAAAAAATAATTCAGAATTTTTCAATTCTATGAATAAACCTGCCTAATAAATTAGATCTAATTAAAGTTTTACAGTGACACAAATTTGAAGTTATAATCTTCAAATGACAATTTATGCTTTATCTAGTGGACCAGGAATTTCCGGTATAGCCGTTGTAAGAATTTCAGGCGCAGATACCTCTAAAGCGATAGAGCTGATGACCGGTAAGGGTGTACCCAAGCCAAGAGTAGCAACGCTCAGAAAAATCAACAAAATCAACACTTCTGAGCTTATAGATGAAGGTTTAATATTATGGTTTCCTGGCCCTGAGAGCTACACAGGTGAGGATATGGCCGAAATACAAGTCCATGGTAGTAAAGCTGTAATAGACGCCCTTCATACTAACATTTCAAAAATTAAAAATTGTCGTTTAGCCGAACCTGGAGAATTTACTAAGCTTGCATTTCAAAATGGCAAAATAAATTTACTCAAAGCAGAGAGTGTGGCTGATTTAATCTCATCTGAAACGGAAATTCAAAGACAACAAGCAATCAAAATAATGAACGGTCGATCAGCAGATCAATTTAATTATCTAAGGGAAAAACTTTTAAAAATTCTATCTCATGTAGAAGCCAAAATAGATTTTCCTGATGAAGATTTACCAAAGGATATTTTAAATGAGATTAAAAAAAGTTCGGATGACGTTTTAAAAAATATTAAAAAAATTCTCAATGATCAAAAAGTTGGAGAGAGAATAAGAGAAGGTTTTAAAATTGCAATTCTTGGACCAACCAACGCTGGTAAGTCTAGTTTGCTAAATCATTTATCAAATAGGGATGTTGCAATCGTTTCAGAAATTGCAGGAACGACAAGAGACGTAATAGAAACTCATCTTAATATTGATGGCTACCCAGTGATAGTGTCGGATACAGCTGGTATAAGAAAGAGTAAAAATGAAATTGAAAAAAAAGGTATTAAATTGTCTCTTAATAGAGCGGAGGAAGCAGACCTAAAATTAGTAGTGGTAGATGCAAAAAACCTTGATTTTACTGATGTTTTAAAAAGATTATTAGATGAAAATGCAATTTTAGTAGTAAATAAATCAGATCTACTAAAAAAAGATATTGATCCAGAAATTAAAAAAATAGATCACGTCTTAATTTCAATAAAAGAAAATACGAATATTGAAAAATTAATATTGAAAATAAAAAATAACTTAAAAAATAAATTTATTTCAAGTGATGATATTTTAATAACTAGAGAGCGTCACAGACAACATCTACAACAATGCTTAGAACATTTAAAAAAATTTAATCAAAAAAAAGAAATTGCAGATTTTGATAAAGCAGCCGAAGATTTAAGATTAGCCACACGGCATCTCGGAATGATTGTTGGAAAAGTTGATGTTGAGGAGATATTAGGTAGTATTTTCAACGATTTTTGCATAGGCAAATAATAATCAATTTATCTGGATTTTTTGCCATTTTTTACTCAAAATCGTTGGTATTCAGCACTTATTCGCTAAAAGCAAGAGGTATCTTGTAAATAAATTAATCAGCTATAAGTTTAGCTCATGAAAAATGATTTATTTTTTGATGTAGTAGTAATTGGTGGTGGACATGCAGGTTGTGAAGCTGCAACAGCCTCTGCACGCTTAGGAGTTGAGACTGCTTTATTTACCCATAAGATTGAAACGATTGGTGAGATGTCGTGTAATCCAGCTATTGGTGGATTAGGTAAAGGTCACTTAGTTAGAGAGATAGATGCTCTTGATGGTGTTATGGGTGAGATTGCTGATAAGTCAGGAATACAATTTAGGTTGTTAAACAGAAGTAGAGGTCCTGCTGTTCGTGGACCAAGAACACAGTCGGATAGATCTTTATATAGAAAATATATGCAAGAAAAACTTGTAAACTATTGTAATTTAAGGGTTTTTTCAGATCCTGTTATTAAGTTCATTTTTAACAAAAATGCCGTAAGTGGTTTTGAAACTAAAAATGGCAAAAAAATTACATGTGGTAAGTTAATACTAACAACAGGCACTTTTTTAAATGGTTTGATACATATAGGTGATGAAAGAACACCAGCAGGAAGATATGATGAGAAACCTTCTACAGGTTTAAGTGAACAATTACAAAAATACGAATTCAAAATTGGAAGGTTAAAAACTGGAACCCCTCCTCGATTAGATTCAAGGACGATTAATTATAAAAATTTAGAAGAACAGTTTGCAGATGATGCTCCTTATTTTTTTTCATTTCTAACTAAAAAAAACATAAACGAACAAGTATCATGTAGGATGACATACACCAATCACAAGGTACATAAGATTATAGAAAAAAATCTATCGAAGAGTGCAATGTACTCCGGTAGCATAAAAGGTGTTGGACCAAGATACTGTCCATCTATAGAGGACAAAATAGTGAAATTTTCAGATAAAGGACGACATCAGATATTTTTGGAGCCTGAAGGATTAAATGATCATACAATTTACCCAAATGGTATTTCAACTTCACTTCCAAATGAGGTACAGCAAGAAATATGTAATAATATCAATGGTTTAGAAAATGTTAAAATAATTAGACCTGGATATGCTATAGAATATGACTATGTAGATCCTAGAGAGCTCTTTCTTACGCTTGAGACTAAAAAAATTAATAATCTTTACCTAGCTGGCCAAATAAATGGAACTACTGGTTATGAGGAAGCTGCATCACAAGGTCTTATTGCTGGTATAAATGCTGCATTATCTGTCAAGGGACAAGAACCATTTATATTAGATAGATCTGATGCTTACATAGGAGTAATGATTGATGATTTAGTAACTAAAGGCGTTGCTGAACCCTATAGAATGTTTACTTCTCGGGCAGAATATAGATTAAGCTTGAGAGCAGATAATGCTGATCAAAGGTTGACTGATAAAGGCATCAAAATTGGATTAATTGGAGATAAAAGAAAGGAAATATATTTAGATAAATCTGAAAAATTAAAAAATATTTCTAACAAAATGTTCAAATCTCATATTTCTCCAAATAAAGCTGAAAATTATGGTATAAAGATAGCAAAAGACGGAATTCTTAGGTCTTCGAGTGAAATTCTAACCCAAAAAGGTGTAGATATGCCTAAAATAAGAGAGATTTGGAGTGATATACCCTATTATGACAGAGAAATTGATGAGCAGATAGAAATAAATGCTCATTATAGAGGTTATTTAAAAAAGCAAAAAGCTGACATTCTCGCTTTTAAAAGAGATGAAAACCTAATAATTCCTGAAAAAATTGATTATGATAAGCTTTCAGGACTATCAAATGAGGTAAAGGCAAAATTTAACCAAATTAAGCCTAAAACTATGGGTCAGGCTTTAAGAATTGATGGAATTACTCCTGCGGCTGTATATATTTTGTTGTCACACGTAAAAAGAAAGTCTATTAAGCATATAGCTTAATGGATCAAGAAATTATAAATTCTTACTCAAAACTTTCAGGGTTAAATGTTTCACGTGAAACATTTTCAGACTTCGAAAGCTATATATCAATGATCTTAGAAAAAAATGAGAAAATCAACTTAATTAGCGATAAATTTATAGAAAAAAATGACATAATTGAGCGTCATATTATTGATTCTGCGCAAATTATTGATATTGTTGACTTTAATAGTAATACAACTACAGATATAGGCTCAGGTAGTGGAATGCCGGGTATAATTATAGCAATTCTACTAAAAAGCCTTAAAAAAGATATAAAGGTCAAGCTTTATGAAAAAAGCTACCATAAAAGCCATTTTCTTAAAGATGTCTCTACAAAATTAAATCTAAAAACAGAAATAATACAAAAAAATATTTTTGAAGAAAAAAATTTAGAAACAGGAACAATAATGTCTAGAGCATTTAAACCGATGCCAGTAGTTTTAGATTTAGTGAATGAAAATTTTTCTAATTTTTCAAATATAATTTTTTTTATGGGTAAGAGTGGAAGAGAAATTTTTCAAAATACATTAAAGAATTGGGAGTTAGATTATTCTGAAAAAAAAAGTTTAACCAGCGAAGAATCTTTTTTAGTAAATGTGAAAAAAATTAAAAAAAAAAATTAAAAAAAATTAAATGCAAATTATTTCAGTCATAAATCAAAAGGGTGGGGTTGGTAAAACAACTTCAGCAATTAACTTAGCGGCAGGTCTATCTCAACAAAACAAGAAAATTCTAGTTTTAGACTTAGACCCACAGGGAAATGCAACTACTGGTCTTGGATTATCAAATATGGATAATTCTTCAGAGACAATTTATGGGGTTCTTAATGGAACTAAGGAAATAAGCGATGTGATTAAAAAAACGAAGTTTGAAAATCTCGATATAATAACCTCTAACGTAGACTTATCTGGTCTTGAGGTCGAGACGGCTGATGATAGCAACAGAGCTTTCTTGTTAAAAGTAAAATTAACCGCATATTTAAACAATTCTGGAGGAACATATGATTATATATTAATAGATTGTCCACCATCTCTAAGCTTACTGACTGTAATGGCGCTGGTAAGCTCAAACTCACTTCTAGTCCCACTTCAGACAGAATTTTTTGCTTTAGAAGGTTTAACTCAGTTAATGAAAACAATTGAGAGAATAAAGGTAAGTCTTAACCCTGACTTGAGCATTAGAGGAATACTATTAACGATGTATGATAAACGAAATAAGCTGTCCTCCCAAGTTGAGAAGGAGGCTAGAGATTATTTTAATGAAAAAGTTTATTCAACAGTAATACCTAGGAATGTTAGATTGTCGGAGGCACCTTCGCATGGGATGCCAGTTCTAATATATGATAAGACCTGTCCAGGTAGCAAAGCATATTTTAGTTTTACAGATGAATTTTTAAATCAAGAGACAACAATGGGGAGTGCTGCTTAATGGATTCTAATAAAATAAAAAGAGGTCTTGGAAGGGGATTATCATCTCTTATAGGTGAAACTAAAGTCGAGACTCAAAAAAATAGACTAGGTGTAAGTGACCTTGTACCCAATAAATATCAACCTAGAAAAATATTTGATGAGGAAAATTTAAATGAACTTGCAAACTCAATAAGAGAACGAGGAATAATACAACCAATCATAGTTCGAAAATCTAATGATGACCAATTAAAGTTTGAAATAATTGCAGGAGAGAGAAGGTGGCTCGCGGCTCAAAAGGCAGGGCTACATGATGTGCCAGTGGTCATAACA
Source organism: uncultured Pelagibacteraceae bacterium (assembly GCA_902583635.1). Classification (GTDB taxonomy): domain Bacteria; phylum Pseudomonadota; class Alphaproteobacteria; order Pelagibacterales; family Pelagibacteraceae; genus Pelagibacter. Next base: position 29,937 of record CACHWJ010000005.1, on the reverse strand, counting down.
GAAGCAGATGACTTAAAATCATTGGAATTCGCAATAGTTGAAAATGTTCAAAGGCATGATTTAAATCCTTTAGAAGAAGCGCAAGGATATAAAAAACTTATTGATGAATTCTCATATGATCAAGAAAAAGTCTCTAAATTTATAGGTAAAAGTCGTAGTTATATTGCTAACGCGCTTAGACTTTTGTCGCTTCCAGATGGTGTGGTTAAATTAATAGAAAATCAAAAATTATCAGCTGGACATGCAAAAATTTTAGTTGGATTAGAAAATGCTAATTTTGTAGCTAGTAAAATAATTGAAAACAAACTTTCGGTTAGACAGGCTGAAAATTTTGTAAAACTATTTAAAAACAAAAGACAAAAACCAAGTAACTCAAAAGATGTAAATATAATGCATTTAGAAATGTCTATTGTAAATAAAGTTGGTTTGAACGTTGAAATCAAAAATAAAAAAAATAATAAAGGTAAAATAATATTTGAATATAAAGATATAGATCAACTAAATAAGATTATAGAAATAATTAAACTAAACTATTAACTTTTCGTTGAAGACTGATCTAGCAAAAAGTCAGTAATTAAAATAATTGATTTATTGACATTTTTTTTAATTTGTAACTCTAGCTCCCCTAATCTATAGATTAATTGTTTAATTTTATAAGGAGGCCAATTTAGTATTTGCTGTTTTGTAATTTCTTTATCTTTCCAAAATACGGGTGGCCTAGCTGTTGCAATTGTCAAATCAATATTTTTATTTTCTTTAAAATTTTCGGATAGTAAAAGAACTCTTTTTGACTTATTTAAAAAGGTTCTTGTAATTTTAATACCCTCTTCACTGCTAAAATTATTCTCATTTAAAATATTTATTATTTTCTTCCTGTTTTTTGCAAGACAATTGTCAACTAATGAGGAAATACCATGATTTTCTGACAAATTTATTAATTTTGAGATATTTTCCTCATTTAGTTTTTTTCCACCTAAGCTGTAATTTTCAATTTTTTTTAATTCATTAAATAAATTTTCTCTATCTCCATTACACTTGTTAACAATCAAGTTAATATTTAATGTAGATAATTGGATTTTATTTTCTCTTAAAAAATTCAATGCTAATTTGGAAAGTATTTGATCATTATCAGGATAGTAAGCAACAGAAATAAATTTTTTGTGTTTTTCAAAAAATGATCTTAGTTTAGATTTTTTTTCTAACATATCAGCCATGATTATGACTGTTAAATCTTCAAGTTTTTTTTCATCTAATTTCTCTATTAAAGGAAAGATTTTGTCAGATGCTCTTTTAATTATAATTATTTTTTTTTGTTCGAATAAGGATTTAGTTAAAATATCTTCAACAAATTTATTTGAATTTTCAATAATATCTTTTTCGTCATATTTAAAAATTTCCTCACTTTCTTTCAGAAGAAATCTAATCACTTGATTTTTATGGCCTTCGTTCTTACCATAAAAAAGGAAAAAATTTTTTATTTCTTTTATTTTATTAATTTCTAAAGATTTGACTATCATTTATAACTAGTTAATTTTTCTACAAATTGCCTAGCAATTGACCTTGAAAGATCTTTTTTAATTTTCATTTCATAATTTTTTTGTTGAAACGAATTACTTATATTTTTAATAGCTATTTTTTCTGTAATTGTTATTTTTTTAACCTTTTTATCATTATTAATTAAATTAAAATCTGTTGTAACCACAATATTAAATTTTGAAGCCTTACCTTTCTTGTCTCTCGAAATTGTTGATTTTGAGTAAGAAGAGTTTAGTTTTATTTTTACAATATCCTTTAAATTTTTATCAGAATAGTTTTTTAGCACTGATGAAATATTATTGTTAATATATTTGTCTCCACTAGTTTGGATTAATTCAAAATTAAATTTAAAATTTTTGATGTTACTATTTTTGTATAATGAATTATAACCACAACTAGAGAATATTAAAAAAACAATTATGAAAATAATATTTTTTTGCATCTAGATTATAATATTTATTAATTTATTTTTAACATAAATTTTTCTTTTTATTGTTATGTTATCAATATATTTTTTTAATGCTTCTTCTTTTTCTATAATTTTAAATAAATTTTCTTCACTTTCATCTGGAATTGTTTTTATCAAAGCTCTTTTTTTTCCGTTAATCTGAACAACAATACTTATTTCATTCTCTTTTATTAAACTTAAATCGTAATTAGGCCATTTTACATTTCTCACACTTAACATTTCTAAACACTCATTAGAGAAATGAGGTATAATGGGCATTATTGCTATTAATATTTTTTTATAGTTATCTAAAATATTTTCTTTACTATAATTTTTATCAATACTTTTAGTTAGGAAACTGTGAATTTCATGAAGATTAGCAACTATTTTGTTATAACTGAAATTTTCAAGATTCTCTGATATTCTTTTTAAAAACTTATTGGTTTCCTTTTCTAATTCTTTATCTTCATTTTCATCATTGTCTTTTTTAATTTTTTCTAGAATTTTTGTATTCAAATTCCACAATTTTTGAATAAATTTATAAGAAGAAGAAATTCCTTCTTCAGACCACTGTACATCTTTCTCAGGTGGACTGTCTGATAATATAAATAATCTAGCAGCATCTGCTCCATAACTTGTAATAATATCTTCAGGATCTATCGTATTTTTTTTAGATTTAGACATAGACTCAGACGGTCCAACTTTGACTACCCTTGTGTTATCTTTTTTTAAATATTTTTTTCCATTTATTATTTCAATTTCGTCAGGGCCCACCCAATTGTTATCATCATCTTTATAAGTCTCATGACAAACCATGCCTTGTGTAAATAAACCACTAAAAGGTTCAGTTATATTAATGTCTTGATTCTTATGAGATAATGCTCTCATAAAAAATCTCGAGTAGAGTAAGTGTAAAATTGCATGTTCTACTCCTCCGATGTACTGATCAACTGGCATCCAATAATCTATTTCATCTTTATTAAAACCATAATTGTCGTTGTTCGGAGAACAAAATCTCAGGTAATACCATGAAGAACAAACAAAAGTATCTAAAGTATCTGTCTCTCTGGTAAATTCTCTTCCATCTACTTTTATTTTTTTCCACTTTTCTTGAAGATCTAAAGGATTACCTTTAACGTTTAAATCAATATTTTCAGGTAGTTTCACAGGCAGAGTATTTTTTGGCACTGGATGTACGTTACCATTATTATCATATAATACTGGAATTGGGCAACCCCAGTATCTCTGTCTAGACACACCCCAGTCTTTTAATCTAAAATTAATTTTCTTATTACCTATTTTTTTCTTTTCCAAAATCTTAATTGTTTCTGTTACTGAACTCTCTGGTGCGTTTAGCCCATTTAAAAAATCAGAGTTTATAATTACGCCTGGTCCAGGGTAGGCCTCGTTAGAAACTTTATAAGTATCGTCTTGGTCCTTTGGTCTTACAACAGTCTTTATTTCAAGATCATATTTTTTTGCAAAATCATAATCTCTTTGATCGTGAGCAGGACATCCAAAGACAGCTCCAAATCCATAATCCATTAATACAAAGTTAGCAAAATAAACTGGCACTTTTTGAGAGGGATCAAAAGGATTTAAGGCTAAAAGATCAGTTTTAAATCCAATTTTTTCACCAACAGCAATTGCTTCTTCAGTTGTCCCAGTTTTCGAACATTCTTCTCGAAATTTAATAAAGTCTTTGTTATCTTTATAAAAATCAGAAACCTCATGGTCAACTGACAGTGCTAAAAAAGAAAATCCAAAAAGTGTATCGGGCCTCGTGGTAAAACACTTTATTTTTTCCACAGGTAAATTTCCCTCTATTTTAAAGTCTATTTCACTTCCAAAAGACTTACCAATCCAATTTTTTTGCATGACCTTTACTTTATTTGGCCATAATTTTAAATCATCTAACCCATCCAACAAATCTTGTGAAAATTTTGATATATTGAAAAACCATTGACTTAATTTTTTTCTCTCTACATTTGCTCCAGATCGCCAACCTTTACCATCAATTACTTGTTCATTGGCAAGGACTGTTTCATCTACAGGATCCCAATTTACATAATTTTCTTTCCTATAAACTAATTTTTTTTCAAGCAGTTCTAAGAAAAAAAGTTGTTGATGTTTATAATAATCTTCAGAACAAGTAGAAATTTCTCTATCCCAGTCAATAGATAAACCAAGCTTTTTTAATTGAGATTTCATATTCTTGATATTACTTTCAGTCCACAATTTTGGATCTAAATTGTTCTGTCTTGCAGCATTTTCTGCTGGCATACCAAAAGAATCCCACCCCATTGGATGTAAAACATTATAACCTTGAAGAGACTTGTATCTAGAAAGCACATCCCCAATAGTATAGTTTCTTACATGTCCCATGTGGATTTTTCCAGAGGGATAAGGAAACATTTCCAAACAATAAAATTTTTTTTTATTTTTATCTATTTTTGCTGAAAAAGTTTTTTCTTCTTCCCAATAATTTTGCCACTTTTTTTCTATCGATTTAAAATTATATCTTTCCACAAATTAAATTTTTTTTAAAATATTTCTGATTAAAACTTATTCATCAAGTTTCAATTATTTTTTTTTATTCTTGTCTTCTTTTTTATACAAAACTGCTTTTTTTAAAATTTCTCTTTTTAATTCTGAAACTATAATTCCATCTGTTTCTATAATTTTACAATTTAATAAGCTGTTAGCACAAGTTCGGGTAAATACTTTTATGTCTAGTGCATCTGTACGTAACTCATTGGTTAAAAATCTTACAGATATTTTAATACTCTCATTGCTATTATTTTCGGAATACCAATCAGTAATAATTATGCCACCACTATAATTTACAGATGTAAGAGGCATAAAATCAATGACATCTAGTGAGGCTCTCCATAGTTCATTAGAGCTTGCAAAATCAAATGTTCCACCTCTTGCAACGTTGCCAATTTGTTTATTTAAAGTAAAACCTTTACCTTCAGCAAGATTTTTTTTTACTCTTTCCTCTGGGTTTGCTGGATATTTTCTGGCATCTGCTCCAGGAATACCATTGCATGATGCTAAAAACACACCAATTAAAACCAAAAATACAAATTTTATTTTCATGTTAAAAACTGCTAATTAAGCTTAATTTCCATGCTTATACATCAAAATCTGAAAAATTTGATAAATAATCTAGAAATAGTTGAAAATAATGTTGTAAAAATACAACACTTTACGATTTTTACATCAAAATTAATAGTTACAAAAAAAAGAATCTTAAGAAAATGCTACATAGGCAATGTTTATTATTAATAATTAACAATAATTAAAGGAGTAATTATTATGAACATTAAAAGAGTAGGCTTAACTGCTTTAGCAGCTTCGCTTGTATCTGTATCAGCTTACGCTGGTGAGATGTCAGTGAGCGGTGGAGCAAGTATAGGTCTTAAAAATACGTCTAAGTCTGCAACAGGTAAGTCTTGGACAATGGGTAACCAGTTAGATTTCAGTGGTTCTGGTGAGTTAGACAATGGTATGACTGTATCATTAGCTTTCACTCTTGACCAAGCTGACGATAGTACAACTGGTATAACAAATGCACCATTTGACAGTCACTCTGTAACAGTTAGTTCAGACGCTATGGGAACACTAAAGTTCTCTGGTGAGGGTGGATCTTCTGCTCAGTCTTCAATTGATACTACTGCTGCTGGTGATTTATGGGATAACGGTTCAGGATTTACTTCACCGCTATCTGCTGAAGCTGGTAACAATAGCATATTTTATACATTGCCTTCATTTGTTGATGATGTATCAGTTAATGTTTCTTACTCTCCAGGTGGAGCAGGTGGAGCTTCTGCTACTTCATTCGGTGTAGGCTACACAGGTGTTGATGGTTTAACACTTGACTATGCTGTAGGTGATACAGAAACAGTTGGTGCAATGGCTGAACACACAACTATGAAAGGATCGTACGCGATCAGTTCATTTACACTAAGTTACTCAAACACTGACAGTGATGTTGAAGCTTCATCTACTACAAAAGATGAAGAAATTACTTCATACAATATTGCTTATACTGTAACTGACGATTTATCTATCGCTTACGGTACTGAGACAATTGATACTGAAGGTCAAAACACTGACGAAGACGGTGAGAAATACAATGTTTCTTACACTACTGGTGGTGTAACTTTATCTGCTACTCAATACAATTTTGAGGGTTCAGGTAACACTGCAGGTGTAGCTGGTGAAAAAGAAAGATGGGCGTTATCTGCTACTTTCGCATTCTAATTTAATTTAGATTGAATTATTAAAAGGGCCCCTTTTTAGGGGCCTTTTTTTTGTTCAAAATACGATATTCCTGCAAATTCTGGATTGTTTAAAATCTTTAAAGTTTGCAAATTTTTTTTAGAAACCCCACCTAATGCAACAATATTTTTCTTTGTTGTATTAGATAATAATTTAAATTTATTAATACCCAAATAATTTTTGTTTTTCTTAAATAAAGAAGATAAGATAATTTTTTTGACTTTCTGCAGTTCTTTAATTCTAATCTCTGAACGATTATGAGCAGACCCAATTATTTCAAATTTTTTTTTTAATGAATAATTTAAATGATCAAAGTGTTTATTGAAAGATGGGATATAAGCCCCCTCTAAGTCAAGTTTGATAGCTAATTTTATATTATTTGATAAAAAAAATCTTATTTTATTTTTTTTGCAATAATTTTTAATTTTAAGTATGACCAATTCATCTATTTTTTTTGAGGAATAATTTCTGTAAATTACAGTTGTGTATTTATCTAGTTTATTAATATTTTTTGTATCAAATTTGTTTATAAAGTAATATTTTGTTTTAAAATTATAATGCATAAGACAATTCAAAATTTAGTACATTTAGAAAACCAAATTAAATCTAATTTGACTGGTTTAAATATAATTAAGCTACCAAAAATTATTGCAGTGTCCAAGACTTTTAAAATGGATAAAATTTTACCTTTAATTGAGCATGGTCATATTGATTTTGGGGAGAATAAAGTTCAGGAAGCTATTGATAAATGGACAGACCTGAAAGAAAAAAAACCAAATATTCAGCTTCATATGATTGGAAAATTACAAACAAATAAAGTTAAGTTTGCTGTAAAATTATTTGATTATATTCATTCAGTTGACAGTGAAAAGCTTGCAAAAAAAATAGCTGAAGAGCAATTAAAAATTAACAGACAAATTAAAATTTTTATACAAGTTAATATTGGAGATGAAGATCAAAAAGCAGGGGTAAGAGTTGAACAGGTAACCAGTTTATTCGAATTTTGTATGGGCATAAATTTAAACGTGGTTGGTTTAATGTGCATACCTCCTGTGGGTACAGAGACTAGTTTTTATTTTAAAGAAATGGAAAAAATTTCCAGGTCTCATAAATTTAGTGAGTTAAGTATGGGTATGTCATCAGACTATCTAGAAGCTGCAAAAAATAATTCAACTTATTTAAGAATTGGCTCCAGAATTTTTGGTCAGCGCAATTAAAGTATATGTATTTTAGAATTTTTTTTTATTACTTTTAGCATAATTAGAAAGTCTTTTTGGTTTAAAGCTATGCATCCAGCAGTAGTTTTATAATTTTTGGTTAAATGAATAAAAATACAGCTTCCATAACCAATAATTGGTTTTTTGAAGTTGTATTTAATTGGAATTATTAAATCATATTTATGATCCTTACGTTTAAGCTTTTCATGATTTATAACCTTATTAATTTTAATAAGCTTATTGTATTTTTTTGGTGATTTAACATCATTACACCAACCCATATTATTCTTGATTTTTATACATTTTAATGAAGTTTGGGGTTTCTTAATACGATCTTCCCTGAAGTATAAATTTTCTAATCCAAACTTACCTTTAGGTGTTTTTTTATCTCCCTCCTTCTTTTTCTTTGTTAAACCGTTCTTTCCAACACAGCATTTAAAATAAAATTCATCCACTTTAAGAGTATGTTTATTTTTTAATACAATTGTCATATTGTAGACCCTTATGAATAATCAAACTTTAATAGTTTATCAATTTTCTACTTTACATCAAATTTTAAAAGAGATTCATCATATTTTTAATTTCGACATTGTCGAAGCTGAAAATTCTCAATTACTAAAAACTAAAATAAAAGATCTTAAAAACTACATAATAATTACTAGGAAAAATGTTTTAAATTTCGAACATCAGGTAATATTTAATTTCGGTCCAATCAAAATATATAAATTAGTTGAAATTATTAATATTGAACTAATGAAAAAAAATTTTAATATTCAATCAAGTATTAGTATTAAAAGTTATACTATAAATCAAAACTCCCGAGAAATGTCATCAAAAGACAAAAATCTTAAACTTACAGAAAAAGAGGTGAATACTATCATATATTTATCGAGATTTAAAAAACCAGTGAATACTGAAGAATTAGAAAAGAATGTTTGGCAATATCAATCCAATATTGAAACACATACAGTTGAAACGCATATTTATAGACTTAGAAAAAAAATTTTACGAAAATTTAATGATAATAATTTTATAGTTAGTAAAAAAAATGGTTACCAAATTAGTTAAAAAAAATCCTTTAGTTAAAGATTTATATTCAAAAAAATATAAACCAAAAATAGTAAAGCCAAAAAAAGGTAAGGGAAGCTTTAAAAGAAAAAAAAGTTAAATTTACAGTCTTGCACCAATTTGTTGAATTACCCTTGATGACATTTCAGTACCCTTTTCGAGACACTCTTTTGTAGATAATTTGTTGATGTATCCATGTAAAAATCCAGCAGCAAAAAGATCACCCGCACCTGTAAGATCAACAATTTTTAGTTTTTTTTGTATATCACTTTCAACAACTTCATCACCATTAATAGCGACTGCACCTTTTTCTCCTCTTGTTACAATAACTAATTTATTTAATTGTTTTGAAAATTGTATAACTTCATTAAAATTCTTCGCTTCAATTAATGAGATAATTTCTTGCTCGTTAGCAAATGTTATATCAAGCTTGTTTTTAACTAAGTTTAAAAAATGAAGTTTGTGTCTATCTACGCAAAATAGATCAGAGAGTGACATAGCAACTTTATTTGCATTACTTATAGCTTTATCAAACGCTTTTTTGGGTTCTCCCTCATCCCATAGGTAACCTTCTAAAAATATTATCTCACTTTTATTAATTGCATCAGAACTAACATCATTTTCATTAATTTTTCCTGCTGTTCCTAAGAAAGTACACATTGTTCTCTCAGAGTCAGGAGTTACCAATATTAAACAAGTTCCAGTTGGCAATTTTTCTTTCTTTTTAGAATAAAAATACTCTACTTTTTCTTTTTTTAATCCTTCTTCGTAATTACTTCCAAATTCGTCATCTGAAATTTTACCTATAAAGCCAGCTTTGTTACCAAGCTGTGATATACCAACTATCGAGTTTGCAACAGAGCCTCCAGAGACCGTTTTTTCAATCCTTAGATTTTTTAATAAATTTTTAAACTCTTTTTCATCAAAAAATAATTTCATTGTGCTCTTAGTCAGATTATTTTTTTTAATAAAATTATCATCTACTCTACAAATGACATCTACTATTGCATTTCCAATTCCCAAAATTTTCATATTATGCTTTTTTGGTATTAACAGGTTTTTTTCTATTTGGGTAGCAAGTAGTGCATATTTTACATTTTAAACCATAACAATCTCTTGCTTTACAATATTCTCTGCCGTAAAAAATTATTTGTAAGTGAAGTTTTGACCAAGTGTTCTTTGGAAATATTCTTTTTAGATCTTTTTCGGTTTGAGTCACATTTTTTCCATTTGTTAAACCCCATCTTTGCGCAAGTCTATGAATGTGAGTATCAACTGCAAATGCTGGATATCCAAAACCTTGAGACATCACTACGCTAGCTGTTTTATGGCCAACACCAGGTAGTTTTTCTAACTCTTCAAAACTTCTAGGTACTTTCCCTTTATGTTTATCTAAAAGCTGTTTTGACATTAAGTATATGCTTTTGGCTTTAATTCTAAAAATACCTATTTTTTTGATTAATTTCTCAATTTTTTTCCTTCCTAATTTTACAAAATGTTGTGGCTTAAAATATTTTGGATATATATATTTCGTAACATTATTAACATTTACATCAGTACATTGTGCAGAAAGCAGTACAGAAATTAATAGTGTAAAAGTATTTTTACTTTTTAGAGGAACTGGAGCTTTAGGATAGATCTTATTAAGAGTTTTAATAATAATTTTTGCTTTCTGTTTTTCATTCATTAGGAAAAGTTAAGCAAATCTCTCATAGAATATAATCCTGTTCTTTTTTTCATTAACCATTTAGAAGCAGCTAAAGCTCCATCCGAATAAAGTGCTCTGTCAAAAGCTTCATGATTTAATGTGATTATTTCTTTTCCACTTGAGAATTTCACCTCATGTTCTCCAATAATTTCACCTTTTCTAATTGAATTAAAATTAATCTTTGTTCCATAAGGAAAAGTTTTTTTATTTAAAAATTTTTTACCAATTAAACTATATAAATTTTTATTTTTTCCATTAGCAATTCCTTTCCCAAGCATTAAGGCAGTACCGGATGGATAGTCTTTTTTATGTTTGTGATGTACTTCAAATATTTTACTTAAATATTCATCATTTAGTGATTTTGAAGCAATTTCAGTTAAATACATCAATAAATTAACACCTAAGCTCATGTTACCTGCTTTTAAAATAGGTATTTTTTTTGAAAATTTTTTAATCTGACTCTCCTGACTTCTGGTAAATCCAGTAGTACCAATTACTACTTTTTTTTTTATTTTTGACGCTATTTTTAATATTTCAAGGGTGCAGTCAGGAACAGTAAAATCAATAATTACGTCAGATTTTTTAAAAGCTTTGTAAGAATTTAACTCGGGTTTAACTCCATTAAATTTTTTACTTATTAATGTGTTTTCAGTAAGTGTAACTAGTTTAAAGTTTTTATTTTTCTTTGAGGACTTTATTAATTGCTGGCCCATCCTGCCCATGCATCCAGATATAGCTAAGTTAATTTTTCTCATTGATAGATAAAATAAAGAAGTATCATAAGTAATAAAACAATAATACCCCAAATACTTAAATTTTTAAAAAATACTCTTTTCTTTGAGTTTGAATTTATGAAGCCAGGCAGAACAAGAGTTAATACTAATATTAAACCTATTAATGGAATAATTTCTTCAAATCCCATATCTTAATTTTTCCAAAAGTCTTTTGCTCTTTGAAAAAATTTTTTAATACTTGGATTTGACTTATCATTTTCAATTTCTCTAAATTGTTCCAGTAATTCTTTTTGTTTTTTATTTAAGTATACAGGTACTTCAGTCTTTACTTGAACATAAAGGTCTCCATAATCGCCTCTTCTCATAAAAGGCATTCCTTTACCTTTTAGTCTAAACTGTTTACCGTTTTGCGTTCCATCAGGTATTTTAATTTTTGCTTTGCCCCCATCAATTGTTGGAATTTCAATTGTTGATCCAAGAGCAGCATCGGCAAGAGATATGGGAAATTCAAAAAATAAATTTTCATCTGATCGTTTAAATAAGTTGTGAGAATGAACATTAATGAATAAATAAAGGTCACCAGTTGATCCTCCTCTGCTACCAGCTTCTCCTTTTCCAGCTAATCGAATTCTTGTCCCATCATCAACACCCCTTGGAATAGTTACTGATATTTTTTTTGAAACTTGGCTTTTTCCTTGACCGTTACAATCGCTACAAGGGTTTGTGATTTCCTCTCCGTTACCGTTACATTGAGGACACGTCTGTTGAACAGTAAAAAATCCTTGGTTAGATCTAATTTTTCCGTTACCACCACAATAAGAGCATGTATCTGGTGTTGATCCTGGTTTTGAACCATTTCCCTTACAAGTTCCACATTTTTCACTTGTTGAAAACTTTATGTCTTGTTTTTTACCATGATATGCTTCTTCAAGAGAAATAGATAAATCATATCTTAAATCTGATCCTCTATTGTTAGTTCTTCTATTTCTAGATCTGCCACCACCACCAAAATCTCCAAAGAAATCCTCAAAAATATCTGAAAAATCTGCACCACTAAAACCACTAAACCCACCACCAGGTCTTCCACCTCCGTTTTCAAAAGCAGCATGACCAAAGTTATCATAGTTCTGTTTTTTTTCCTTGTCAGAAAGTATTCCGTAAGCTTCACTGGCTTCTTTAAATTTGTCTTCAGCTTTAGTGTCACCAGGATTTTTATCGGGATGATATTTAACTGCTAATTTTCTGTAGGCTGATTTTAAATCTTCAGGACTTGCGTTTTTACTAACGCCCAGGACATCATAATAGTCTCTTTTAGCCATTTAATTACCCCAGACTTTTAAATGTCAGTTTATGCGCTTTTTTCTTTGTTCTCGTCTTTTACTTCTTCAAAATCAGCATCAACAACATTTTCGTCTTTTTTACCTGCATCATCTCCACCGTCATCTTTTCCAGAATCTGGTTTAGCGCTTTGTTGTGATTTATAGATTGCCTCTCCAAGTTTCATGGAAGCTTGAACTAAAGCTTCTGTCTTTTTCTTGATATCTTCAATGTCCTCACCCTTAATTGCTTCTTTTACGGCTGATGAAGCATCTTCAATTGCTTTCTTTTCAGCATCAGAAACTTTTGTTCCATGTTCTTTTAAGTTTTTTTCTGTAGAGTGAATTAAAGTATCTGCTTGATTTCTAACGTCGACAGACTCCCTTTTTTTCTTATCAGCTTCTTTGTTAGCTTCAGCATCTTTAACCATTTTTTCAATCTCTTCATCACTTAGCCCACCTGAGGCTTGAATTTGAATTTTTTGCTCTTTACCAGTTCCTTTATCTTTTGCAGAAACATTTACAATACCATTTGCATCAATATCAAAAGTTACTTCAATCTGAGGAACACCTCTTGGAGCAGGAGCGATACCCACAAGCTCAAAGTTACCTAATGCTTTATTGTCAGTCGCCATCTCTCTTTCACCCTGTAAAACTCTTATAGATACAGCTGGTTGATTATCTTCAGCTGTTGAAAATACTTGGCTTTTTTTAGTTGGAATTGTTGTATTTTTATCTATTAGTTTTGTAGAAACACCACCAAGTGTTTCAATACCAAGTGACAAAGGAGTAACATCTAATAAAAGTACGTCCTTAACATCACCTTGCAGTACACCAGCCTGAATTGCTGCACCCATAGCCACTACTTCATCTGGATTAACACTTTTATTTGGATCTTTTCCAAAAAAGTTTTTAACTTCTTCTAGAACTTTAGGCATTCTAGTCATACCACCAACCATTACAACTTCATCAATTTCACTAGCATTAATACCAGCATCTTTTAAAGCAGTTTTGCATGGTGGAATTGTTTTTGCGATTAAATCTTCCACTAGAGCTTCAAGTTTAGCTCTAGTCATTTTTAAATTAATATGTTTGGGACCTGTTTTATCAGCAGTAATGAATGGTAAATTAATATCCGTTTGCTCTGCAGATGATAGCTCTATTTTCGCTTTTTCAGCAGCTTCTTTCAGTCTTTGTAAAGCAAGTTTATCAGATTTAAGATCAATACCGTTGTCTTTTTTAAATTCTGAAACTAAATAGTCAACAACCGCATTATCAAAATCCTCACCACCTAAAAATGTATCACCATTAGTAGATTTAACTTCGAACACACCATCACCTAACTCTAGGATTGAAACGTCAAATGTTCCACCACCTAAATCGTAAACGGCAATTTTTTTATTTTGCTTTTTATCTAAACCATATGCAAGTGATGCAGCTGTTGGTTCATTTATAATTCTTAAAACCTCTAATCCAGCAATTTTTCCTGCATCTTTAGTCGCCTGTCTTTGAGCATCATTGAAATATGCTGGTACTGTAATTACTGCTTTGGTTACAGCTTGACCAAGATATTTTTCTGCAGTTTCTTTCATTTTTTGTAAAATAAATGCAGATATTTGAGAAGGTGAATATTTTTCTCCTTTAGCTTCAATCCAAGCATCTCCTTTTTCTGAATTTACTATTTTAAAAGGTGCTGCTTCGACATCTTTCTTAACAGTTGGGTCGTCAAAGTTTCTTCCAATCAATCTTTTAACTGCAAAGATTGTATTTTCTGGGTTTGTTACCGCTTGTCTTTTAGCTGGTTGGCCAATTAATTTTTCTTTATCATCAGTAAAAGCCACAACCGAAGGAGTTGTTCTTGCACCTTCTGCATTTTCTAATACCTTAGCTTGCGTTCCTTCCATAATTGCAACGCATGAATTTGTTGTTCCTAAATCTATTCCAATAATTTTACTCATAATTTTATATCCTAACCGTCATATAAGGTTTAAATCCTGATCTACAAGTTGATCTTAGGATTATTTATCCTCTTCATTTTCTTTATTTTCCTCAGTTTTTTCCTCTTTTTTGGAAGTTTTTTTAGATACACCAACTAAAGAGGGTCTAAGCAGCCTATCTTTTATGGTAAAGCCTTTTTGAATTTCTTGAATAATAGTTCCAGGTTCTTTTGTGTCATCTTCAATTTCCATCATCGCTTGATGATAGTTAGGGTCCAATTTTTTATTCAAACTTTCTATTGGTTTAATAGAATTTTTCTCAAAAATTGAAATAGTATCTTTTTTAATGATATCTAAATGCTCTAAAGATTTATTAAGAGCCTCAGTTCCTTTTAACTTGTCATCAGTTTCTAAAATTTGTTTTGATCGCTCTAAGTTATCAATTAAATTTAGTGCTTCCTTAGCAAAACTATAACCACCATATTCAAATGCTTCTTCTTTTTCTTTTTCAAACCTTCTTCTTTGATTTTCCATCTCAGCAAAAGTTCTAACTACTTTGTCCTCAAGTTCGGCAATTTTTTCCTCTGGGGTAATCTTTTTGACCTCTTCTTTAACTTCTTGGTCAGTATCTTGTTTTAATTCACTCTCTAAATTTTCTTGAGGTTGAGTAGTTTCTTTTTCTACTTCCTGGTCATTTTTAATATTTGAATTTTGGTTTTCTTCTTTTTCCATTAAGCCTTATATGGTAAGGATTTTGATAATTTCCAGATGCCAAAACAAAAAATAAATAAATTACTTATTGGAACAAACAACAAAGGTAAACTGCGAGAAATTAGGAGTTTATTGCCAAAAAACATTGAAATTCATTCTACATCTGAATTTAACCTCAAAAGCCCAATAGAAAATGGAAAAACATTTAAAGAAAACTCTCTAATTAAGTCCAAATATTTTTCAAAAAGGACAGGACTTTCATGTTTAGCCGATGACTCTGGTTTAGAAATAGACCTTTTGGATAAAAAACCTGGAATTTATTCTGCAAGATGGGGTGGAAGCCATGGAGATTTCAATAAGGCTATTAAAAGAGTTTATAGGGAGCTCAATAAACAAAATAAAAATTGGAAACAAAGAAAAATTAAAGCAAGGTTTATTTGTGCATTATCTATTTCATATTTAGATAAAAAAATTGCGTGTGTTCAGAGTAAAATTGAAGGTTATATTTCAAATGAACCTAAAGGAAAAAATGGATTTGGCTATGATCCTATTTTTATTCCTAAAGGCAAAAAAAAAACATTTGGAGAAATAAAGCCTCAAAGAAAATATAAGATAGATCATAGGTATTTTGCATTTAAAAAACTTAGAAAATTTTTATAAGTTCTTTCTCATCAATTTTATAAAAATTTAATCTATGATTTATTTTATTATTTTTAATATCAAATATTCCGATTTTGCCTTTAAATGAATTTTGTTTTTTAAACAATTTATTTAAATTAGAAAGATCAGAACCTAATGATAGATAGTAAACCAGACCTAACAAATCATAACTTAAGAGTGATAGATGAGAAGGATCTTCATTAAAGGCATTAAAATATTTTATTTTATAATCATTAAAATTTTCTTTATTAATTGAGGGATAATATATTGGCTGGATATCTGTTTCATTTAATAAACTTTCATTAAACCACTGATTAAGTGTTATAAAATGTTTATTTTTAGGTTTTACGTCAGTGTACAATAGTGATGTTGTAACACTTTTTAGGCTTTCATCGAAATCAGCAATTACAACTGCATCAAAGTTTAAATTTCCTATAGTATATCTTTTTTCTAATCTTTTTATTTTTTTTTCCTTATTAGGTTCGTTTGAATTTTTGATTCTTGTAATCTCGTCTTCTAGATTTTGTTTTCTTATTTTATATTTTGTAATTTCTTCTATTTGTTTTGTTAGTTTTGTTGGATCAGTATTATAATCATATTCTTTAAAAATTTTTATTTTTGAATCTTTCATTCCTTTTTTAATTTCAAATTCATATTCCTGAATTGGTGTTAAGAAAATAGTTTTTTCAATGTTATTTTTTTCTAAAAATTTTTTTATTGTTTTGAATTGGGACGTAGAATTTATACCTGCCGAAATTACATTTTTAGGAAGATCTAAAGTTTTGTTTGTTAAAGATAAAAATGTTAAATCTTTCATTTCATCTAGATAGGTTAAACTTTCATAGAAGACTGGGCCTATTACTACCTTTATCCCCATTTGTTTTAATTCAAATGCCGATTTGAGGGCTTGGTTAGGTCTTGAAGCAGTGTCTTTAGGGTAAATTTCAATTGTGTCATTATCAATATCTTTTACTGCTAAACTTACTGCTTTAATAATTGACTGACCAATTTCTTTACTTGAACCAGTCATTGGTATTAACAAACCAATTTTTATTTTTTCTTTTGCATTTACTGTTTGAAAAAATAATAAAAATACTCCAAATTTTATAATAAAAAAAATTTTAATTAATTTAATCATTTTGATGTTAGTATCATATTTTATTATCTAAATTATGATCATTAAACCACAATCTAAAATAAAAGGTAATGAAAATGGTCTTTATATAGTTTCAACGCCAATAGGTAATTTGAAAGATATTACTATAAGAGCACTAGAAATATTAAAACAATCTGATTTTATTTTATGTGAGGACACTCGCACATCAAAAAATTTATTAAATAAATATGAAATCAAATCAAAATTGATTTCAAATCATAAATTTAATGAAAAAAAAAATACTCTCAAAATAATTGAATATTTAAAATCTGGAAAAATTATATCTCTAATTTCAGATGCTGGGACTCCAGCTATCTCTGATCCAGGCTCAGTTTTAGTCAATGAGTGTATTAAAAACGATATTAAGATTGTCCCAATACCTGGTCCATCAGCAGTTTTAACTGCTATATCAATTAGTGGGTTTTCTGATCAATTTTTTTTTTGTGGTTTCTTACCAAATAAAAAACAACAAATAATAAATCAGCTTAAAAAAATATCAGAATTTAATTCAACTTTAGTTTTTTTTATATCTCCTAAAAAAATTAATAAAGTTATACCTGAAATTAAAATGTACTTTAGTGGTAGAAAAATTGTAATTTGTAGAGAGATCACTAAGTTGTATGAAGAGTTTTTAAGAGTAAATGTAGATGAGTTGGAACGATTTCAAAAAGAACCAAAAGGTGAGTTAACAGTTGTAATTTCAGAAAAAAACACTGAAGAAAATAACTCTAAAAATCTTAATGAATCTGATATTAATATAATTAATAAAATGATTAATAAACTTACAATAAAAGAAATTGCAGATTTAATTTGTCAAAATAGTAAAGTTTCAAAAAAGCTAGTATACAATTATTGTTTAAAGCTAAAAAATGAAAATTAAATTTTTATTAATAATATTTGTTGGATTTATTTTTTTAGGATGTGCAGGTGTTGGCTCTAAAGGATTATTTGGTACAGGTGTTTCTGTCGCATTAGATCCAAGAACTTTAGGAACTCAAATAGACGATTCTATCATGCAAAAAAGTTTAACAGCTAGAATTGTAGCTAAAGATAAAAAATATTTTCTATCAGTAAAATCTAAAGTCCTTGATGGAAGAATTTTTTTAACAGGAAAAGCTGATAGTCCTGAGGAAAAATTGCAAATAACAAAAATTGCATGGGAAACAAAAGGAACTAGATCAGTTCGTAATGATATAAAAATAAAAGAAGAATTTAATTTTAAACAATCAGCTAAGGATGTCTTAATTACTACACAGTTAAGAACAGCCTTAATAGTGAATAAAAATATTAAAGCTACAAATTATCAAATAGATACATACAAAAAAAAAGTATATGTATATGGAATTGCGCAAACATCTGAGGAAAAAGATTTAGTGATTAGTGAGGCTAAAGAAATTCTTGACGTTGAGGATGTAATTGCAAGCATAATACTTGTTGAAGATTTAAGAATTCAAAAAGATTAATTATTTTTTATAATCTATTACTTTAGAAGAGTAGGCTGCTATTGATGCTAAATTAATTATTTCTGAAGTTGAAGACCTAAGAGGTGCAATTTCAATTGGAAGGCCAAGTCCAATTAATAAAGGACCAATAACTTTTGTATCTCCAATTGTCTTCATTAACTTATAAGATATTGCTGCACTATGCTGACCCGGCATTATTAGAATGTTTGCTTTACCTACAATACTTGCAAAAGGATAAAGTTGTTCATACTCTGAATTTAAAGCAACATCTGGCTGCATATCACCATCAAATTCAAAATCCACCTTTTTCTCTTTTAAAATTTCAACAGCATCTCTTATGTGTTTAGTTCGACTTGTAAGAGGCTGACCAAAAGTGGAATGTGAAACAAATGCAACTTTAGGATCAAAACCAAAAAGCCTTACTACTCTTGCAGTCGACATAGCTATCTCCGCCATTTGTTCTGATGTAGGATATTCGTGCACACTAGTATCCCCTATAAATATTGTTTTACCTTTGTGAACAATCATATTTAACCCAAACATAATTTCACCTTTTCGAACATCGACTACTTGTTTAATTTTTTCCAGAGAAGCTCCAAAGCGTCTTGTATTTCCAGTTATTGCTCCGTCAGCATCTCCACAAGCAACCATACTTGTTGCCCAAATAACCCTATCATTTCTTACTAATCTATCACAATCTCTCTCAAGCAAACCTTGTTCTCTTTGTAATTTTTTAAAAAGGTGTTTAACGTACCTATTTCTTTTTTCCTCATCTTTAGAATTTACTATTTCAATATCAAAGTTCTCGTTATATCCAATATTTTTAATTTGTTCTTTAATTTTACTTTCTTTACCAATCAAAATCGGAATTCCCAATTTTGAATTTTTAAATGCGATTGCAGCTTTTAATGTATTTTCATCCTCACCATCAGCAAAAACAATTCTTTTTTGATTTTTTTTAATAAATGAATTTATACCCTGCATTATCGTTACAGTCGGATCTAATCTTTGTTTAAGTTGCTCTTTATATATCTCAAAATCCTCAATATTTTTTCTAGCTACTCCACTTTGCATCGCAGCTTTTGCAACAGCGGCAGGTATTACACTTATTAGTCTTGGATCAAATGTAGAAGGAATAATATAATCTTTTCCATAATGTGGTCTCTCTCCTCCCATTGCTGCCACCACTTCATCAGGCACATCTTCTCTTGCAAGTTTGGCTATTGCCTGAGATGCGGCAACTTTCATTTCTTCATTAATATTTTTAGACCTTACATCTAAAGCTCCTCTAAAAATATAAGGAAAGCCGATTAAATTGTTAACTTGATTAGGATAGTCTGATCTACCCGTAGCTATAATTGCATCTTTTCTTACTTCGTTTATTTCTTCAGGTAAAATTTCAGGGTCTGGATTAGCGCAAGCAAAAATGATTGGATTTTTTGCCATACTCTTAACCATCTCTTTTTTTAGAATTCCTTTTGCTGACAAACCTAAAAAAACATCTGCACCTTTCATCGTTTCTTCAAGATTTCTTAGTTTCGTCTCAACTGCATATTTTGATTTCCATTGATCTATACCCTCAGCTCTTCCTTTATAAATTACACCTTTTCTATCAAGCATAATTATATTTTTAGATGGTACCCCTGAATTTATAAATAATTCTGTACAAGCTTGTGCAGATGCTCCAGCACCATTAACAACAACTTTAATTTGTTTTATTGATTTGCCACTTATGTCGAGAGCATTTATTAGTGCTGCTGTTGTAATTATAGCAGTACCGTGTTGATCATCATGAAAAACTGGAATATCTAAAATTTCTTTTAATTTTTGTTCAATTATAAAACAATCTGGAGCCGCTATATCCTCTAAATTAATTCCACCAAAACTTGGAGCAAAATTTTTAATAGATCTAATAATTTCATTAGTGTCTCTGGAATCTATTTCAAGATCTATCGAATCTATGTCAGCAAATCTTTTGAATAAAACTGCCTTTCCTTCCATTACCGGTTTTGATGCTAATGCACCTAGATTCCCCATTCCTAAAATAGCCGAACCATTACTGATAACTGCCACCAAATTTCCTTTACTTGTATAATCGTAAGCTGACTCAGGATTTTTACTGATTTCTTTAACTGGAGCTGCAACACCTGGAGAATAGGCAAGGGCAAGATCTCTTTTAGTTGTCATATTTTTTGAGGAAATGATCTCAATCTTGCCTGGCTTTTTATCTCTATGAAAATCTAAAGCTTCCTTATCTGTGTAATGATCAATCTTTGTTTTTTTCATTTACTATTATTTGTGTACAATTAGGGTAAATTTAAGACTAATATGATTTATGAATTTACTTAAGTCAACAGGCACATTTGGTTTTTATACGATCATAAGTAGATTGCTTGGATATTTAAGAGATATTTTAATTGCAATATTCTTGGGAACTGGTTTGCTTGCAGACGCTTTCTTTGTTGCATTTAGAATTCCAAATACTTTTAGAAGATTATTTTCAGAAGGAACCTTTAATGCTGCTTTTGTTCCAAGCTACGCGTCAGAAATGGTTAGGGGTAAAAAGCAATCTAACAAATTTGCAAATGAAATTTTTAATCTCTTATTAATAAACTTGCTGTTAATTACATTAGTAGTTCAAATTTTTATGCCAGCATTCGTATCTCTTATTGCTCCAGGCTTTGTTGGCGATAAAGATAAAATGGAAATAGCAATAACTTTGACTCGTATTACTTTTCCGTTCTTACTATTTATTAGTTTAGCATCATTTTTTGCAGCAATTTTGAACTCACATAATAAATTTGCAGCTGCATCAGGAGCTCCCATAATATTAAATATTGTATTAGTTTTAGTTCTATTATTTTCAAGTTCTCTAGGAGACACATTAGTATTTTATTTATCTTATGGTGTTTCTTTAGCAGGATTATTACAATTATTATTTTTGTATAAATTTGTCAGAAAGCATTACTCACTTTCAATTAATATCAAAATTAGAATAACTAAAAAAGTTAAGATTTTTTTTAAAAAATTGTTACCAAGCATTTTTTCTTCTGGTGTTACCCAAATAAATATATTAGTTGGAACTATTATTGCTTCATTTCAAGCAAGTGCAGTTTCTTATCTCTATTATGCTGATAGAATATATCAAATTAATTTAGCAATAGCTGGAATTGCAATTGGAGTAGTAATACTCCCTCAATTGTCAAAACATATTCAATCTAATAAAAAAGATAAAATTTTGCTAATTCAAAATAAAGCGCTAGAGTTGAGTTTATTCCTTAGTTTGCCAGCATCTATTGCATTAATTCTTGGTTCTGAACAAATAATTTCTGCACTATTTGGTTATGGATCATTTGATAAAACTTCAGTTTTTAATTCAAGTTCAGCTCTATATTACTTTGCTCTAGGTTTGCCAGCATTTGCATTAATTAAAGTTTTCTCCAGTTTCTTTTTTGCCAATCATAATACCAAAACACCTTTTTACATTTCTTTAATTTCAGTAATTTTAAATATTTTAATAAGTATTTATTATTTTAATAAAATTGGATTTATAATAATACCTATTGCAACAACAATTTCATCATGGTTCAATGGCATACTTTTATTTGTCTTCTTAAAAAATAGAAATTTATTTTCATTTAATCAAATATTTTTAATAAAGTTTATTAAAATAATAATTGCTTCACTTTTGATGGGTTTCATTTTCCAATTTTTTTTAAATTTATTTCAAAATGAACTTGCATTTGAGGAAAGATATAAATCTTTTTATTTAATATTATCAGCGTTATTGAGCTTAGCATCTTACCTTTTCATTTCATATTTTATCAAAGCTTTTAAAATAAGTGATATTCAATTAAAGTATTAACTTATGGGTAAAAAAATATTTTCTGGTGTTCAACCAACTGGTAATCTTCACCTTGGAAACTATTTAGGAGCGATTAAAAATTTTGTTGCACTAAATAATGACGATGCAAATCAATGCATTTTTTGTGTGGTTGATCTGCATGCAATAACAGTCAAACAAGATCCAAAAGAATTAAAAAAAAATATTAGAGAAACAGTGGCAACATTCGTTGCTAGTGGGATAGATCCAAAGAAAAGTATAATTTTTAATCAATCAGCTGTCGCAGCGCATTCAGAAGGTGCCTGGATTTTAAGTTGTGTAGCTCGAATGGGATGGCTAAATAGAATGACTCAATTTAAAGAAAAAGCTGGAAAAGATAAGGAAAAAGCCAGCATTGGATTATATTCTTATCCTGTTCTTATGGCGGCTGATATTTTACTATATGACTCTACACACGTTCCTGTTGGAGATGATCAAAAGCAACACCTAGAGTTATGTAGAGATATAGCTCAAAAATTTAATAATGATTTTGGTGTAGAAGAATTTCTAAAAGTTCCTGAACCTTTAATTCAAAAAGAATTTTCTAGAATTATGAGTTTAAAAGATGGATCAAAAAAGATGAGTAAGTCCGAGTTATCAGATTTAAGTAGAATAAACTTAACGGATGACAAAGATCAAATTATAAACAAAATTAAAAAGGCCAAAACTGATCCTTTACCAATGCCAAAAGATATTAAAGATGTTGAAGGCAGACTAGAGGCTCAAAATCTGCTAGGAATTTTTGCTAGCTTAAGCAACTCAACTTTAGAAAATTCCATAGATAAATTTGCTGGTAAGAATTTTTCTGAATTTAAAAAAGAGCTATCTGAATTATTAGTTAACAAAATTATTCCAATATCTGAGGAGATAAAAAAATTACTTCAAGACCAATCACATCTTGATTCTATCCTTCTAGACGGAGTTGAAAAAGCTGACAAAATTGCGTCAAAAAAGATCGAAAATATAAAAGAAATTGTAGGTTTTTAATAAAAAATTAATATCAAGTTTAAATTATAAAAATATAAACTATATATAATTTATGTTTGTACAGACTGAAGAAACTCCAAATCCAAATTCATTGAAATTTCTTCCTGGAAAGAATGTTTCAAACAGTGGTCCTTATGAAATTACTAGTAAAGACGAAATTAATAATGAATTAGTTAAAAATATTTTATCTGTTAATGGAGTTGAAGGTGTTTTTTTAGGAAAAGACTTTATATCAGTTAACAAAAGTGACCAAATTGAATGGGATGAAATAAAACATATTGTGACCTCTTTTATTAATGACTTTTATTCCAATGGAAAAGAATTTATTATCGATGAAAATATAAAAGAAGATGATTCTGACCTAGATGAAATCGAGAAAAAAATAGTAAAAATCTTAGATCAAAAAATAAGACCAGCAGTTGCTAGAGATGGTGGAGATATTAAGTTTAAAGAATACAAAGATGGTGTTGTTAAAGTACAATTACAAGGTAGTTGTTCGGGGTGTCCTAGTTCTACAATGACTTTAAAAAAGGGAGTTCAAAATCTATTGTGTCATTATCTACCCGAAGTTAAAGAGGTAATTGCAATTTAAATTATGAATACGAAGTTAAGAAGAAGCCATAAAAGATTAAAAAATAAAATTTTAAACACATTTACAAGATTTTCTTTAAGTGCTTTTGTAGTGGTATCATTTTTTTTTACTGCACCAATTTTTATAAATTTTGCAGATAAAAATTTTAGCAACAAAGAATTTACAAATAATTCAAAAAGTATTTTAAATAAGATAATAAATAAGGGTGAAGTATTTGAAGATGATGACGCAGGGGTGCAAAGTGATGAAATGGATCTTCTATATGATATTTTAGATGAAAATAACTCTGAAATAAATCTTGTAAGATATACCACTTCAGAGATCAGTGCTTTATTTAACGAAGTAAAATATGATTTGGCAGAAGTAAGAGATACAAAATTAGTTAAACCCATTGATATTGGTCTGCTCCCTAATGAAATTAAAAATATAGGTAATACTAAAAAAAGAAAAGAAATGTTTATCAAAATTATTTTACCGTTAATTGTTAAGGAAAATAATAAAATCAGAATAGATAGAAAAAGACTTTTTACGATTCTAGGCAAAAATAGTAATACAGATATTGAAAAGAAGTGGTTACAAAAAAAATATAAACAATATGGAGTTAAACAAAATGATCTTTCAACTTTAAAAATTAGAATGGACGAGATTCCAGTTTCATTAGCAATAGCTCAGGCAGCTAAAGAGACAGGATGGGGAACATCTAGATTTGCAGTAAAAGGTAACGCTTTATTTGGACAATGGACATGGTCAGGTGAAGGATTAAAGCCAAAAAATGCTGAAAAAGGCGAGGAACATAAAGTTATGAAGTTTCACAGTTTACAGCTTTCAGTAAGGGCCTATCTTAGAAATCTTAATACTCATTCTTCTTATAAAAATTTAAGAAAGGCAAGAACAAAGCTTAGAAATAAAAATAAAGCTTTGGATAGTATAACTTTATCCAATCATCTAGATAAGTACGCTGAAACAGGTACTGAATATATAGAAGTGCTTCAAAAAATAATAATGCAGAATAATTTAAAAGATTTTGATGAAGCCCGATTGTTACCTTCTAGCAAGGATTTAGAAAGTCTAATTTAATTTTCGGTTACTTCAATATGTTCAGTTATATTACCCTTAAAATAATTATCATAAGCTCCGCGCAATCCATTTTCAAAGTTACGGGTATAACGTTTTGTATCAAACAAAGGTTCTTTTAAAATATTTTTAGATAATTTTTGTTTAATTTTGTGAATTTTTTCAGGTTTTTCAATTAATTCTATAATTAAATTTTCATAATCGTCTTCATTATTTGTGATTAGTTCAGATAAACCACAAGCCATAAGCAAACTAGAAGCTACACGTGAGGAGAATTGTTGACCTTGCTTAGTTATTACTGGTAAGCCACCCCACAGTGCATCACTTGCGGTCATGTGAGCGTTATAATTAAAAGTATCTATAAATAGATCAGCAAGTTGATGGCGATTTATGTGTTCCGAATGCGGTAATTTTTCAGCAAAAATTATTCTTGAAGGTTCAACATTTCTTTTCTTCGCTTCTTTATATATGTTTTTTTCTGACCACTTATTAGATTTTATTAGCCATAAAACACTATTTTTTTTTGCTCTTAAGATTTTCATCCATATGTCTAATTCCTTTTCTCTTATTTTATAATTATTATTGAAGCAACAAAGCACAAATTTTTCTTCTGGCAATTTGAAGTGTGCTCGCTGTAGTAATTTTTTATCATTTTTACGATTATAATCGGTAGGTAAATAGGTATGAGGCATATAAATTATTTTTTCAGAAAAGAATTTCTTGTTGTTATTTGGTATTAAAACAGGGTCTGCAATAATGTAATCCATATAATCAGCACCAGTTGTTCCCGCATAACCTAAAAAATTTATTTGAATTGGGGCAAGCTTAAACTGAAAAATATTTGAGCGTGAATAGCTAGTATATCCCATGAGATCTATAGCTATGTCGAGATTTTTTGTTTTAGCAGAGTTAACTATTTCTTTATCTGTAAAATCAGATACATCTAAAAAATAATCAACGTTTTGGTCAATCTGTTGATGCCATTTTTTTGATTTTTTTCTTCCATAACTATAAACAAAAATTTCAATTTTTTCTTTGTCATATTCACGAAACAAACCTTTAATTAAATACATAATAGGATGGTTATTAAAATCAGCACTAAAAAAACCTACTTTCAAACGTTTTGGATTTTCTTTAGGAATTATAAAATTTTGTGTAAAAGTTTTTTTAAAATTTTTCTTTGACCAAATTTTTGCTCTCTGTAAATCATGCTCAGCATTATCATTCCAGGAAAGCAAGCTAAATGGTTCAATTGGTTCTGTTTTTATGCCAAAATATGCTGATTTATCTTTTAATTTATGTTCTAAACTATAATCATTTATTAATTGCTTTAAGTTATATATTTGAACTTCGGCACTCACATAGTTTTTATTTAAATTTAAGCATTTTTCGAAAGCATCAACTGATTCATCAAGTCTTACCGATTCTTTTAGGATGTTTCCTAAATTATAATAAGCCTCAGCAAATTTTGGATTTAATTTAATAGCTTCTTGTAGGCTTTTTTCTGCTTCCTTTAATTTTCCTAATTGCTGTAATGTAATAGCCAAATTATTAAAACCTGGTGCAAATTTAGAATTTATTTTAATTGTTTTTCTTAAAATTTTTTCTGATTCCTCTAGTTGACCGATTTCTTTAAATATTACTCCTAGATTATTATAAGCTTCTAAATAATATGGTTCTAATTCAATAGCTTTTTTGTAACTTTTGATACATTCATCAAAAATATTAAGCTTTTTAAAAGTATTTCCTAAATTATTATGAGCAGGAGCAAAGTTTGGATTTAATTTTATAGCTTGTTTCAAGTGTTTTTTAGATTCTTCAAGTTTACCAAGTCCTCCAAGCGTATTACCTAAATTATTATGCGCCTCAACATCCTTT
The DNA here is from genome assembly GCA_902583635.1 of uncultured Pelagibacteraceae bacterium. Taxonomy (GTDB): domain Bacteria; phylum Pseudomonadota; class Alphaproteobacteria; order Pelagibacterales; family Pelagibacteraceae; genus Pelagibacter. The sequence goes on along the minus strand of CACHWJ010000005.1, from coordinate 3,282 downwards.
GGTGATAATTCCAAAACTTTTTTACTTGCTTTTAAGGAATCAGATATTTTACCATTATTTTTTAAAGCAATACCTAGAGCTTTCCATCCAAAAGGGTGGTTAGGAAATCTTTTTGTAAAAGATAGTGCTTTCTTTTCAAGATCTACAAACTGTTTATTAGAATAATATTCTACTAAATTATTAAGCTGTTCTTGTGACGGAGCTTTCTTATTCGAAATCATTTATTTTAATTTTTTTATTGGAAATTGTATTCCAAACCATCTCCACTTACCATTATCGTTGAGAGAACAATTTATTCTTCCTCTTCTAGGCTCGAAAGGTGCCCTGAATTCAATTGATAACCTATTAAATGAAAAAGTCGTTTTTGATTTTGCCCACACATTTGCTTCATTTGAATAGCAATTAATATTATTTAAATTTTTTTGATCTTCAAAAAATTCAACTATAAACTTAGGAGGATTTGTAGATTTTGTTAATTGTTTTTCTAAAGGATATAATTTTTTATATTCCAATGGAAAATAATTTATGATCGAACTAAACCTTTTAATTTCACCATATTTTTCGTTAATTGGAAATCTTGGTAATTCAAATTTGTCCTTGTTTATATCAATAACACCAGAGTGTTGACCAAAAGCAAATTTAAAATTTTTAGAAATATAATCTCTCATAAATTTTGAATATTCACCAAATGGGTAAGAAAATAAGTTTGGGACATAGCCCAGTTCATCTAAAAAAATTTTATTTGCCTTTTTAATGTCTAATATAAATTTATCAGTGCTTTCATCAATCAGATAATCATGGCTATGAGAGTGATGTCCAATTAGAGTAAAAGGTTCTTTTTCAATTTCTCTTATTTGATCCCATGTCATATACCCATTTTTTCCTACTGGTTCAGTTGAAACAAATAAGATAAATGGAATTTTATTTTTTTTAAGGTATGGCCATGCTTCTAAATAAAATGATTTAAATGCATCATCAATAGTAATGAGTATTTCTTTTTTTATTTTAATATTATTAAATTCTTCTTCAAACTTATTAGGATAATGAAATTTAAAATCTGATTTTTTAATGATCTGAATGTGTTCTTTAAAAACATCCATTTGAATATTTGTTGATGGATATTTTGACTCATTAAAACGATGATACATAATTGATAGAATTCCCTCATCTTTAGAATAAGATTTGATATTATTTTCATCTGCTTTAGAACTAATAAAATAAAATAAAATAATAATGAATAAGCTAATAATTGATGTTGCAAGTGAAAAAATTTTTTTAATGATCATCACTAAAGATGATATTTATAATATTACTAAAGAGAATAGTAAAATTAATTACGAAAAACTGATTTTAATTATTAATGATTTTATGAATTCAAATAGTCTTAAATTAGAGGATATTAATAAGATATATGTAAACCGTGGCCCTGGAAGCTTCGCGGGCATAAGAAACTCTTTATCAGTAGTAAAAGCTATTAATGTTGCAAGAAAAATTGATTATTATTGCTATAGTCTAAAAGATTTTAAGGACCAAAAACATATAAAATATGAGGATATACCTAATTTATGTGACAAATTTAAAATTAAAAAAAATTTGATTAAACCTATTTATTTAAGTTAGAATTGAATTATGTCAGAAACAATTGAACAAAAATGTTTGTCCAAAGGGGTTAAATTAACCGATCAAAGAAAAATAATTGCTCAAGTTATGTCTGAGTCGTCGGATCACCCTGATGTGGATGAATTATATAACCGAGTTTCTAAAATCGACTCAAAAATTAGTATTGCAACAGTCTATAGAACAGTAAAATTATTTGAGGAGTCTGGAATTTTAACAAAGCACGAGTTCAAGGGTGGAAAAGCTAGATATGAAGAGCTAAATGAAGGGCATCATGACCATTTAATTGATATAAAATCTGGAGAAATTATTGAGTTTGTTGATGAAGAAATTGAAAAACTTCAAAAAAAAGTTGCAGAAAAATATGGATATAACTTGGTAGACCACAAATTAGAGCTTTATGGTGTAAAAAAAAAATAGAATGAAGCTAGAAGTATTAAAGCCATTTGGACCTTCAATAGTAAAGCTAGAAATACCTGAAGATATTATTATCAAAATGAATGAATATACAGACGATGTGATCAAGGATGACAATAAGTTGAAAGATCTTGATCACGGCAATAAGTTAGTTGGCAATGTTCATCAAGAAATACTTTTAGATATTGAATTTATGAAAAAAATTAAATGGGCAGAATTTCTTGGAAATGCTTGCAAGGAATGGATATACAGAGAAAATCAAAAACAATTAAAAAAATTTGAACTTATAAAAAGCTGGATTGTGAGACAATTTAAGAATGAATATAATCCACTCCATTGGCATTCAGGTCATATTTCTGGAGTTGGTTATTTAAAAGTTCCAGAGTATTTAGGCTCAACAATTCAAGAAAATAAAAATATTAATGGAAATGGTAAATTAGAACTTGTAGACGGTTCAAAAAAATTATTTTGTAAACCAATCTACACAGTAACACCTAAAGTGGGTGAATTTTATTTATTTCCCAATTATATGATGCACACAGTTTATCCATTTAGTGATACAGATGAGGAAAGAAGATCTGTATCATTTAATGCAAGGATAGATAACGAATCTGCCTCTATTTAATGTCAAATAAAAATATATTTATTAAAACTTTTGGGTGTCAGATGAACGAGTATGACTCCAATAGAATATATGATTCTGTAAGTAAAATTGGTTTTAAAAAGACTGATAATTATGAGGAAGCAAATTGTTATTTGCTAAATACTTGTCATATTAGAGATAAAGCAAAGGAAAAAGTTTACCATGAGATAGGTAGAGTTAAAAAAATTTTTCGATCAAAGATTAAACCTTTGGTAATTATTGCAGGTTGTGTTGCACAAGCTGAAAGTCAAGAAATGTTAAGAAGAGAGCCTTACATTGATTTGATAATTGGTCCACAATCTTATCATAAAATAAATGATATGATTTTAAATATTTTAGACAAAAAAAATCAAATTGAACAAACTGATTTTGATGCTCAAATTAAATTTCAACATTTTAGTAAAATTAAAAATGAAGCCGGAAAAGTATCTTCGTTCTTAACTATTCAAGAAGGTTGTGATAAATTTTGCCATTTTTGTGTTGTACCATATACAAGAGGGCCTGAATATTCGAGGCCCTATAAACAAATTATTGATGAGGCTAAATATTTATCTGAAAAAGGTGCAAAGGAAATAATACTACTTGGTCAAAATGTTAATGCTTAT
>CACHWJ010000004.1 GCA_902583635.1 uncultured Pelagibacteraceae bacterium | reverse complement strand
TTAGGAACCACTGTTGAAATTAAAAAAGAAAAATCTTCAATTAACTTTTGGACAACTTCTGGCATGATGGCTCCATTTTATGAATTATTAAGAGTAATGACTGATTGGTTAGTTAAAAGAGGTGTAAAAAGACATAATGCTCAAAAATATATCACATCTTTATTTTTAGCCTTATCTGAAGATGCAGTTAATAATTCAAAAGAAAATTTAAAGTTTTTGGTCAAAGAGTCTCAAACTCCAAAAGGTTTAAACGAGCAAGGTGTTAAAGAGTTATCAAAAGCTGGATTTTATAAATCACTTGAAAAAACTTTAAATAGCATTCATCGAAGACTAAATAAATAGACTGAATGTCAGAAAATATTTTAGAAATTAAAAATTTATCAAAATACTTTGGTGGATTAGCGGCTGTTTCAGATTGCTCTTTAAAAGTTTCAAGAGGTACTATTACAGGAATTATTGGACCTAATGGATCTGGTAAGACAACATTATTTAATTTGATTGCAGGAAATTTAAAATCTTCAAGTGGTGATGTAATTTTTGATAGCGAAAATATAACAAATGTACCTTCATTTGAATTATTTTCAAAAGGATTACTCAGAACATTCCAGATTGCACATGAATTTTCTAATTTATCTGTTTTAGAAAATTTAATGATGGTTCCCGGAAATCAATCAGGTGAAAAGTTAACTACAGCATTATTTAAACCGGGTTTGGTAGCTAAAGAAGAAAATATAATTAAGGAAAAAGCAAAAGAAGTGGTTGAATTTTTAAATCTTCAACATTTATCCAATGAACTTGCTGGAAATCTTTCTGGAGGACAGAAAAAATTACTAGAACTTGGAAGAACTATGATGGTTGAAGCAAAATTAGTTTTATTGGATGAAGTTGGAGCTGGTGTTAACAGAACTTTGCTCAAAGATTTAGGTACAGCTATTGAAAAGTTGAATAAAGAAAAAGGTTATACATTTTGTATGATAGAGCACGATATGGACTTTATTGGAAGATTATGTGATCCAGTAATAGTGATGGCTGAGGGATCTGTTTTATTTGAAGGTTCAGTTGAGGAAGCAAAAAAAGATGAAAAAGTTATTGAGAGTTATCTTGGTAGAGGGTCAAAATTAAGGGAAAATAATTAATGGCATACTTTGAAGGAATAAAAATGACTGGAGGCTATGGAAATGGTCCAGATATTATTAATTCCTGTTCAGTAGACGTAAATAAAGGAGAAATAGTATCTATTCTAGGTCCAAATGGAGCCGGGAAGTCCACAGCTATGAAAGCGATGCTTGGTTTACTAAATCTAAAATCTGGTGCAGTAAAAATAGATGGTAAAGATATATCAAAACTCTCCCCGCAAGATAGAGTTAAAGAAGGAATTTCATTTGTGCCACAAACTAAAAACGTTTTCTCAGGAATGACTGTTGAAGAAAATTTAGAAATGGGAGCTTTTCTTTTAAGTAATGAAATAAAAAATATAATTGATGAAATTTATGAATTGTTTCCTGTTTTAAGAGAAAAAAGATATCAAATGGTTGGAGAATTATCTGGCGGACAAAGACAACAAGTTGCATTAGGAAGAGCTTTAATGATTAAACCAACAGTTTTGATGTTAGATGAACCAACTGCAGGTGTTTCACCTATAGTTATGGATGAGCTTTTTGATCATATTGTCAAAGTTAAAAAAACTAATGTTGCAATCTTAATGGTTGAGCAAAATGCCAAACAAGCTTTAAGTATATCTGATAGGGGATATGTTTTAGTAACTGGAGAAAATCGTTATTCAGGAACTGGAAAAGAATTATTAAACGACTCAAGAGTTAGAAGCTCTTTTCTAGGAGGTTGATATGGACTTTCTAAATGCGTTAATTCTTTTACTAAATTATATTTTTATTCCGGCCTTAACATATGGTTCACAATTAGCCTTAGGGGCAATATTTGTTACACTAATTTATGGAATTTTAAGATTTGCTAATTTTGCAACTGGAGACATGATGTCTTTTGGAACAATGGTTACAATTCTATTTACTTGGTATTTTCAATCACTTGGGATTTCTTTAGGAGTTTTGCCTACAGCTTTATTAGCAATTCCATTTGGAATTTTTTTTATGATCCTTTATATGCTAAGTATAGATAAGTTCGTTTTCAAATATTATAGAACAAACAAAAGTCCTCCTGTTCAATTAGCTATGGTTAGTATTGGAGTAATGTTTGTTACACAAGCAGTAGTTAGAATTATTATTGGGCCTTCAGATCAAAGATTTTTTGATGGCGAAAAATTTATAATTAAAGCTAGAGAATTCAAAGAGATAACTGGATTTAATGAGGGGCTTGCTTTGAAATCAACACAGGTAATCACAGTGCTGGTTACAATTATACTAGTATCTTTACTATTTTGGTTTTTAAATAAAACTAAAACAGGTAAAAGTATGAAAGCTTATTCAGATAATGAAGACTTAGCTTTACTATCAGGAATTGATCCTCAAAAAATTGTAATGATCACTTGGATAATCGCTGGAATATTAGCAACTATTGGAGGGGCTTTATACGGTTTAGATAAAAGCTTCAAGCCGTTCACTTATTTTAATAATATGCTTCCTATATTTGCAGCTGCCATTGTAGGTGGAATTGGAAATCCATTTGGTGCATTTTTAGGAGGGTATGTCATTGCTTTTTCTGAGATATTTTTAACCTATGCCTATAAAAAGTTTTTTATGTACATACTGCCTGAAAGCATGGAACCGGAAAGTTTAGTTCAGCTTTTATCAACTGATTATAAATTTGCGGTTTCATTTTCGATACTTGTAATAGTATTACTTTATAGACCATCAGGAATATTCAAAGGAAAAGTATTGTGAGAAAGAATTTAAATGTAATTGCAGCATACAGTATTATGATGGCCTTAATAATATTGGTTGGAATTTTTCAATCTTGGAATATTGCATTATCTATCTTTAACCTCTGTTTAATATCTGCAGTTATGACTATGGGCGCAAATATTCAATGGGGCTATGCGGGATTAATAAATTTTGGAATCATGGGATATACAGCTTTAGGAGGACTAGCTGCAGTTTTAATTTCTGTTGATCCAGTTCAAGAAGCATGGAGCGCTGGAGGTTTTGATATACTGATGTCTCTCTGGCTTATCATAGCAATGGTATTAATAATAAGATTTATTTTAAAAAGATTTAATAAATCCAAAATAAGAACATACAGTATTGCTGTAATAATTATCTCAGGAATTTTATTAATAAGATTTTCAGCAGAGCCAGGTATAGAAGCTATTGAAGCAGTTAATCCAGCCAAGACTGGTTTTTTAGGTGGTTTTGGATTACCAATTATTTTTTCATGGATTGTTGGTGCTTTTTTTGCAGGAGGTTTGGCGTTTATTGTTGGAAAAGTAGCCTTAGGCTTGAGAGCAGACTATTTAGCGATTGCTACTCTTTTAATTTCAGAAATTGTCATAGCAATTATAAAACATGAGGACTGGTTAACTAGAGGTGTTAAAAATGTAATTGGACTTAAAAGGCCTGCTCCTTATGAAGTAGATCTTCAAACAACAGATTGGTTTATAAATTTGGTTGAAAAATTTAACTCTGGAAAATTAGAATTAATCTCTAATTTATCTGATCGACAAGCTACATTAAACCAACTTGTAATTGAAGGCTCTTCGGTCTTTGTAAAACTTTGCTATTCAGGATTATTTTTAATAGTAGTAATTATTTTATTAATCCTTACACAAAAGGCTCTTTACTCTCCATGGGGTAGGATGATGAGAGCCATTAGAGATAATGAGGAAGCAGCTAATGCTATGGGAAAAAATGTTGTTAAACAGCATTTATTAATTTTTATTTTAGGTTCAGCAATTGTCGGAATTGCAGGAGCAATGTTAGTCACACAAGATGGATTGTTTACCCCAGGAAGTTACAGACCTATGAGATATACTTTTTTGATATGGGTTATGGTTATTGTTGGGGGAAGTGGAAATAATTTTGGAGCTATATTGGGAGGGTTTGCAGTTTGGTTTTTATGGATTGAGTCTGCTCCAATAGCTTTATTTTTAATAAACTTTTTTACAGTTGGCATTCCAGCCACGAATTCTCTTAAAGTTCATTTAATTGAGAGTGTTCCTTATTTTAGATTTTTAATGATGGGTTTAGGGCTATTATTAATTATGAGGTACAGACCTAAAGGTATACTTCCTGAAAAAATAGACATAAAGTAATAACGATGAAATATATAATTTTAGGTGCCGCTTTTGCTTGGGCATTATATATAGCCGATAAATATTTGTTCTTTTAAAAAAAGTAATAATTTATTAATTGGTAAAAACCCCGGTCATAAGATCAACCGGGGTTTTTTTAATATTCAGATTATTTAAAACTATCTCTGTTTAGCAGTTTCAAATTTTCCACCACTGATTTCTTTTTCTAAAAAAGATCCCTCTGCTTCACCAACATCCGTAAAAGTTACTCCTGTGGCACCTTCGTAATTAACTTTTTTACCTTCAGCAAGTAAATCTAATCCTTTTTTAAGTTCACCTGGATAAATTTTTGTTCCAGGAGCATTAGCAACATCCATTACATTTTTTGCAATAGAAGCTCGATCTGCAGAATTACCTGCTTGCATTGCTAAAACAATCAAAGCAGCAGCATCATATGACTCTCCGGTGTATGGTCCAGATGAATCTATTCCAGCGGTTTTTGCTACTTCTGCAAAAACTCCTGCACCTTTTCCAGTTGAACCTGGTAAAGATCCAAAAGATTTATCTAAATCTGCACCAATAGCATCAACTATAGATTGACCAATCATACCATCTGACATAATGAATGTGTCAAAGGATCCTGCATCTAATGATGCTTGAATTACTCCTTTTCCTCCTTGATCAAGATAACCAATAACAGTTAAAGCATCGCCTCCAGCTGATGCAAGTGTTGCAGCTTCAGATGAGTAATCAGCTTTTCCATCTTCATGAGCTGTAACAGTTGTAACTGTTATTCCATGTGCTTTTACTGCAGCTTCATAAACATCTGCTAAACCTTTTCCGTAGTCATTATTTGTATAAGTAATTGCTACACTGTTAATACCTCTATCTTTTGTAATATCAGCTAAGATTTGACCACCTCTTGCATCAGAAGGTGCTGTTCTAAAAAAGAAACCTTTATCATCTAGTGTTGTCAAACCAGGAGATGTTGCAGACGGAGAAATCATCACAACACCGTTTGGAACTGCAACATTAGTTGCAATAGCACCCGTTACACCAGAACAATCAGCTCCCATAATAGCAGCCACACCACCTGAAATTAATCCTTCTGCTGCAGCCGTTGCTGCTGCTGAGTCAACACATGTTGAGTCTGCTCTCATTGGTGAAATTGTAGCTCCACCCAATAATGAACCAGAGTCTGATGCTTCTTTAAAAGCTAGTTCTGCTGAATCGGCCATAGCAGGTGTTAAAGATTCAATTGGACCTGTAAAACCTAATATTATTCCCATTTTAATTTCTCCACCAACTCCAGTTTTAGAAACTTTTGATTGTTGAGTAGAAAAATATATAATTACAGCAACTACTACGACAGCAACTGCAATTAGTAATCCTTTATTTTTTGCCATATTCCCTCTTTAATTGTTAACAATTTATAAAAGCTAATTTAATTATGAATAATTTAAATATTCAATGACTAAATTATCATATTTTAAAGCAGTTTATCGCAAGAAAATGATTTATCTAATTGAGAATGGATCTAATGACGGTTCATCAGATGTATAAAACCAGGTCGTTTTTACTCTTGTGTAATCTTTAATAGAATCTATCCCAGCTTCTTTGCCGTAACCACTATCTTTTATACCTCCAAATGGAGCCGAAGGTGAAATTAGTCTATAGGTATTTACAAAAGTAATTCCAGCTCTAATTGCTTTGGAAACACGCATCCCTCTGGATAAATTACTTGTGTAAACGCCAGATGATAAACCATATTGATTATCGTTCATTTTACTAATTACTTCATCCTCAGTATCAAATTTCATTACTGACAATACAGGCCCAAATAATTCATTTTCTGCAGTAGGCAGATTATGATTATCGCATTCAATAATTGTTGGAGGGAAATAATAACCTTTATTTGAAAAAGAATCTCTTTTACCACCACATTTAATCTTTCCACCTTGATCTATTGTATCTTTTATATTTTTTTCAATTGTTTCTAATTGTTTAAAATTACTTAAAGGACCCATCTCTGTATCTAGATCCATTGGAGCTCCTATTTTTATTTTGGATGCTGTGCTAGAAAGTTTATCTAGAAATTCATTATAAATTCCTTTTTGGATATAAAGTCTTGAACCTGCAATACAACTTTGTCCACTCGCACCAAATATTCCAGCAGTTATTCCGTTAATTGCATTTTCTTGTTCGGCATCGTCAAATACAGCTACTGGACTTTTTCCACCAAGCTCTAAACTTACCTCTGAGAGATTTTCTGCTGAATTTTTAATGATACGTCTTGCAGTTTCTGGTCCTCCGGTAAAAGCAATTTTTTCAACAAGATTATGTGTTGTTAAAGTTTTACCACACGGATCACCAAATCCTGTAATGATATTAACTACTCCTTTAGGTATTCCAGTTTTTTCAACAAGCTTTGCAAATTCAAATAAGACTGCAGGTGCAAGCTCTGAAGATTTTATAACTACAGTATTTCCCATTGCTAGAGCTGGTGCTAATTTAGTTGCTGTTAAAAACATTTGAGAGTTCCATGGAATGATTGCAGCAACAACACCGATTGGTATTCTTGTCGTTATCGCTTGCACATTAGGTTTGTCTATTGGAAGAACCGTGCCCTCAACTTTATCGGCTAATCCTGCATAATAATCATAGTATTCAGCAATATAAACTGCTTGCTGTTTTGTCTCTCTAAAAAGTTTTCCTGTATCAATTGTTTCTATCTCACCCAGCATTTCAGCATTTTTTCTTAACTGATCAGCAATTGCTCTTAAAAATTTTGCTCTATCTCTTGGAAGTAATTTTGGCCATTCACCTTCAAAAGCTTTTTGTGCAGCTTTAACGGCTCTGTCAACATCCTTTGCGCTTGCTTCAGGTACGATTGCCCATGGTTCATTGTTTTCAGGGTTCAAAGTCTCAAAAGTTTTTTTGCTTTCAGAGTCTACCCACTCTCCATTTATAAACATTTTATATTTTTTAAGTTCAGGCATTATTTAAATGTTTCATTATTGCATTATTTACTTCATCTGCATATTCAATAGTGGTGAAGTGTTTACCATTTTTAATTTCTAAATATCGCGAATTTTGAATATCTTTATTTAAATTTTTAGACATATTTGGAGTAGACCCTGTATCCTCTGAACCTGCAATTATTAAGGTGTTAGTTTTTATTTTTTTTACTTTTTCTGGGCTATCTCTATAATTTGCAAATAATTCGTAAGCTTTAATAAAATTCTCCTGGTCAACTCCCTCTTTGTTGAGAGTTATTAGGAATTCTTCATATAGATCAGGATTTTTTTTAAGATAGTCGTCAGAAAACCATCTTTTCATTGCCATTTGGGAAATAGGCATATTTTTTTTTGCTAAATTTACTCTATCAATTACTTTTTGCCTTTCATTGTTTGACCTTTTGTAAGTTGTAGAAATTAAAGTCAAAGAATTTAAATATTTTTCATAGTTTGTAGCAAACTCAATTGCAACTAATGCTCCAATAGAAAAACCAATTAAATGAAATTTATCTATTTTCAAATTCTCAATCAAAACTAATAATTGGCTAGCAAATTTTCTCATTGTTAGTATATTTTCACCAAAAGGGGTCTTTCCGTGTCCTAAAAGATCATATGTTACAAAAGAGTTATTTTTAAAAAAATCAATTTGGGGTTTCCACATTGATTGATTTAATCCAAGTCCGTGTATAAAAATTAATGGAACCGAATTTTTATTGTTAAAATAATAATGATTTTGACTTTTATCAAAATTATAAGGCATTTTTTAATTTTTAATGCCCATCTCTTTCATATCTTGATATCTATCACCTGTTCTTGCATGAGCTCTTCCACTTGAAGCACCTCCTATAGCTATTACAACTTCGTCATCAAATGGTGCGTCGTGAATTGTGAACTCATGAGTTAAATAGTATGGTCTTAAACCAGAGTCTGTTTTGTGCATCATTGGAATTGATATTTTTGAACCAGCCGGTCCTCTTGTATTTGTAAAACTTAAATAAGATGTACCGCCTACAGCATCTCTAAATTTATTCCCAAATCTTAATGTATGTATAAATGCTGATGCATGCTCTATCTCTCCGTTTAACCCGACAACCCCAGCTTTTCCGTATGCAAGTATTTTATCAGGTGAACCCATCTCTTTAATTAATTCAGGCACTAGCATATCCCCGAGTTTAGGTGCTAAATCTAAAATAGTTGGTCTAAGGTCTTCAACAAAACCTTGCCCGTGCCATGGATTTTTAAAAACTGCAGCTACAGAAACTAATAAAACTGGTTCCTTAGCTTTTTTTCCACCTTCAATATAAGTTTTGTCTACAAACTTTGTAAACTTTCTTATTTCTAAATTCATTAACTTGCTTTTTCTATATTAGAGCTATCTAAATTTATTTTTGGAATTACTTCGTCATTAAACAATTTAATACTCCTCATACAAGCTTCATGGTCTATTCCAGGAAAGTTAGACCAAACTTGGAGATTTTGCAAATTCAACTCTGATTTAAGTTCATTAATTTTATTAACAACATACTCAGGAGTACCAAACAATAAATTTCTTTTATGTAAAAATTCATAATTTAATAAATCTAATTTATGTTTTGTTTCTGGCAATTCTTCACCTGGGTCCATATGATTTCCCAATCCTCGCCAATGACAAACCCATCTCATATAATTTATAATATGTTCACCTGCTAATTTTTCAGCTTCTTCCATTGTTTCTGCAACAAACATATCTCTTACTAAAGATATACCTTCGCCTAGGGGAACTTCTCTGTTCTCTGTTTTTGACTTTGCATCTCTGAATATTTCAAATCTTTTTTTGAGAGCTTTAACAGTAGGTATCCACATAATAGTGTTCAAACCATTTTGTGCAGCCCATTCAATTGATCTCGCGCCATCTACTACTTGCCAAATTGGTGGGTGTGGGCTTTGTTTAGGTTTTGGAACCACACTTATTTTTTTCATCTCGTTTGTTTCAATATCTACAAATTCTTTGTTTGGAGGACTCATATCGTGTTGCCAGACAAAATTTGGTGATGGATAAGTATAGAATTCACCTTTATGACTAAAAAATTCTTCAGTCCATGCTTTTTTCATTATTGTAAGAGATTCTTCAAACAGTCTAAAATTTTTTGCTTGATCCTTAAGATCAGCTTCTTTATTTAAATTCATTGCCTCTCTTCCATAAATTCCTCTTCCAATACCAATTAGAGCTCTACCATTAGATAATTGATCTAACAAAGCAATATCTTCAGCTAGTCTTAAAGGATTATGAAATGTAATAACATTGCATGCCTGTCCAATTTTTATTTGTTTAGTTCTAGCAGCTGCATCAACACCCATCATTAATGGATTAGTGCAAGACTCCATACCTTCATGATTAAAATGATGCTCAGTATACCAAATAGAGTCCCAATTATTTTTATCACAATAAGTTGTTATCTCTTTTGTTTCATCTAGTAATTGTTTATAGGGTTTGTGATCCCAGTTAGTGGTGTTGCAAAAATATCCAAACTTCATTCGAACCTCCTTAAATAATCAAATCTAAGACGATTGATCCCACTTTCGTAAATATGAATTTAACGACGAGTTATGTATCGTTCTATACTTGAACCTTATTATTAGTGAAGTAGAGTTTCAATAAAATTTTATGATCTTCTTAAAGGTGTTTTTGTGGCAATATATTGATCTCTAGCTTTTTCCCTTACATATATATAAATCCCAGCAGCTATAATACAAGCAACACCTAAAAATGTTCTTAAAGATGGAATTTCATTGAACAATAAAAACCCTGGTATCATAGACATAATAATTAAAGAATATTCAAAAAGTGATACCACGGATGGAGACGCTACAATATAAGCAGAAAAAATGCATACAAATGCAATAGAAGCAACAAAACCAAAAAATAAAATAAACTTCCAAGTATACTCAATATTTGAAAACCATTCTCTAAAAATAAACTGAGTTGTTGAGTCGAAATTCGAATTATTAAATTGGCCATTCCCCATAAAAATAAAAATTATTACACACAAGGCTATAGCAATAAGATAAAAATAAAATAATTGTGTATTAACATCGTCTTTATCAGAGGTATATTTTGTAATAGTCATAGAAGCTGCATAAAAAAAAGCAGAGAAAACTGGTAATAAATTTTTATATTCAAAGTTAGAAAAATCAGGATTTAAAACTATATAAACTCCAATAAAGCCAAATATAATTGCAGACCATCTTCTAATTCCAATAAATTCTTTTAAAAATACTTTTGCAAAAATTGACACAAAAAATGGAGAGGAAAAAAAAAGTGCATTAGCAGTTGCTAGTGGCATGTAAGTTAATGAGATAAAAAAAGCAGAAAACGCAATAAAGTGTAGTAAAACTCTTAGTACTGTTAAAGAAGGATAGTAAGTTTTTAGTGAAACTTTCTGATTTCTAAATTTTATATATCCAAACAGTAAAATGGCTGCAACAAAATATCTTCCAAAAAAAATTTCATAAAGTGCTGCTTGTTCATAAATAAATTTAATCAATGCATCCTGCATTGAAAAAAATGTCATTGCAGTAACAATTAAAATAATACCTTTAGGATTATTATTGGTGCTCATTGGGCACCTATATCAAATTATTAGAATTTGTAATATTTAATTATTTCTTTAATTTTGAGGAAAAAAGAAGATCATCAGATACGAATTTAGTTTTATTATCCTCAATAAACTTATCCATTAATTTTAACTTTTCTTCCTCAAATTCGGTGACTTTTCTCTGTTTTAAATCTATATATAGAGATATCCACTCTATGTTTGCTGATATTTTTTTTTCACTTTTTTCAATCATCTCCATTTTTATATGAAGCCTTTTCTTGTCATGATCAAAATAAGTCATATGAATATCTATTTCCTCACCTTGCTTTACTTCTCGTAAATATTTAGTGTTTGTTTCAACTACCATAGTACTTCTATTTAAATCTTTAGCTGAACTTTCTCCCATTTTAAAATTTTCAAGTGCAACCTCCAAAGCTTGATCAAATATTAGAACATAGTAAGCCATATTCATATGATTGTTATAGTCAACCCACTCTTGTTTAACTGAAAAACTTTTTAATAACATTTAAAAATACTTTAAATTAATTCTCTTCTTTTTTATTTTTTGTAAAAACAATTAAAATTACCCCAATTATAATTATTGCTCCACCGATAAATAATTCTTGAGTTGGTTTTTCTCCAAGTAGAAAAATAGCTGCCAACAATCCTGTTGGTGGAATACCCATAGTTACAATTGGAAGTACTTTGTATAAAGGATTATTTTTTAAAACATAATAGAAGCATCCATAAGTAATTGGCTGCATTATAAAACCGATATAAATCGCAATAATCCAATGTTCAAATTTAGCATTGCTTAAATAATTAATTGTATTTCCGTCAAATATTGAGGAAAAAACAATTAAAATAGGTGCTGAAAATAATGCTAACCACGCAACCAAAGCCAATGGATTAATTTCTTTACTCAATGGTTTAACCAAAACCTGGCCAAGCGCCCAAGTTGCTGAACCTATGATAGTAAGACCAATACCAATAAACTTTCCATCTAAATTAGGAGATCCTGTTAAAATATAAACACCAATAAAAGCGATACTCATACCTATCAACGCTCTTATCGTTGGTTTTTCTTTAAGCATTAAATAGGCAAATATAACCCCAAATGGAACCTCTGTTTGAACAAGAAGAACTGCAGCTGAGGCGTCAATTAAATTTAAGCCAGAGTAGGTTATACTATATTGCAAAGTATTTGCTATGAAGGATGCTATAAATATTTTTTTTAAATAGCCTCTAGGTATTGGAAACCACCAAATCAAAATAGATGCAGCAAACATAAATCGTAATCCCATCAATAAAACTGGTGGAAAAGATTCAAATGCAGGCTTTGCAATAACGAAACCAAAACCTAAAAAGATAGGAACTAAAGATGCAACAAAGGTGTCTTTTATGTTCATGCCGTTATTTTTTAATATTAATGATTATTAAAGAACTTCTGATATATTCACCTTTTAAAATATGAATTCAATAAAAATAGATCCTAAATTTGTAAATAAATCAAATCCAAGAGTCGGCTTGATAGCACTTGCAAGCGACTTAATGATTGAAAAGGATTTTATAAACATAATTAAAGATAAAGATATTGATTTTTTTGTAAATCGAATTGAAAGTTATAATCCATTAACAAAGGAAAACCTAATTAAAATGTCAGAAAAGGTTACAGAAGCTACAAAAGATATTTTACCAGATCAGGATCTAGATTGTGTAGTTTATGGTTGTACCTCAGGAACTATTGCTGCTGGACATTCATCAATTGAAAAAAAAGTAAAGGCAGCAAAACCAAAAGCAGATGTTACCACACCAAGTACAGCAGCAATTACAGCATTAAAAAAAATGAATATTAATAAAATATGTTTATTTACACCTTATAGTAAGAAATTAAATGATGAGGTTTTGGAGTATTTTAAAAGTGAGGGTTTTGATATTACATCTAATGCATATTTTGATATCGAGTCTGATCTTGATATTGGTAAAGTTGATCAAAATTATTTGTATGAAGTATTATCTAACATTGAATTAAATAATGCTGATGCCCTGTTTGTTTCGTGTACAGCTCTTCCAGTTTTACCCATTATAGATAAATTAGAAAAAAAATTAAATACTGCAGTATTGTCTAGCAACCAGGCATTAATTTGGGATACCCTTGTTAAAATAAATAAAAATAACTCAGTAGAGGGATTTGGTAAATTATTCCAAATAAATTAATGTATTTTACAAAAGAAGAATACAAACAGAGACTAAAGAAAGTTCAATACATGATGCAAGACAAAGGCATTGAACTTTTAATATCTCATGACACCAATAACCTTAATTATTTAACAGGTTATGATGCTTGGTCGTTTTATTATGCACAGTGCGCTATTGTACATGTTAATTCAGAAGAACCACTGTGCTTTGTAAGAGCTCAAGATGCAGGGGGAGCTTACTTAAAAACTTATTTAAAAAATGAAAACATAATAGCTTATGATGAGTCTTATATTCATACCTGGCCAAAACATCCTTATGATTACTTAGTTAACATTATTAAAGAGAGAAAGTGGGACAAACTATCAATTGGTGTAGAGATGGATGCACATTATTTCACAGCATTTTGCTATGAAAAAATTAAATTAGGTCTACCTAACGCTAAAATAAAAGATTGTGATCGTCTGGTCAATTGGGCAAGACTGGTAAAATCAGACGCTGAAATAACTTATATGAAATCTGCTGCAAAAATTTCTGAAAAAGGAATGAAAACTGCAATGGAAGTAATTAATCCTGGTGTAAGGCAGTGTGATGCAGTTGGAGAAATTCAAAAATCATTATTTTATGGAACTGAGGAATTTGGGGGAGAATATGCAAGTATTGCAACTTTAGTACCAACAGGAAAAGGAACTTCAGCATCTCACTTGACCGCATCCCAAGATAAATTTGTTGAAGGGGAAGCTACAATAATTGAGTTATCAGGAACTTATAAAAGATATCATGCTCCAATGGCTCGAACAGTTTTATTAGGAAAACCTGACCAAACAAAAATTGATACTATGAATAAAACTATTGAGGCTTTGAACTCTGGCATTAGTGCTATCAAACCTGGAAATACTGCTGATGATGTTGCTAAGGCATTTTGGAAAATTTTAGATAAATATGGAATAGAAAAAAAATCTAGAACAGGATATTCAATTGGAATTGGCTATCCTCCAGATTGGGGCGAACATACTCTAAATATATACAAAGGTGATATGACCGTTCTAGAGCCTAATGTCTGTTTTCATATGATAGCAGTGATGCAATTTGGTGACTGGGGCGTAGAAGCCTCTGAAGCAATTAGAGTAACTGAGAATGGTTCTGAATTATTCTGTAATTTCCCAAAAGAACTTCATATTAAGAGTTAATTAGCTATTGAATTCTATTACCACAAATGTTTTATATTCATCTTTATGTCTAAAAATCCAGAATTCGTTAAATTTGATAAAGTTGATAAAAGCTATGATGGTAAAGTTTTAGTTGTTAAAGATCTTCAATTAGATATTGCTGAGGGTGAATTCATTACCATGCTTGGTCCCTCTGGATCTGGCAAAACAACTTGTTTGATGATGCTCGCTGGTTTTGAAACCCCTACAAACGGAGAGATTTTATTAGACGGAAATATAATTTCTAACATACCACCTCACAAAAGAGGGATTGGAATGGTTTTCCAAAATTATGCACTATTTCCACATATGACTGTTTATGAAAATCTAGCTTTCCCTTTAAGAGTAAGAAAAATTGAAAAAGATGAAATTGATAAAAAAGTTGATAAAGCTTTGTCTATGGTCTCACTTAATGGATTTGAAACAAGGATGCCAGGACAACTATCAGGAGGACAACAACAAAGGGTAGCTGTAGCTAGAGCTTTAGTTTTTGATCCAGCGGTAGTTTTGATGGACGAACCTTTAGGAGCTTTGGATAAAAATTTAAGAGAGAGTATGCAATATGAAATTAAACATATTCACGAAAGCATTGGGGTAACCGTGGTTTATGTTACACACGATCAGAGTGAGGCATTAACAATGTCAAATAGAATTGCTGTGTTTAATGATGGAAAAGTTCAACAACTATCTAATCCAGCAGAGCTATATGAAAAACCAGTAAATTCGTTTGTAGCAGAATTTATAGGTGAAAATAATACATTTAATGGTGAAGTATCAGATATTTCAGGTGATAAATGTAAAGTAAAATTATCAAATGCTGAAATATTGTCTAACGCTATTTCTGTAAAATCTAAAGGAGAGAAAACAACTGTATCTCTAAGGCCAGAGAGAGCTTTAATCGATCCAAGTGAAAAAATGGATAATATGTTTAGTGGTAAGATAGAAGAGGTAATTTATCATGGAGATCATACGAGGGTAAGAGTAAATTTATTAGGTAACCCAGAATTTATTTTAAAAGTACCAAACTCCACATCTAATTTAGAGCTTAAGGTCAACCAAGATATTAAAATTGGCTGGAATAGTTATGACGCTAGGGCTTTAGACCCAAAATAAACAATCAATTAACAAAGTATAAGCAAGAATAAGAACATTATAAGCTGTTGACTCTTAATAACCATTTTGGTGTAATTTGTTTATATAAATTAATTTATATTAAACGTTTAAACGGAGGAATAATGAGAAAATTAAGTAAATTGTTACTTGCTCTTTCTTTTGTTGTATCTGTAACTTCTTCAGCCTTTGCTGTTACTGTAGCATCTTGGGGTGGAGCATATACAGACTCTCAAAAACAAGGGTATGGTGATCCAACAGCAGCAGCTCTAGGAGTTGATATCAACTGGGTTGACTATTCTGGAGGATTATCAGAGATCAAAGCACAAAAAGAGGCGGGTGCTATAACTTGGGATATTATCGATGTATTTGCATTTGATACTATTAATGGTTGCGACGAAGGTATATTTGTTAAATTTGATTTTGACAAAGACTTCCCAGCAGCTCCAGATGGAACACCTGCAAGTGAAGACTTCTTCGCTCCAATGCCAAGTGAGTGTGCAGTAGGAAACATTCTGTACTCTTGGAACTATGCTTTTGATACAAGAGCTTTTGATGGTAAAGAACCAAAAACTATCAAAGACTTTTTTAACACTAAAAAATTTCCAGGTAAAAGAGCAATCTACAAAAGTGCTCTTACAAATCTAGAAATTGCTTTAGCTGCTGACGGCGTAAATATGGGTAAAGGTGGAGAATTACTTTACAGAAAGCTTGAAGAAGAAGGCGGTGTTGACAGAGCAATGAATAAAATTAAAGAACTTTGTACAGATCCAAATGGTGGATGTGTATTCTGGTCTGCAGGTGCTCAACCACCAGAACTATTAGTTGCTGGTGAAGTTGTGATGGCAACTGGTTGGAACGGAAGATTCTTTAATGCAGAAATTGGGGAAGGCGCTCCAATTAAGCAAGTATGGCATGGTCAAGGTCTTGACTATGAGTATTTTGCATTAGTTAAGGGTGGACCAGATGAAGCAAATGCTAAAAAAGCTTTAGCTATGATGACTAACACTGAAATGTTAGCAGGTAGTGCGAAGTACATTGCATATGCTCCATACAGATTATCATCTTTAGAAATTATCAAAGCTAATGAGCCTTGGTATAAAGATGGTAAAACTGAAATGATGCCACAAATGCCAACGGCTCCTGCAAATACTAAGAAATATTTCTTAGTTGATCCTTTCTACTGGGCAGATAATGGAACAGAGATTGGTGAAAAATGGGAAGCTATGAAAGCAGGCCTATAATTTCAGTTTTAAACACTGAATTAATATAATATATTTAGGGCGGTTATTAACTAACCGCCCTTTTTTTATGAGCTCAGAAACAAAACAGATTTTAACAACTGACGGAATTCCACTAGAGGTCAGTCTAAAAAAAGCGGAAAAGAAGAACAAAATTAAAGCGTTTCTTCTTGTTGCTCCATTACTAATATTCTTATTCATTACATATGTTTTTCCAATTGGTGAGATGTTTACAAGAAGTGTAGACGATAAAATGATTACTAATATGCTTCCTAAAACCTTTAAAGCGATGGAAAAATGGGACGGAAAAGAATTACCTTCCGAAGAAGTTTTTGCTGGTTTTTATTCAGACTATAAAGTTTTGATTGAAAACCAAACACAAGGAAAACTTGGTCAAAGATTAAATAAAGAAAAAAATGGTTTTAATTCCATTACTAAAAAATTAATGAGACAAATTAAAAGAAATAAAATTGATGAGAGTCAAAGCATCAAAGAACAAATAATGAAGGTTCATAAAAGATGGAGAGATGTAGAATATTGGCAAGCGATTAAACGAACCGCTCCTCCATACACTATGGCAAAATATTTAAAAGGTATGGATATGTATTTTGCGGCGGACGGAAGTATTGCACAAGTAGATGAAGATAGACGAATACATAGAATACTTTGGCTAAGAACCTTAGAAATAGCATTGTTTGTAACTATTTTTTGTTTTTTGATGGGTTATCCAATAGCTCACCTACTTGCAACATTACCCATGAAGTACAGTAATCTCTTAATGATATGTGTTCTATTACCTTTTTGGACATCTTTATTGGTTAGAACTGCTAGCTGGATGATTTTGCTACAACAACAAGGAGTAGTAAATGATTTCTTTGTAATGATTGGTCTTGTTGCAGACGATAACAGGCCAGAAATGATGTACAATAAAGTTGGAACCTATGTTGCAATGACTCAAATATTATTGCCATTCATGGTTCTTCCGCTTTACAGTGTTATGAAAACAATATCCCCAAGTTTAATGAGAGCAGGTAAATCCTTAGGTGGAACTCCATTTGTTGCATTTTGGAAAGTATACTTTCCGTTAACAATCCCAGGTATTGGTGCGGGATGTTTATTAGTATTTATTTTAGCAATTGGTTATTATATTACTCCAGCATTAGTCGGAGGAGCTTCAGGAACACTGATAAGTAATCAAATTGCATATCATATGAAAACCACATTGGATTGGAGTTTTGCATCTGCAATGGGTTTAATGTTGTTATCAGGAGTTTTAGTAATTTATTGGATTTATAACAAATTAGTAGGAGTTGATAATATTAAGTTAGGTTAATTATGGCATTACCAAGTTATACTGAAACACGATATAGAATTTGGCATTATTTTTATATTGCTATTTGCACCTTTGTGTTTTTCTTTTTAATTGCACCTTTATTTGTAATTTTTCCTTTATCATTTAATGCAGAAGAGTTTTTGGTTTTTTCTGAAGGAATGAAAAGACTTGATCCTGAAGCTTTCTCATTTAGATGGTATCACGAAATGGTTTATGGAACAAAAAATCCATGGGGGCTAGCTGCTAAGAATAGTTTTATAATTGCAATATTTGCAACCATTGGATCAATTATTTTAGGTACACTTGCTGCTTTAGGTCTAAGTAGTAGACATATGCCATATAAAGGTTTGATTATGGCAGTTTTAATCTCACCAATGATTGTTCCATTAATTATATCTGGTGTGGCTATTTTCTTTTTTATGGCAAAAGTTGGTTTAGCTGCAACACATACAGGAATAGTTATGGCACATATTATATTGGGTACTCCATTTGTTGTAATAACAGTTACTGCAACGCTTTCGGGTTTTGATCATAGTGTAACTCGAGCAGCCTCAAGTTTAGGGAGCAACCCATTTAATACATTTATGAAAATTACATTACCTCTAATACTTCCAGGTGTAATTTCAGGAGGATTGTTTGCGTTTGTTACATCATTTGATGAAGTTGTTGTTGTATTATTTTTGGCAGGATTGGAGAATACAACTATTCCAGTTCAAATGTGGACAGGCTTAAGAGAGCAGCTAAGTCCAACTATTCTCGCAGTTGCAACATGTTTAATTATTTTATCTACTTTAATTTTAGTCACAGCAGAATTGTTAAGAAGAAGATCTGAGAGATTAAGAGGAATAAATAGATAATTTACCTGAATACACTTTTCATATATAGAACTTAGTGTGGAAATCAAAAAAGTAGTTATTATTGGATCAGGAACTATGGGTAGTGGGATTGCTGCTCATTTATGTAATGCAAATGTTCCTGTAACTTTACTAGATTTGACCACTGAAATAAGTACGAATGCTAGAGATAAAATTTTTAAATCAAGACCACCATTACTGATAGACAAATCTCAAATTAATAACATTAAAGTAGGAAATATTACTGATGATTTTGATATTGTTAAAGAAGCTGATTGGATAGTTGAAGCAGTTGTTGAACGTATCGATATTAAGCATCAGATATATGATAAAATATTTAAGTCTAGAAAAGATGGTGCCATAGTCTCCTCGAACACATCCTCAATTCCAATTAAAGTACTTTCACAGAATTTAACTAACGAACAAAAAAAAGACTTTTGTATTACACACTTCTTTAATCCTGTTCGATATATGGGCTTGTTAGAAATTGTTAAAAATGAAAATAATGATTTAGAAAAAATAAATGCACTTCAAAAATTTTGTGAGATTGAACTTGGTAAAGGGGCCATAGTCTGTAACGATACCCCAGGTTTTTTAGGAAATAGGGTCGGTGTATATGCTATGCAAATAGCGATGACCGAGGCCTTTAAAATGAAATTAACTGTTGAAGAAGCTGACGCAATTTTTGGAAGACCTATGGGAATACCTAAAACAGGAGTATTTGGTTTATACGATTTGATCGGTATTGATTTAATGGCTGATGTATTAAAAAGTTTTATTAAAGAATTACCTAAAACCGATAAATTCTATGAGGTTGCACAAGAAATCCCTTTAATTAAAAAATTAATTGAAACTGGTTATACCGGTCGAAAAGGGAAAGGAGGTTTTTTTAGAATAAATAAAGTTGGAGGTGAAAAAATTTTAGAGGCACTAAATCTAGAAACAGGTGATTACTCGCCGAGTAAAAAAATTGATATTAAGTCTGATAAAGTTGATCTTAAAAAATTAATTAATCGAGATGACAAGTATGGAAAATATGCTTGGTCAGTGATTTCAAAAATAATTAAGTACTCATCTTCATTAGTTCCTGAGATTACAGATGAGTTTAATGATATTGATGAAGCGATGAGACTTGGTTTTAACTGGTCTAAAGGACCATTCGAGATGCTAGAGGAAATTGGAGTAGAAAATTTTTTTCATAAAATAGATAATTATGAGGGAAATAAATTTTTAGAAAATCTTGCAAAATCGAAAAATGAAAATTTTTATGGAGAAAGGCAAAAATATACTAAAATTGAAACATTAGGAAAGGTCAAGAGGAAAGCTCAAAGTATTGATGGAAATAGCTCTGCTAATATTTATAAATTTCCAGATTATAATATTGTTGAGTTTACCACTAAGGCAAACGCTCTAGATTATGACTCAATGGATGCTTTAAAAAAAGCAACTGATAAACCTTTAATTATTATTAATGAAAGTATGCAATTCTCTGCAGGAGTAAATCTAAGCTATACGATGGATTTTGCAAATAAAAGAGATTTTAAATCTATTGAAAAATTCATTAAATATTTTCAAGAAACTTGTAAAGAACTTAAGTATTCAAAATATCCTGTGATATCTGCACCTTCTGGTTTAACTTTGGGAGGAGGCTTTGAAGTTCTTGTGCAAAGTAATTTTGTTGCATCGCATACGAATATTGTAATTGGTCTAGTTGAGACAATAGTAGGATTGATACCAGCTGGTGGTGGTTGCAAAGAAATGTTAGCAAGATGGCAGAATACTGAAGAAAGTAAAAAAGATCATCATTTTGCTCCATTAAAAGTTTTTGACATTATTGGTTATGGTAAGACAGCAACTTCAACGGTGGAGGCAGAACCTTTGAAATACCTTAAACCAGAAGACAAAAAAATAATGAATAGAAATAGTTTACTCGAAGCATCAAAACAAATTTTAGATGAAAACCGAGATTTTAAATCACCATCTGAATTAGTATTCAATTTACCAGGTGAGAGTGTTAGAGGCGAAATGCACAAAGTTTTAGATAAACTTTACAATGATAAAGTTATACTAGATCACGGCATGGTAGTTGCTAAAGAATTAGCATATGTGCTAAGTGGCGGAGATACATCAATAGATAAACAACTTTCAGAAGACGATTTGTTTAAATTAGAGCTAGATGCTTTTATGAAGCTTATTGAAACCCCTAAAACTCAGGAAAGAATAAAGCATACTCTTGCAACTGGAAAACCTTTAATTAATTAGTGTTCTAATAATTGAAATTCTTTAATATAATCAGGTCGTAATACATAATCTGTTTTATTACCAACTTTAATTTTTTTTAAAGCGTCCAAGCCAAAGATTACCTTACCAACTGGTGTATATTCTCCTTGGTATAGAGGAATATCTTTTAAGATAATAAAGAATTCACTATCCTCAGTATCGAATTCACCCCTGGCCATAGCAACAGTTCCTGCATTAAATTCGTAATCATTACTTAATTCTGATTTTAATTTACCAAGCTTAGAAGTACCACTTCCAATTTTAAAATAGTTTATATTATCATGATAACCAAACTCAAGATCACCTGCTTGAACCAAAGTATTTTCTATAACACGATAAAATGCTGAATTATTATACAAACCTGAATTAATAAAATATTTAAATCTTTTAACTGATTTAGGTGAAACTTGAGGATAAAGTTCAATTGCAACTTTTCCACACTCAACATCCATAATAGCTAAATTTTTTGGATCACTAATTTTAAGTTCATCTAAATCAAGTTCTTTTACAAACAAACATTTATTTTTAATTAAATAAAAAGAACCAAAAGTAAAAACTGCTAATGAAATTAGAAAAGTAAATAATATTTTTTCTGATAATGATGATTTTATTTTTTTAATCATTAAAATATAAAGTTATTATCTATCAATTTTAAATTTTTTTCTAAATATTTAACTTTATTTTTTAAAATTAAATCATTCTCAATTTTTTTTTCTACTAATTTTTTATTGGTCATAAGAAAGGAAAAAATTTCAGCCATATCCTCTGAAGGAATAGATTTTGAATATTCTGTTAAAAATCCATCTGTATTTTTATAGATACTAAGATCAGTACGATCTGAACAAGTTGAACATTCTGCATATTTAAAAGATGTTCTATTAAATTTAGACCATAAAGCTTCATCAAATATCATGTTGTGCTTTGCTTGTATCATATGAAAGAATTCATGGTGGATCATTCTTTCAAAGTATTTTTGATTGAAGTTAATATCTAAGATTAATGACCTTTTAAGAATGTTTGGTATTCCTCCAGTGTTAATTGAAGAAACAGTCAGATTTTCACATAAAATAATGAATTTGAGATTATTCTTAATTAAAAAATCTGCTTTATATTTGTTTAAATTTTTTTCAACAATTGGATATTTTTTATCTAATTCTTTTTTTTTTGATTTATTACAAGAAATATTTTTTTTTAATCCTATTTTAAAGTTACTCTCAGCATATAAATATTTTAATCCATTTAAACTGTTTGTATTATAGATTTCTAAATTAGGGATTTTTAACAAATTAAAAATTTCATTCGCATTTACTACTGAAATATTAAATATTAGTATTATAGAAATTATATATTTCATTAGATTATTATAGACGAATAAAGCTAGATAATATTAACTTAGTTTTAAAATAAAATGAAAAAAGAAAAAAATAAAAATCCAATTCAGCCAGTAAGTGGCACAAAAGTTCCAAGATATGCAGGCCCGTCTACATTTGCTAGATTGCCTGAGTTAAGAGACGTTGAAAGCTGCGATGTAGCAATAGTAGGTGTACCCTTTGATGCAGGAACTAGTTATAGACCTGGAGCAAGATTTGGACCACAAAGTATTCGCCAAGCCTCTAGACATTTAAGAACAAATTATCATCCAAGTTATGATGTTGAGCCCTTTAAAATTCAACAAGTGGCTGACGCAGGTGATATAGCATGTAATCCATTTAGTATCGATGAAGCCATCAAACAAATTGAAGTAGGAGCTACAGATTTATTAAAAAAAGTAGGTGGTATAATTAGTTTAGGTGGAGACCACACAATTGCTGTACCTTTGTTAAGAGCAATAAATAAAAAAAATAATGGTCCAGTCTCTTTAGTACATTTTGATGCTCATCTAGACACATGGGATACTTACTTTGGTGCACCTTATACACATGGAACTCCATTTAGAAGAGCTAGAGAAGAAGGATTATTTTTAGATGATGCCTCAATGCATGTTGGTATTCGAGGGCCACTCTATAGCAGAGATGATATAAAAAATGATGAAAGTTTTGGTTTTAAAATAATTCATTGTGACGAATTTCAAACTGATGGAACAGATAAAATAGCTGAAAGAATTAGAAAAAGAGTTGGAGATAATCCATTATACCTTTCAATTGATATTGATGTGCTAGATCCTGCTTTTGCTCCTGGAACAGGTACACCTGAAATCGCAGGGATGACAACTAGAGAGATGGTAAATGTTTTAAGAGGCTTATCAGGTTTGAAACTTGTATCAGCTGATGTTGTAGAGGTTTCTCCAGCTTATGACCATGCAGAAGTTACTTCTCTAGCTGCAGCAACAATAGTGTATGAATTAACTAATTTGTTTGCAAAAACATAAAGAGAGGATAGTTTTCTCATATGTTAGAAAAAAGAAATTTTTATATAAATGGTTCTTGGGTTGCTCCAAAAAAAAAAAGCGATATTGAAGTAATTAATCCAGCGTCAGAAAAAGCTTGTGCAGTAATTTCACTTGGAGGTAAAGATGATGTTAATGATGCAGTGCTCTCTGCTAAAGAAGCATTCAAAACTTGGGGATATTCAACAAGAGAGTACAGAATTGCTCTATTGGAAACATTCTACACTTTATATAAGAAAAGATGGAACGATATAACAGAAGCCATTATTCAAGAAATGGGAGCGCCAAAGGATTTTGCATCAAAACTTCAAACAGGAACAGGCGCAAGTCACACAAAATCTTTTATAAAATATCTAAAAGAGTTTGAATTTGAAAAGCCATTAGGGGAGCATGCGAAAAATCAAAGATTAATATATGAGCCAAAAGGAGTTTGTGCTTTAATTACTCCTTGGAACTGGCCTATGAATCAGGTCACATTAAAAGTAATTCCAGCTTTAGCATCTGGCTGTACTATGATTTTAAAACCATCGGAATTAGCGCCACTTTCAGCTATGATACTTGCAGAACTAATTGATGAAGCAAAATTTCCAAAAGGTGTGTTTAATTTAGTAAATGGAGATGGTGCAACAACTGGTGATGCCTTAACTAGTCATCCAGATGTAAATATGATCTCATTTACAGGATCAACTAGAGCGGGTGCATTAATATCCCAAAATGCAGCAAAAGATTTTAAAAGGGTTAGTTTAGAATTAGGTGGCAAGGGAGCAAATATTATCTTTAAAGATGCAGATCCAGAGGCCATTGAAAGAGGCGCCTTAAGATGTTTTAGAAACTCTGGTCAATCTTGCAATGCTCCAACAAGGATGTTGGTTGAAAAATCGATTTATGATGAAGCAATAGAAAGACTAAAAAAATACACAAATGAATTTAAAGTGGATGATCCAAAAAAAGAGGGTGAACATATTGGACCTGTAATTTCTGAAACACAATTTAATAAAATTCAAACGTTAATCCAAAAAGGAATAGACGATGGTGCAAAATTAGTTGCTGGTGGACCAGGAAAACCAGATGGTATGAATGAGGGTTATTATGTTAAACCTACTGTATTTGCAGACGTCAATAATCAAATGGAAATAGCACGAACAGAAATATTTGGGCCAGTTTTGTCAGTAATACCATTTGAAACTGAAGAAGAAGCAATAGAAATTGCTAATGATACTGATTATGGTTTAACGAATTATATTCAAAGTAAAGACCCTGAAAAAATCAGAAGACTTGCCAGAAAATTAAGATCTGGAATGGTTGATGTAAATGGTGCAGGTATTGCAGTAGACGCTCCCTTTGGTGGTTTTAAGCATTCTGGTATTGGAAGAGAAGCTGGTAAAGAGGGTTTGCTAGAGTTTTTAGAGGTAAAATCAGTTGGTGGTTGGAGTTAATTTAAAGAGGATTTTTCTTTAATTCCATCAAGTAATTTCAAACACTTTTTTAATTCATCCAATATTATAAATTCATCAATTTTGTGTGCTTGTTCAATAGAGCCTGGTCCACAAACAACTGTACTAATTCCTATTTCTTGAAACAAACCTGCCTCAGTTCCAAAAGAAACAACCTGTCTTGAGTTATCGCCTGTTAAACTTGAAATTAATTCACAAGCATCAGATTTATCTTTACGATCAAATCCAATTATTTCTCCAATAACTTTTTTTTCAATAGAAGAGTTAGAAAAAACTTTTTTCATTTCTGGTAATAAAACTTCAGTTACATATTTATCTAATTCCTGGTTTAAAAATACTGCATCTTCTTTAACTACTGGTCTTGTTTCCCAATTTACATGACATTTATCTGCAATCACGTTGTGAGCAATTCCACCAAAAATTCCCCCTATTGAAAGCGTTGAATGAGGAGGATCAAATATAGAGTCTTTTGGGGCTCTATCTTTAAGTTTACTCCTTAATTCAATTAATTTATTTACGTATCTCGAAGCATATTCAACAGCACTTACACCTTTATGTGGAGTTGAACTATGACCTGCTAAACCTTTAAAATAAGTGGTGTATTCGTAACACCCTTTGTGAGCATCAATAATTTTCATATTTGTAGGTTCACCAACAATGCAAATTCCATCTTTAATTTCTCTTTTTTTTAATTCCTTTATGAGAATGGGGGCTCCTTGGCATGCAGTTTCTTCATCAAAAGTGAAAGAAAAATGAATATCTCTATCAAGGTTAGCTTTTGAATAAATTGGTGCAAAAGCTAATGTGCACGCAATAAACCCTTTCATGTCACATGACCCTCTCCCATAAAGTTTGTCTCCTTTTATAGTTGCCTTAAATGGATCTGTGGACCAACCTTTTGAAACTGGCACTACATCTGTATGTCCAGATAAAATTATAGGTTTTTTATCACTTGTTTTTTTAGATTTTATTGTTGCAAATAAATTAACTCTTTTTTTATCTTCATCAAAAGTTCTAAAAGAAGTGGCACCATATTTTTTCAATATATTATCACAGTAATCAATTAGAGAATTGTTGTCTTCTCCTGAAATTGTTTTAAAGGCTATTAAGTCAGTTAAAATCTTTACTGAGTTATCAAATAAAACATTTAAATTATTTTCTGTACTCATATTTAGATTTCATTATATATTAATTATATGAAAGAACAAATAACCTACGACACTTTTGATAAAGTTGATATTAGAGTTGGAACAGTAATTTCAGTTCAGAAAAATGAAAAAGCAAGAAAACCATCATTAGTTGTTAAGGTTGATTTTGGTGATGAAATTGGAATTAAACAATCTTCAGCTCAGATAACTCATTATTATAATGAGGAAAATTTAAAAGGAAAACAAGTTATTGGAGTTTGTAATTTTCCAGAAAAAAATATTGCTGGAGTAGTCTCTCAGGTATTAATTCTTGGATCAATCGATAAAGAAGGAAAAGTAATATTAGTCCACCCATCTCAAAAATCTGAGAATGGACTTTCTATAGCATAGAAAATGCATCCAGAAATTTTATCCATCACTCTATTTGGAATTGTAGCTGCATTTACTCCTGGACCAAATAATTTTATAGCATTTTACTCTGGATTTAATTTTGGAATAAAAAGAACTATTCCTCTTATAATCGGTGTTACTTTGGGTTTCCCTTTTCTTTTGTTGTGCGTTGCATTAGGGTTAATCAACATATTTAAACTGTATCCATTAATCCAAGAAATATTGAAATATTTAGGAACGCTATTTTTAATTTATTTGGCTTACAAGATTTCATTTTCAAAATCTACTAATGTAGAAAATAAAGACAAAAATCCTGTGAAATTTATAAACACATTTATTTTTCAATTTTTAAATCCAAAGGGGGTAATTGCATCAATTATCGTTGTTTCTACTTATTTAGATCCTGGTGAAAATTTTGTAAATTTTACGACTCAAATTATTATTTTAGCTTTGATTGTTTCAGTAACCAGTATTACTCTTTGGACATTTATGGGTAAATTTATAAGGAAATTTGCGACAAATCAGAAATATATTAATTATTTTAATTATGTTATGTCACTGCTTCTTTTATTAAGCATAATAACTTTTTATTTATAACATGACCCCAGGAAACAAAAATTCATATAATTCACTCAAAAAAATTTCAATAAATAACAAAGATTATCATTTTTATTCTTTAATGGAGGCTGAAAAAAATGGCCTTGAGGGTATATCAAAACTTCCGAAATCTTTAAAAGTTCTCTTGGAGAATCTACTAAGATATGAGGATGATTTATCAGTAAACAAAAATCAGATAGATTCTATTAAAAATTGGTTAAAGACAAAAAAATCAAATACGGAGATTGCTTATCGACCTGCAAGAGTTTTACTTCAGGATTATACTGGAATTCCAGCAGTTGCAGATTTAGCTGCAATGAGAGAAGCAGTTAAAGATAAAAATAAAGATCCCAACACAATTAATCCATTATCTTCAGTTGATCTCGTAATTGATCACTCAGTTCAAGTTGACCAGTCTGCTAAAGAAGATTCTTTTGAGAAAAATGTTGATATCGAATTTGAAAGAAATGCAGAAAGGTATTCTTTTTTAAAGTGGGGACAACAAGCTTTTAATAACTTCAGAATAGTACCTCCTGGAACTGGAATTTGTCACCAAGTAAACTTAGAATATTTATCTAAAGTAGTTTGGTCAGAGTCATTTAAAGGTGAGAATTATCTTTTTCCTGACACTTTAGTTGGTACAGATAGTCATACAACCATGGTTAACGGATTATCAGTTTTAGGTTGGGGTGTTGGTGGTATTGAAGCAGAAGCTGGAATGCTAGGCCAACCTATATCAATGTTAATTCCAGAAGTAATAGGTTTTGAAATTAAAAATAAAATGCCCGAAGGAACTACTGCAACAGACTTAGTTTTAACTGTTGTTAAGATGTTAAGAGACAAAGGGGTTGTTGGAAAATTTGTTGAATTTTACGGCGAAGGTTTAAAAAACTTAACTCTTGCCGATAGAGCAACTATAGCAAATATGGCTCCTGAATATGGAGCAACTTGTGGTTTTTTCCCTATAGATGATGAGACTTTAAAATACTTAAAATTTTCAGGAAGAGATCAGCACACAGTCGATATTGTTGAGAAGTATGCAAAAGAACAGGGACTATGGGCAAGTAATGATATTGTTTTTACAGATACACTTATCTTGGATATGTCTTCAATTGTACCAACTATCTCAGGACCTAAAAGACCTCAAGATAAAGTTTTATTAACAGATGCACCAACATCATTTAAAAAAGTATTAGAGGAAGCAACCAATAAAAAAGAAAAATCAGTTGCAAAGGTTTTAAATTCTGATTTTGAAATAAAAGATGGATCTATACTTATTGCAGCAATAACTTCTTGTACAAATACATCAAACCCAAATGTTCTAATTGGAGCAGGTTTGTTAGCTAAAAAAGCAGTAGAGTTTGGATTGGAGGTCAAGCCATGGGTTAAAACTTCATTAGCGCCAGGGTCGCAGGTCGTTACAGATTACTTGGCTAAAGCTGGACTAAATGCTTATCTTGATAAATTAGGCTTTAATTTAGTAGGTTATGGATGCACTACTTGCATTGGTAACTCAGGTCCATTAGCAGATAATATTGTTCAGGCTATTCAAAAAGAAAACATTTATGCAGTCTCAGTTTTGTCGGGTAATAGAAACTTTGAAGGAAGAATTTCTCCACATATCAAAGGTAATTATTTAGCATCACCGCCTTTAGTTGTTGCCTATGCCTTGGCTGGTCATATGGAATTTGATTTATACAAAGATTCGTTAGGAAAAGATAAAGATGGCAATGACATTTATTTAAAAGACATATGGCCTTCAAATGATGAAATTGAAAATACTTTAAAACAATCTTTAAACGCAGAAATGTTTATTAATAGATATTCAAATGTTTCAGAAGGACCAAGTCAATGGCAAAAAATTAAAACTGATCACAGCAGTATTTACAATTGGGACAAAGGCTCAACGTATGTAAAAAAACCACCTTTTTTTGACTCATTGCCAGATGAGCCAGAGGGATTTAAAGAAATAAAAGATGCAAGACCTTTGTTAATATTAGGTGATATGGTTACAACAGATCACATTTCTCCAGCAGGAAGCATTCAAAAAGATAGTCCAACAGGTGAGTATTTCATGAAGCATCAGATTTTACCAAAAGATTATAATTCATATGGATCAAGAAGAGGAAACCATGAAGTAATGATGAGGGGAACTTTTGCTAATATCAGAATAAGAAATGAAATGGCTCCAGGAACTGAAGGTGGATTTACAAAATTATATCCTGAAGGAAAAGTTTTATCTGTTTATGATGCGGTAGAGGAATATAAAAAAAGAGGTACTGATTTAATTGTAATAGGTGGTAAAGAATATGGAACTGGTTCCTCAAGAGATTGGGCTGCCAAAGGAACAAAATTATTAGGAGTTAAAGCAGTATTAGCTGAAAGTTTTGAAAGAATTCATAGATCTAATTTAATTGGAATGGGTGTTTTACCTTTACAATTTATAAATGAAGTTAATAGAAAAAATCTGAATTTGATAGGTTCAGAATTAATAAGTATTATTGATATTGAAAAAGGAATTAAACCATCTGACGAAGTAATGGTAGAAATTAAATACGCATCTGGAGAAATGAAGAAAGTCAAAACTTTGTGTAGAATAGATACTAAAAATGAGCTGGAGTATTATAAAAATGGTGGGATATTACAATATGTATTAAGGAATATGATTTAATTATGGATGAAGACGTATCAATTATAAATACGAAAACTAGAAATGAAAAAATTAAAAATTTTTTTTATAAGTAATAAAAATAAATTAATTTTTGGAATTATAATTTTGTTGGTAGGAATTGTTGGTGTTTATAGTTTTGATAAATATCAAATAAATAAAAAGCAAGGAGTTTCAGATACTTTTAATTTAGTAACAATTGAATATTCAGAAAATAATAAAGAAAAAACTACCACTAAGCTAATTGAAATAATAAATGAAAAGGATCCAACTTATTCTCCTTTGTCACTTTATTTTATAATTGATAATGTACTTATTACAGATCAAAAGCAGATAAATGAGTTATTTGATATTTTGATTGACCAAACATCTTTAGATGATGAAATCAAAAACTTAGTGATTTACAAAAAAGCTCTTTTTAATGCCGATCAATCGTCAGAGGGCGATTTGTTAAATTTACTAAGTCCATTAATTAATTCAAAAAGTGTTTGGAAATCACATGCCTTATACCTAATGGCTGAGTATTTTTATGCTAAGGATCAAAATCAGAAGGCAAAAGAGTTTTTCGATCAAATAATCGGTTTAGAAAACCCCAATCCAGATATAAGGTTACAAGCAGACAAAAGATTGAATAGAGATTTGAGTGAATAGATTAGTTATCTTATTTATAGCGCTTATTTTCATAAACAATTGTTCATTAAACGAAAATTCACGAATATGGAAAGATAAAGATAAAGAGTTATCAACTCAACCAAAGTTAAAAAAAGTATTTGAAGAAAAAACAATAGAAGTTCAAGAATTTAATCAACTTTTAAAAATAGATCTTTCAAATATTATAACAAATAATAAATTTGTTGATTCTCAAAATAATTTTGGCTCACAAAGTTACAAAGGAGAACTTGAAAAAATTGGAAGTTATAAATTTTCTAAGCTAGAGGAATTAAATCAAATTAATTTAAAACCACTATTTCTTGGAAATACCATTGTATTTTTTGATAAACAAGGATCAATCTTAAAGTATAATGAAAATCAAAAAATCATATGGAAAAAAAATCATTATTCTAAAACTGAAAAAAAATTATATCCAAAATTAAATTTCATTTCACATGGAGAAAGTATTTTGATTAGTGACAGCATAGCAAAATACTATTCTATAAACAGTAATACTGGTGAACTCAATTGGTCTAAAAATAATACCTATCCTTTTAATTCAGAAATTAAAAAACATAAAAATAAATTTTTTGTTATAGATTATAAAAATACCCTCAGATGTTATAAAATAGAGGATGGGTCGGAATGTTGGAACTTACAAACTGAAGATTCTTTAACAATATCAAATTCTAAATATTCATTAATTATAATTGGTAATATGGTGGTATTTAGTAATTCTATTGGCGATATAACTGCTGTTGATATTGAGAGTGGTCTGATTATTTGGCAATTACCGACGCAAAGTAGCAGTATTATAAATGAAACTTATAATTTTAAAACTTCAAAATTAGTTTCAGATGGTAATTCTATTTTTATATCAAATAACAAAAATGAATTTTATTCAATTGATGTAAAAACAGGTACAACAAACTGGATAAATGATATTAAATCTAATATTACACCTGTGATAACTGGAAATTTGATTTTCACAGTTTCTAGTGAAGGCTATTTGTATGCAATAGAAAAGAATAAAGGAAATATAATCAGAGTGACCGATCTTTTTAAAATTTACAAACAAAAAAAAAGAAAAAATATTTACCCAATAGGATTTGCGATAGGTAATAAAAATTTATATCTAACCAATTCTGATGGCAAATTGATTGTAGTTGATTTACAAAATGGTAGTATTATTACAACAGAAAAAGTTTCTTCTAATCTTGTTTCTAAGCCATTTATATATAATAATAATTTATTTTTAATAAGAAATGGATCTATTGTCCGCTATAATTAAATATGATCTTAAAATTTTTAGAAAAGATCGGTAGAAAAAAAGTTGTATTAGACAGGGGTCCTTCTCATCCTAAATTTGATGAAGCCAAGCCTTGGATGAATCGGTATTATGTTTTAATGCGACATCGACCAAAGTGGTTTCCATTCAATATATTAATACATGAAATGCTAGCAGATGATCACGGTGATGGTGTGCATAATCACACTTTTCCTTATATAACAATAGTTTTAAGAGATGGTTATTGGGAGACGTTGAGTACAGGAAAATTCTGGAGACCACCTGGTTATATTGGCTTTAGATCAGCAAATAATTTGCATAGAGTAGATCTTAAGCCAGGAACAAGACCATTAACTATATTTATTTCTGGTCCATTTGGATTACGTAAAGGACCAAGATCAGAATATGGTATTGACTTTAAAACTAAAAAATGAATTTAGACAATCTTTTCCAAAATTTTTGTGAAAAAAATAATTTAGAAATTAATTCTTATCAATTAACTGTTATTGACGAATTAAAAAGTTATTATAAATTAAATTTTAATAAATCAATTTTAAATAAATTTTTTTCAAAAAATAATTCAAGACTAGCTTTTTATTTACATGGAGGTGTTGGTGTTGGAAAAACAATGATCTTAAATTTTTTTTTTGATTTAGTAGAAGAAAAAAAATTAAGACAGCACTTCAATGAGTTTATGCTAAGATTTCATGATTTTGCACATGAAAGAAAGGAAAATAATGAGGAAAATATAATCAACCAATTTGTAAAAGATTTAAAATTTAAAACTAAATTAATTTATTTTGATGAGTTTCAAGTTACCAATATTGTTGATGCAATGATTTTAGGAAAATTATTTGAGCAAATATTTAAAGAAAATATTAAAATTATTTTAACGTCTAATACAAAAATTTCTGAACTTTATAAAGATGGACTTCAAAGAGATCAGTTTAAACCTTTTATAAAAATTATGGAGAAACATTCTGTTGAAATTGAGCTCAAAATAGAAGACGATTATAGAAAATCAAATGAAAATCAAAAACAAAGATATTTTTATCCTCTCAATCAAGAGACTAATTTTAAAATAAATAAATTTTTTAGAACTATCACAAAAGATAAAAATCATTTATCAAAAATAATTAGCGTAAAGGGAAGAGATTTTAAAATAGAACATTTTTATGAAGGAGTAGCTAGATTTAATTTTGATGATCTATGTAATCGAAACCTTGGTGCTGAAGATTATTTGGAGATAATTAAAAATTGCAAATTTGTTACTCTTGATAATATTCCACAATTTAATGATATTAATTCTAATCAACAACAACGATTTATAACTTTAATAGATGTCATATATGACAAAAATATTCCTTTAGCTGTTACTGCTGAACAAAATATAGATCAATTTACTTCATCAAGATTATTAGAAAAATCATTTAAACGAACTATTAGTCGATTATATGAATTAACATCTGTGGAAAAAAATTAATGAAGCAAGAGTTCTTTAATCTTAAAATAAGTACCTCTGGTCAAAAGTTGTATGAATTCACTAATCAGACAATTCTGTGGATTAACAATAATAAGTTTAAAGATGGGATGCTTAATTTAAGTATTCAACATACTAGTGCATCCCTAATTGTTCAAGAAAATGCTGATCCAGATGTTCAAACAGATTTAATAAATTATTTTGACAAACTAGTACCTATGAACAATAAATTGTACATTCACACCACTGAGGGTAAAGATGATATGCCTGCACATATAAAATCTGCATTAACAAACAATCAAATTTCTCTTAGTATTCAAGATACTGAATTATTGCTTGGAACTTGGCAGGGGTTATATTTATTTGAACATCGTTTAGAGCCACAAAATAGAACAATTATTCACCATTTTATTGGTGAATAAAACATTTATTTCTTAAGTGATTGAAAAGCCTCTAGAGCAGCAGCTCTTGCTTTTTCGTGGATTACAATAGGTTTAGGATAATCTTTACCTATTATAGTCTTTATTGCTTCTTGATATTTGTGTTCCATTTCCCAAGGTTTATGGATGAATTTATTAGGCACTTTATTTAATTCTGGAACCCATTTCTTCACATAAAAACCTTCTTTATCAAATTTTTCACCCTGCAAAATCGGATTAAATATTCTAAAGTAAGGTGCAGCATCAGCTCCACAACCAGCAACCCATTGCCATTGAGCTACGTTATTTGCTTTATTAAAATCTAATAAACAATTTCTGAAATGTTTTTCACCCTCAGTCCAATTAATTCTCAAATGCTTAACCAAAAAAGAACCAACTACCATTCTAATTCTGTTATGCATCCATCCAGTTTCGTATAACTCTCTCATTCCAGCATCTACAATAGGATAGCCTGTCATTCCTGATTTCCATGCTTTTAAAAACTTTTCGTTTTTTACCCAAGGAAATCGATCAAATTCTTTTCTATAATTACCTTTTAAAAATTCTGGAAAATAATTAATTAAACTATGTGAAAACTCACGCCAACCTAATTCATTTATATATTTTCTGTAGCCAATTCCTTTAGATTTAATTTCATTACACTTTTGCCAAATAGTGCTTACATGAATTTGACCATGTTTAATATAAGGAGACAATTTTGATGTACCTTCAACTGATGGATAATCTCTAGCCGTTCCGTAATTTTTAATTTTTTTTTCAATTAAAGTATTAAGAACTTTTTTAGAGTCACTTTCTGAAACTTTCCAATATTCTTCAAATTTTTTATACCAATTCTTTTTAGGCAAAATATCTTTAGGTTCAATACAATTTTTAAAAACTGTGATTGACTTTGTCTTTTTTTTTACAATATAATTTTTACTTGGAGGTAAGCTTAAATATTTTTGTTCAGCATTTCTCCAAAATGGACTAAATACTTTAAAGGGTGTTCCGTCGTTTTTAGTTACTTCTTGAAATTCGTTTAAAATATTTCCTTTAAAATATTTAAATTGAACTTCATTTTTTTGATAAGCATCTCTAATTTTTTTATCTTTAGCAATTACATCTGGTTCGTATATTTTATTCCAATAAACTGAAATATCGTCCTTTTTTTTTATCTTTGACAACACATGTAGCTCATCTCCCTCTAATATTTGAAGATTTATTTTATATTTAGATAATTCTGATTTAAATTCTTCTAAAGATTTATAAAGCCACCATTTTTGTGCTTCTCGTTTTTTATCATAATCAGCTTTGTTATAAATAAATAATCCAATAACATTATCATGATTTTGACTAGCAAAAGAAAGAGCGGGATTATAATCAATTCTAAAATCTTCCCTGATCCAAAATATTGCATTTTTTGTCATGTGAATTTTATTTTCTTCCTTTAGATAGCAGTTGCTTGTAAAGTTTAACATCTGCATTACCTTCGCATCCTATTACTAAAACGTTAGATTTTGCGTTTAGTTCAATGAGTTTTTTAGTCTTATAATTATTACAAACACCAATTAGGCTTATAATTCCAGGTGTTGAGCATTCCCCACCAATTATTGAATTTTTGCTGAACTTTTTGTCTTTAAGCATAGCTACAGTTTTGGCAACATTCCGATCACCTACAGATACACAACAATTACTTGCTTTTTTTAATATTTGCCAAGGAATATATGACATTTCATTACATGACATACCGCCCATGATACTTTCTTTTTTAATCTTAATTTTTTTAAGTCTATTAATTTTAACGCTCTGAAGTACACAATCAGCTCTATCAGGCTCAACAATTATAATTTTTGGAATTTTTTTAAAATATTTTGCAACACCAGCTACAACACCAGCAGCCATGCCCCCGACACCGGCTTGTAAAAAAATATGGGTTATATATTGATTAGTTTGTTTAGATATTTCTCTTATCATTATAGAATACCCTGCCATTGTAAGTTGAGGGACTAATTTGTAATCTCTTGTAGCAACATCTTGCACAATTTTCCAATTATTTTTTTTCGATAACTTTTTACATTCATTAAGTGAATTTTCGTAATCACCTTTAACTCTTATAACTTCAGCTCCAAATTTTTTAATTTCTTTAACTCTCGAATCACTTACGTATTGACTAACAAAGATTTTACATTTTAAACCTAATCTTTCTGCGCCCCACGCAACAGATCTTCCATGGTTTCCAGCAGTCGCTGAGGAAATAATTATATTTTTTTTTCCTTTAGATATTCTTTCAACAGCATACGCTCCTCCTAATGCTTTAAAAGATTTTAAATGAAATCTTTTGGACTCATCTTTATAAAAAACATTATTAACATTTAAATTTTTTTGTAATTTATCAAGTTTAATTAAAGGTGTAGCCTTATAATTTTTCCATCTAGAAATTGATTTAAAAGCATTTGTTAACAGCAAAGAAGGGACAAATTTTAAAACATAATTTCTTTTAAAACTGAAATTATTATTTTTTAAAGATTTTGTTAGCGTCCATCTTTTAATACTTTTTAAACTTTTCACTTTAACAGTCTAAAGTATTTTGTCTTTCCCATTGCGTCACAGGTTTGGACTTGTCGAAGTTTTCTTTATTATCAAATTCATTAATTTCAGATTTTCTAAGTTTTATATAACTATTAATTGTTTCTTTTCCAAAAGCTTCATTCATTTCCTTGTTATTTTTTAAAAGTTCAAGCGAGTCTTGAAGTTCATTTGGTAATTTAGGTAAATTAGGATATTTTTTGTAATCTGTGTACATATTACAAGTAAGAGGCTCTCCTGGATCAATTTTATTTTTTAATCCATATAGCCCAGCAGCTAATACACTTGCTTGTAATAAATATGGATTTGCAGATCCATCCATCAATCTTAATTCAAATCTACCAGGATCTGGAATTCTTATCATATGTGTTCTGTTATTGCCTGTATAAGATATGCTGCTTGGTGACCATGATGCCCCAGATTTTGTTGGAGGTGCATTAATTCTTCTATAGCTATTTATTGTTGGATTAAAGAAAGCAGATAGGGAAGAGGCGTTTTTAATTACTCCACCTAAAAAATTATAAGCCATTTTACTTAGTCCAAACTTGTCAGATTTATCTAAAAATTTATTTTTCTTTCCGTCCCAAACTGATACGTGAGCATGACAGCCATTACCTGTGAGGTTTTCAAATGGTTTAGGCATAAAGGTTGCTCTCAAACCATGTTTTTCAGCTATGGTTTTTACCATATATTTGAAAAATGTGTGTCTATCAGCTGTTTTTAGACAATCATCATAGTCCCAATTCATTTCAAATTGTCCATTGGCGTCTTCATGATCATTTTGATAAGGACCCCATCCCATCTCAATCATGCAATCACAAATTTCTTTAATTAAATCATATCTCCTCATTAACGCTGATTGGTCATAACAAGGTTTAGATTGAGTATCTCTTATATCAGCAATAGAATTTCCATCAGGTGAAATTAAAAAGTATTCACACTCTACACCTGATTTCATTTTTAAATTTTGATTTTTTAATTTCATAATTTGATTCTTTAACATTACTCTTGGAGAGGCTTCTACAGGTTTACCATTCATCCATAAGTCTGATGCAAGCCATCCCACCTCTTTATTCCAAGGTAATTGAATAAGACTGTCTGGATCTGGAATACCAAACATATCGCTATCTGCGGGAGACATATCTAGCCAAGCTGCAAAACCAGCAAATCCTGCTCCTGCAGTCTGCATTTCTTTAATAGCATGCGCTGGAACTAGTTTTGATCTGAGTACGCCAAAAAGATCAACAAAGCTTATTAAGAAATATTTTATTTTTTTTTGCTTTGCTATTTTGAATAAGTTTTTAGCCATTACCTAGGCTATCACAATTATTTAAAAAATGAAAAGATAGTTTCCTTATATAAAATAAAATTTACAACAACTATTAAGATAATTGCGAGAATTACACCATACTTTGCTTTTGGAAAAGCAACCCCTCTCATTTTAGTTGGTCTTAGCTCATCGTTTTTATCTTCACTCATTATAATAAGATTATAAAAAAAGGGCGCTACATTCAAGTAGCGCCCAAATTTTCTTTTAATTACCAATCGGTAATATTGCTTTTATGATCGTTTGCACCGTGTCTTTTTCTAGATAACCTATCAAGTTCTTCCCTCTCAGATTTATCTGTGATGACACTCCATCCAATCCATACAGCAATTAACAATAGGACTAGTATAAATTCACTAGATCCTGCTCCAGGATAAACCGATCCAGCAACCTCTTCTGCAGGTTTATTTAGATGATCTATCCAGTTTGATACTGTAGCCATATTTTTCTCCTTTACCTGGTTGCCGATACGACTGCTTTTTCGTCATCTTTTGCAGTCTCCATCATTTCATAGTCTAGTCCTGCTATCTCAACTTCACGTGGGATTCTTAATTTACCCATTC
Source organism: uncultured Pelagibacteraceae bacterium (assembly GCA_902583635.1). GTDB lineage: Bacteria > Pseudomonadota > Alphaproteobacteria > Pelagibacterales > Pelagibacteraceae > Pelagibacter. The sequence continues at coordinate 47,670 of CACHWJ010000004.1, read as the reverse complement.
CGTTAAGAACTCTAGCAATTATATATCCTGGTATAAGTCCAAGAACTACGAACATTATTATTGCTCCTATAAATTGACCTAATGGATTAATTGTTGCGTAAGTTGATCCATCAAACATAGCTCCAACGCTATATCCAGATGAAGGATAACCATTCAAAACAAATCCACAGATTACAAGCCCGATAAAGCCTGCATAACCATGTACAGCTACTGCTCCAACTGCATCATCAATTTTGAATTTTCGCTCAACCCAATAATGAAGTTTGTAGGAAATTACAACACCAATCATACCAATAATTAAAGCTTGAATTGGATGATATAAGTCATTTCCAGCCGATGCACATATTATACCTGCTAGTCCACTTGAGTAAGTCCAGAAAGGATCACCTTTTGCAATAACATATCCAGCTAACAATCCACCTGATAACGACATTAAGAAGTTCATAGTTATTCCACTTAATGTAGTAGGCGTTAAATAGATGTTAGTTGCAGTCCAGAATGTTACGCCTTCCATTCCATACTCTGGCCCAAGGTCATAAATTGGAACATTACATGCTGCATAAAATCCCCAGAAACCAGTATAAATTAGAAATAATCCAATAGTAACCAGCCAAGGATTTCTAGGTCCTATGTTTCTTGGTTCACCACTCGATGAGAATTTTCCAATTCTTGGTCCTAGAACCATTAGAACACCCAGTGCAAATCCACCTGCTATAGCATGAATAACACCTGACGCATAAGCATCATGATATCCTAAAAGTTTTAACATCCACCCATCAAAGTGCCATCCCCATGAAGCATCAATCGACCAGAAAACAGATCCAATTGCAATTGCTAAAACTCCGAATGCAAAAGTTGTTATCCTTTCAATGATAGCCCCAGAAACGATAGAAGCAGCAGTCCATGAAAATAATAAGAACGCCGCCCAGAAAACACCCATAATATGATCGTTTAGATTTACTGCCATAAGAGCATTAGTTGGATTAGCAAGATCATTTCCTCCAAATCCACCACTTAAAACGAGTCCAGTGCTTTCTGTCATTATTGATGGAGCTAGTCCAGGTCCTGTTGGAAAAGCCCAATAAATCCACCAACCAAATAAAAACCATGTTACTGTTACCAAAGGTATAAGCATTGTGTTTTTCATTAAGGTATGTTGGTGGTGTTTGTATCTTGATGCTCCAACTTCGTACATACAGAAACCGACGTGAATTAAAAACATCAGTACTACTGTTACCCAGTAGTAAAATTCTGTAAATATAGTTGTAAGAGCACCTAACTGATCAGTCATTTTTTACCCCCATATTTGTTTAAGAAACTTTATGAAATTTTTAGGGGTGTTACAAATAAAACAATATTTAAAAACCTACTCTGGACAATAGATTTTAAAATAAAATCAACTCTTGATTGTGATCTTAGAATTTTAAATAGGCTTTTTTAAGATCAACTAGTGGATGTTTAGGAGACATTTGAAACTTAACTAAGAGCTCTCTAGCTATCATATCTCGATCTTGTTGATTATTAGGTAGTTTAATGGATTTTGGAATAGTAACCCATCCGTTAGCATTCCTACAAAATACGGCAGGTCTATCATCTTCATAACCCATATGAACATCCTCAAGCCAATTTAAATCATCCCATCCCATAGCTTCAATATATTTTTTTAAAAAAGGAGTTATTTTTTTATAGTCAGGTAAAAGATTGACATCATATCTATAACCAATTGTTTGGCCAATCATCTTTTCTCTTGCAGTTTCTTTTTTCTTACCTAACTGACCTCTTACTTGTTTTTTGCTAGATGTTTTTTTTCCTTTTTTCTTAGCCATATTTACACTTAGATTTTATGATAATTGTCAACTCCAACTGTATAATTTGTTCCAGCTAACGGAACTTTTGCCAAAGCAGATGCTTCAGATGTTAGTGCAGCTAAATCTTCTGGCTCAAGTGAGTGAATATTTGTTTTACCACAAGCTCTAGCCAATAACTGAGCTTCTAAAGTCATTGAATGTAAATAATTATAAACTCTTAAAGCAGCATCATCTGGATTTAATCTTGCTCTTAGTTTTGGATCTTGCGTAGCAACTCCAACTGGGCAACGACCTGTGTGACAATGGTAGCATTCTCCTGCTTTTACACCAATTTCTTTTTCAAAATTAGCTTCAGGTATGTCTTTGTTACAATTTAATGCAATCATTGATCCAGTACCAATAGCAATCGCATCAGCTCCTAAAGCTAAAGCTTTAGCCATGTCCGCACCATCTCTTACACCACCAGCATAAATCAGAGTAACTTTTCCAGTTTTGCCTACATCATCTATTGCTCTTCTTGCTTCTCTAATAGCAGCAATTCCAGGTATTCCAGTGTTTGCAGCAGCGATATGTGGTCCCGCTCCAGTTGATCCTTCCATTCCATCTAAATAAATTGAGTCAGGATCACATTTTGCAGCCATACGTACATCATCGTAAACTTTCGAAGCTCCTAGTTTTAATTGAATTGGAACTTTATTTTTTGTGAGTTGTCTTAATTCTTCAACCTTCAAAGCTAAATCGTCCGGACCTAACCAGTCAGGGTGTCTCGCAGGAGATCTTTGGTCAATACCAGAGGGTAATGATCTCATTTCAGCAACTTGGTCAGTTACTTTCTGCCCCATAAGGTGACCACCCATTCCAACTTTTTGACCTTGTCCAATAAAAACTTCTATTCCATCAGCTAACTGAGCATGATGAGGATTAAAACCATATCTTGATTGAATACATTGATAGTACCATTTTTCAGAATATCTTCTTTCATCAGGTATCATTCCACCTTCACCTGAGCAGGTAGCACTTCCAGCCATGGTTGCTCCTCTTGCTAAAGCAGTTTTTGCTTCATAAGAAAGTGCACCAAAACTCATACCTGTAATATAAACTGGAATATCTAATTCAATTGGGTTTTCACATCTTGGACCAATAACTGTTTTAGTCTCACATTTTTCTCTGTAACCTTCTATTACAAATCTAGTTAATGTTCCTGGTAGAAAAACTAAATCATCAAATGTTGGAATTTTTTTCATTAATGCCATTCCACGCATTCTGTATCTTCCTAACTGTGCTTTAATATGTATGTCGTCAATTACTTCGGGAGTGAAGATAGCATTATGCCCTAATAAACTTTTATTTCTTTTTCCATCTTCGTGTGCATGAACGTCAGCTTTTCCACCAACTCCTTTTCCATTTGATTTTACTTTTACATTTTTTTTACTTTTTTTCTTAGGCATTAAATTGCTCCCTTCTTCTCTGTAGGTTCTAAATTGTCATAATTCCAAAGTTTTTTACCAGCTACAATTTTTTTCATTTTGCTAACGTCAAAATCATCACCTATTTCTGCAACCTTTAGTTTTCGTCTTAACCAATTTTGATCACTAGATGTTAATTCTGCATCTACAGCATCACTACCATATGACCCAATTTCTCCACCTACGAAAATTGTCCCATCATACATAGAATCACCTAGATTTATTCCAACATCTCCAAGGATAATTATTCTTCCTCTTTGCATCATAAAGCCTGTAAATGCACCGGCATCTCCACCAATAATAATAGTGCCACCTTTCATATCTATGCCGGTTCTTGCACCAACACTACCCTTACAGATTAAATCTCCACCTCTAATAGCAGCTCCAAAACAAGAACCTGCATTTTTTTCAATAACAACTTTTCCAGCCATCAAATTTTCTGCACATGACCAACCAACTCTTCCATTAATTCTAACGATTGGACCATCACAAGATCCCATTCCAAAATACCCTAAACTACCCTCAAAAATTAAGTTTAGTTTATTTAAAATACCAACACCTAAACTATGTTTACCTTGTGGATTTTTAATTACAATTGTTCCATATCCTTGGCTCATTAGGTTATCTATTTCCTTATTAGCTTCAGGCGCAGACATATTCATTACATCTAAGTCTGTTCTTTTATTAAAATCAACATCGTATGTTCCAAAGTAATAAAAGTTTTCAGCCTCGTCTGGATTAAAAAACTTCTGCTGAGTTCTTCCTGTAAGAACCTCAGTATGCATACCCATTGATTGGGCTTTGGACTTTTTATCGATAGTTTTTATATTTGCCATACTTTAACCTCTCCATCAAAAGGATCGTAAGTGTCAATTTCATGTGGTAATACTGATCTTATCGCTATCTCTTCTGATCCCATTGCAACTAAATCATCTGACTCATAAAGCACTAATGGTTTTGCTGCCATTGTATCTTTTGCCATACCTAAAGAGTCTTTGGTTGCAACAAAATAGGTAAAAACACCATCAAGCCCAGATAGAGAATCTTTCATTCCTTCCTCAAGACTTGCTCCTTCTCTCATTTTTTGTGCTATATAAACCGCAATCAATTCCGAGTCGCATTCTGACATAAATCTCATTCCTTTATTCTCAAGAACCCTTCTGTTATTCCAATAATTTGTAAGTTGTCCGTTATGCACAACTGATACATCACTAAAAGGATAACCCCAGAATGGGTGGGCTGATTTAATATCTACACCAGACTCTGTTGCCATTCTTGCATGGCCAATAGCATGTGTTCCAACAAGTTTATCTAAACTATATCTGTCACATACCATTTTTGCGTTTCCCAAATCTTTAATTACTTCTAAAGATTTTCCCATTGATAATATCTCTACTCCAGGGATACTTTCAATTCTTTGAGAAAAATCTAATAAATCTTTAGTTTCAAAATCAATTTCATATCTTAATGAGTAAGGGAGAGTTCTTTCTTCTTTGACAATTTTTGCACCCATCTCGGCTAAAGTTTGATCAACAATTTTTTTTCTTTCATCGTAGACAGAAACATCTTCCATAACTGAAGAACTACCTTCTCCAACATTTTCTCCAACTTTAAAACGCATGATAAAATTTTTACCATCCGTATCTCCGTATAAAGCATAACCTGTTGAGTCTTCACCTCTGTGTTTTAATGCTTGGAGCATGCCTTGGAGCTCACTTCCAACATTTGAGGATTTACCTCTATGAATTAAACCTGCTATACCACACATATTTTACCCTTCTTTTATTTATGACCTATGGAAGACAATCAAGATAAGTATCCAGATCCCATTGGGTTGTTGCACCTAAAAATCTTTCCCATTCATCATTTTTATACCAATGGAAAACCTTATACATTTCATCTGGCATTGCAGATTTAATTACTTCATCCTCTGCCAATCTATCCAAAGCTTCCCCTAAACTTAAAGGAAGTTTTTTAACATCTTTACCAGCTTTTTGTGCTTCATAAATGTTTCTAGATTCTGGCGCAGCTGGCTTCATTTTTTTTGATATACCTTCATCACAAGCTTTCAATAATGCTGCTCCTAGTAAGTAAGGATTGTGCATTGAGTCCACAGATCTATATTCAAATCTTCCAGGCGCAGAAACTCTTAAACCACAAGTTCTGTTTTGGTAACCCCAATCAGCATAAACAGGTGCCCAAAATCCCTGGTCCCAAAGTCTTCGATAAGAATTTACTGTTGAAGATCCTAAAGCAGTCAAGGCAGGCAAATGTTTCATAATTCCAGCAATCGATTGCAATCCCACTTTTCCTGGCAGTTGCATATCTTTAGTATCAGGCATGAAAGTGTTGGTCCCACCTTCTACATAGCTAAAAACTTCTTCGACACCTGGTAATTTTTTATTTCCAAGTTTGTTAACCTTTATCTTTCCACCTTTCCAAAGAGACATATTTGTATGGCATCCGCTTGCTGATACTCCCATAAACGGTTTGGTCATAAAACAAGCTATTAAACCATGCTCTCTTGCAACTTGTGCACAAATTTGCCTGTAGGTGGATAACCTGTCAGCATTCCTTAAAACGTTATCATATGTCCAATTAAGCTCTAATTGACCTGGTGCATCTTCATGGTCACCTTGAATCATATCAAGACCCATAGCCTTAGCATATTCGATTACTCTCATAAATACAGGTCTTAAAGACTCAAACTGATCAATGTGGTAGCAGAAAGGTTTTGAAAAACCTTTTCCTGTAGGTGTGCCGTCTTCATTTTTTGTCAACCACATCATTTCTGGTTCAGTACCGACTCTTAACTCAAGACCATGTTTCTTTTTAAACTCATCAGCAAATATTCGTAAATTTCCTCTACAGTCAGAAGTTAAATGACCTCCAGGATTTTTTCTTTCTTCTCTATTTCTAAAACAAGTAACAAATACTCTTCCAACTCTCTTATCCCATGGTAATTGAACAAATGTTTCTGGATCAGGAATTCCAACCAGCTCCATTGCTTCAGGTCCATATCCAATATAGTTATTGTGACGATCTAAAAATAGATTTGCTGTTGCTCCATAAACTAATTGAAAACCTTTTTCTGCAGTCCTTTCCCAATGATCAGCAGGTATACCTTTTCCAACAACTCTTCCAGTAACAGAGATAAATTGATAATAAATATATGTAATTCCTAATTCATTAATTTTTTCTCTTACATTTTTTACTAATTTTGCTCTACCTGGCTGGTTTACATGTTTTTCTAGATCAGTCATTTTTCCCCTTAATCAATTATAAATTTTCTAAAACGTAGCTGAAAAATTTATTTGTGTCTAGGCTTGAAGTTTAACTCCAAGGGAACGGACTGTTCGAAGTAGGGTGAAGCTCTCCCTTCTCGTAACGGTTGTATCTAAACGGTTTTAATAAATCACTCTCAGTACCAAGAATTTCTTTTGCAACAAGCTCTCCTACACCAATCATTTTATAGCCGTGATTAGCGTCTGCTATCATATAAACATTTTCTAAAAATCTATCAAATATTGGGAAAGAGTCTGGTGTCATACATCCAAGTCCACCTGATGGACCTTTTCTATATAAGTCAGATTTACCCTCAAATCTTTTTTGACAATGAGCTAAAGCCGAACACCACATTTCATTAAACGCTTCTGTAGTTTGGTATTCGGGAGACTCTATTCCATATGGATCTACATTAACCTCATCAAAATGTTTATCTACAATATAAGGAGAAGTTCCTCCTTGAACTCCTAAACCTTCAATATCTGGTTTATAATAAATTCCCCAAATTTTATCTGTTAATAATTTTTTTGTTTTATCTGAATATAATGGTGCTGTTGAGTCTACGTGAACTACAGGTGGTTGCTTACCATCATTTGTTTTTAAAAAATCTGGCTCAACTCCGATCACTCCTTCTTGAAGCATCCAATATTTCCACATATCGGTTTCGTGAAGCTTACCGTCTTTACCTTTTATTTTTGCTATCTTCGGAAGCTCTAACATATTCCAAAAATCTCTTGCCCATGGACCTGCACCAACAACTACTTGTTCACATTCAATTGTACCTTTATTGGTCTCAACCCCAGTAACTGCTTTGCTATTACTGCCTCTTTTAAAGCCTGTCACTTTAACACCTTTCATTACCTGTACACCATTGCTGGTGGATTTATTTTCTAGAGCTTTAATAGAGTCTTTATTAAAAGCATATCCACCTTTTTTTTCGTGTAGAACTGAAGTAATACCTTCGGCCTGCCAGTCATCAAATATACCTTTCATATATTTCATGCAATCTTTCTCACCCTCAATAAATTCTGACTCGTAACCAATAGCTTTTTGTTGCTCATAAATACTTGCAACATCTTTATGCATAACCTCAGGCGAAATTTGTAAATATCCAACTGCATTATATTTAAAAGCCTTAGGATCGCTTTCCCAAACTGAAACAGAATGAGCCATCAGTTCTCTCATTGCTGGCTGAAAATAATTATTTCTTACAACACCACATGCAATTCCACTAGCACCTGAAGCAGTGTCTTTTTTTTCTAAAACAACAATATCTCCAGGGTTTTTATAGGTTTCTGATAGTTTCCAAGCAGTGCTCAAACCATGTATACCACCACCGATAATTACTACTTTTGCTTTTGTGGGTAATGACATACCAAAATCTTATTTTTTACAAATCATAATTGATATAATTATTTTTAGAACTAAAAAGTATATATATAAAATATACACTTTAAACTTAGCAGAAATAAGTGCTTAATAGCTTATATTTTTAAGAGTCGTTAAGTATTCATTGAACTCTCTAATAAAAGAGTCGCTTGGCTTAATATTCTTAATTCTTTGATCTTTTGAGGTTTTCTCCAAATGAAAGAATCCTTTTTCACAAGCTTCATTAATAATCAGAGCTGATTTTGGCCTGGATGTTTTAAATAGTTTAGTTTTTAGCTGTTCAACAGATAATTTCTTATTTTCTTTGTAGGCAGACATTACTAATAACATCATATGATAATGAGAAGGTGATTTTCTAAAAAAATAATTACTTGAAGTATGAGATTCTCTCATTTGATCTTCCCAAAAATTTAAAAGAGTTTTTTTATCTTTTGGCATTTAATTTATGATTTTACTTTGGACTTAGTAGGATCATAAAAAGGAAATCCAACTACTTTTGCTCTTATTCTTTTTTGGTGACCATCAATTTTTCCAACTTCGACTTCTGTTCCAATTTCTGAATATTGAACATCCATTCTACACAAAGCTATATTTTTATTTAATGTTGAGGATAGACATCCACTTGTAATTACTCCAATTTGAGATCTACCAATATGAACACAGTCACCATGACCTGCAATCTCTTTACCATCTAACTCAAGCCCAACAAGTTTTTTTTGAGGATTATTTTTTCTTTTTATTAATTCACCTTTACCTACAAAATCTTCCATTTTTGTTTTTAACGGAACTGCAAAACCAATACCTGCTTCAAAAGGATCTTGTTGACCATCAAATTCATTACCAAATAAAATTAATCCTGCCTCAATTCTAAGTTTGTCTAAAGCCCCAAATCCTGCAGGGATCAAACCATCTTTTTCTCCCGCCTTCATTAATTTATCCCAGACTTCAGGAGCATGTTTAGGGTGACACCAAATTTCATATCCAAGTTCACCAGTATAACCAGTTCTAGAAACAATCAATGGTATACCTTGCAAATCTTCTATTCTGCAAATGCTAAATCTAAACCATCCAAGTTCATCTATAGACGGTTGAGTGGGAGGTGTAAAAATTATCTTTTTTAAAATTTTCCTACTTTTTGGACCTTGCAATGAAACGTTACTTATTTGGTCTGTTGAATTTTTAATGTTTGCGTTAAAATTTTTCTTTTTTGCTATTTCTTTTAACCATTCACCCCCATATTCATCTCCACAGATCCATCTAAAACCACTTTCACTTAATCTTAAAAGTGTGCCGTCGTCAAACATCATTCCATTCTCGTAGCACATAGCAGAATAAACAACTTGACCTACAGACAGTTTTTTAACATTTCTAGTAAGTGTATAATTTAACAATTCTTCTGCATCAGGACCAATAATTTCAAATTTCCTTAATGCGGATAAATCAATTAAAACTGCATCATTTCTGCAAGCGTTATACTCATTGACAAGTCCATGTTTTGTATAGTCATTTGGAAGCCAAAAACCTCTAGCATCTATAAAGTTTCTTGTTAGCTTTGATGTACGCTCGTAAAAGCCAGAATTTCTTGTAAGTTTTTTTTCAGAGTCTGTTTTCATCCTGAATGCAAATGATTTAGTAAATTCTTTTTTTTTGTCATATGTTCTAACAAAAATATTAGTAGGATTCCATGAATTACAAGGATCTATATCACTTGGACATGCTGTTGTCCCAATAGTTAAATCTTTTAATGCTCTAAACATGACATAATCACCAGGACGAGAATATGACTCATCTGAAATAACTGAGTTTAATCCACCTTCAGATGTATTAAAAAATAAATTGATAGCATGCCAGCCTTTTTGTTTTTGAAGGCCATATTTAGACATACTCTCTGTAAGATTATCAGAGCAATTTGCATGACCAAAATAACCAGCATCCTCATAGTACTTCGAAGTGCAAGCAAGATTAAAAGTATCATGTTTGCCAACAGTATCTCTAATTACTTCCACTAAAGGCTCGTGGTCAGTATCATAAAATTTAGAAAATAATCCTGGTCCTGGAAATGTATTTCCCATGAAAGTTCTTGTTGTTTGCCAATCCAACCCTTTCTCAATTCCTTTTTCTAGTTTCCTTGTGTCAAATGCTACAAAGTCTGAACATTGTCTTCCAGTAGGACTTATTACCTGGATGTAATCACCTTCTTTAACTTCATAAGATATACTACTTGCTTTATTTATATTTTCCTCGTGCGAAGGTTCAAAGACAGGGTTTGGAATAACATTTAATTCTTTGTCATTAATAATATTTGCTCTTTTAATATAAATAGTTAAATCAGTAGGTGGATTTTGCTTTGTAACATCCATGTCTTGTCCGGGGGCTGCAAATATTGCAAAACATTTATCTTTAGACTTTAAATTAATTTTTTCACCAATTTGGGTATCAACATCAAATAATATCGAGGATTTTGATTCTGAAATATTTAAGTTTAGTTTTTTAAGTTGATAATTGGTTGCTAGAATACTTTCATCTTTTTTACTTAAGATATCTCTAATAAAATTTTTATTGTTGTTACTTTTAAGGTTTAAAATACCTACATCTGATTTTCCGTCTTTATTAAAACATATAATTTCACAAATTTGATTTCCTTCGTTATTAATAATCTCTATCTCATCATCAGGGAAAATATGAAAAGCAGTAAGACCACCACCATTTACAACATGCCTTTCAACTCCTGGTGGTAAAATATTAAGTCCTGGATATTTTATTTCTTTACTAATTCCTAACATGATCAATGCTTTATAATTATTTTTATTGTGACCATATTATACTGAAAACGAGTTGACTATACCTTTAAATCGGAACATACTTTAAAATTAATATTAATAATCGAGGGGAAAAAAATGAAAAAAATAATATCATTATTGTCTGCTCTTGTAATTTCTGTAGTAAGTTTTGCAGGAATTTCTAACGCTGCAGATAGCAAAAAACCCATCGTAATCCCAACTCATAACTGGTCAAGTCAAATTGTAATGGCTTATGTTATTGGTGGAATTTTCGAAAGCATGGGTAACAATGTTAAATATGTAAATGCTGACTCACAAGCAGTTTACGAGTCAATTAGAATTGGAGACGTAACTATATCACACGAAGTGTGGGAATCTGCATTTGGTAAATCATTCACAACTGCTTTAGATAAAGGTGGTTTAATAGATATGGGTGATCATGAAGCAAGAACACTTGAAGATATGGGGTACCCAAACTGGGTTACAGACAAAGGATTATGCCCTGGTCTACCAGACTGGACAGCTTTAAAAAATCCTGACTGTGCTAAAAACTTTACAACACCTGACTCTCCAAATGGAAAAGGAAGAATGTTAGAAGGTCCACAAACTTGGCATGGTGATTTAATACCACAAAGGGTTGATGCTTTAGGTTTAGGTGACCTTTGGTGGGTTAAATTTGCTGGAAGTGCAGATGCGCTTTGGGCTGAATTAGCAGCTGCTGAAAAAGAAGGAAGAGGAACAATAATTTTCAATTGGACACCAAACTTTACAGATGGTGCTGGTTTTACATTTATTGACTTTCCTCCATACACTGCTGGTTGCAGACCAGAGGATGGTGGAGATGGAAAATGTGGTTCTCCAGATGGTTATCTGAAAAAAGCAGCACATGAGGATTTTCCAAAAACTCATCCAAATGCAGCTAAAGTTTTCAAAAAAATGTCATTTTCTACAAGTCAAATTGGAGCAATGGCAGCTTTAGTTGATTTAGATAAGATGACTCATGAAGATGCAGCTAAAAAATGGTTAGCCGATAATAAGAAAGTGTGGGAAGAATTTACACACGATCATTAAGGTTAAAAATATAAAACTTATAAATCTCTCCCAACTATGTTGGGGGGGATTTTTTTTTATTTAATTTTTGTATAAAATAAACCAATGAAAAATATTTTTTTATTTTTAATTTTAACTTTTTTTATTAGTTCATCAGTTTTTGCACGAAGTACTGGATGTAAAGAGGGAAATTGTGAAAACGGATATGGAAAATGGGTTTATACTGATAAAACTACTTATGAAGGAGAGTGGGTTGAAACTAAGAAACAAGGTCAGGGAGTAGAAACTTGGCCAAATGGATATATCTATAAAGGTGAATTTAAAAATAGTGTGTGGAGTGGACAAGGACTATTAACATTCCCAGATGGTTCTACTTATGACGGTGAGTGGGCGAATGGTTTTATGAATGGTCAAGGAACATTCACTTGGGCTGATGGAAAGCAAAAATCAGGAATTTGGAAAAATGGAAAACTACAAGAATAATGTCTCAAGAAAATTATTTTAACAAATTAAAAGAATTACCAGAGCAGGTTAGACAGTTTGGTGGATTAATAATAATTACCTTAATCATCATTTTATCATTTGTTATTTTAAACAATATTTTTGGAGAAGGTGATGATTTAGTAAAAAGGATGAAAATAGAAGAAGAAAGAATTGCAGAAGAAAGAAAATTAAATGAATTAATATCAAGTCTGCCATCTGGAATTTTAGTTGCTTTTGATGGAACTGATCATCATAGACTATCTGTCGATGTTTACGAGAAAGTCTGTAAAGCAACAAAACTTATTCCTCAAAGAGCGATAATGGGGGCTAATTTTCTTAACTTTAGAGCGCATGAAATTTATACAATTAATGGCAACAAAATTGATGAAACATTTGTTGAATGGGATGAAGAAAAAAATAAATGTTTTGCAGGTTTCACAGTTAGTGGAAACAATGTTGGAGTAGATGAAGAAATTAAAGTAAGTGGGGAGGCGTTAAGTTTCTTGAGTACTGGTATTGATACTAGAATTTATTATATCAAAAATTTTTAATTAAGGAGAGACGAGCATTATATACATATTAATTCAACTAAATTTCGTATAACTTAATAATAATTTATGTCTGATACAGTTATTAAATGTGAATCTGTTTACAAAATTTTTGGAGAGAATGCCAAAAAAATGCTCCAAGAAGCTAATGGAAACGTAGATGCAAAAACTTTTCAAGAAAATGGATGTATAGTTGGAGTTAACAATGCTTCCTTTGAAGTAGCAAAAGGAGAAATGTTGGTTGTGATGGGTTTATCTGGGTCGGGTAAATCAACATTGCTTAGATGTATTTCAAGACTAACAGATGCAACAGGTGGAAAAATTTTTATAGAAGGTCAAAATTTATTGGAGCTGAACAACAAAGAACTTATTGATCTTAGAAGAAATAAAATGGGAATGGTTTTTCAAAGCTTTGCGTTGTTGCCGCACAAAACTGTAGTTGAAAATATAGCATTTCCATTACAGATTAAAGGAATTAATACTGATAAAAGCATTAGTAAGGCAATGGATATGGTTAAGTTGGTTGGATTAGACGGAAGGGAAAACTATTTTCCAAGAGAACTTTCAGGTGGACAACAGCAAAGAGTAGGTATTGCAAGATCCTTAGCTGTAGAGCCGGATATTTGGTTTTTAGATGAGCCTTTTTCAGCATTAGATCCTTTGATCCGAAAAGAAATGCAGGATGAGTTTTTAAGACTTCAAGATAAATTGCAAAAAACTATAATGTTCATCACTCATGATTTTGACGAAGCTTTAAAGCTAGCTGATCGAATAGCAATTATGAAGGATGGTATAATTGAACAATTAGATACACCTGCTAAAATAGTTTTAAATCCTGCAACTGAATATGTGAGAAAATTTACTGAAGAAGTCCCAAGGGAAAAAGTTTTGTTAATTGAAGATGTAATGGATCAATCTACAAGTGATAATTTAGGAGATTTAACAGTTTCAAAAGATGAGATTATTGAAAATGTTGCTGAAAAAATTCTAACTCAAGAAAAAACTGTAGGAGTTATAGATAGTAATAATAAAATTATAGGCTCTATTAATCCTACAAAGATAATTAATACAGTTTTTGGTGGAAGGAAAAATGGAAATTAAATTATGGAATTTTTAAAAAAAAATCCAAAAATATTTCAGTGGTTGTTTTTATTAATTGTTTTTTTTGCATTATGTTTTGCAATCGAAGTTCCTGAAACATATAAATTTATAAGAGGTCAGGCAGAGTTTGTTAAAGACCCCAATCAAAGCACCTTTGTTTTTGCTGGCAAGGAGGTAAGGTATTATGCTTTTGATGTCTTTTGGAGATTACCTCCGTTACTTGGATGGTTACCTATATGGATAAATGACTCGTTATTTTTCCTAATGAACGACTGGATGCCGATGGAGTTTTGGAATGAAGATACACAAGAATTTAAAACTAGACCACTTCTCTTACAAATAAGTAGAAATTTAACTGCATTTATGACCTTTATAATTGAGTTAATTAGAGAGATTTTATTAGGTGGATTAGAAACTATTGTTGCATTTACAAGTTGGGATTTTATTGATGCAAATCCATGGGCAGAATTACCAGGTTTACCATGGACTATTGTTGCAGCGGGTGCCACAATATTATCTTATAAATTGAGTGGTAAAGGTTTAGCCATTTTCGCAGGATTAACAATGGTTTACATTTCTATTTTTGGTCAGTGGAAACCATCTATGCAAACTTTATCGTTTATTTTAGTTGCCGCGCCATTGTCTTTTATATTTGGACTAGGTTTAGGTATATCTGCATTTAAAAGTAAACGAGTGGAAAAAGCTCTTTATCCAATTCTCTTGGTTATGCAAACCATGCCACAATATGCAGTTCTTGTACCTGCGCTAGTTTTATTTGGAGTAGGTGATCATGCGGCAGTGATTATAACCATGATAGTTGCCATTCCACCAATGATATTATTAACTTTACTAGGATTAAGAGCCATACCACCTGAAGTAATTGAAGCCGGCAAAATGAGTGGATGTAACAATTGGCAATTAATGTTCAAAGTATTAATTCCTACGGCTAGAAGAGATATACTAATCGGAGTTAATCAGGTGATAATGGTTTGTTTTTCAATGGCGGTTATCTCTGCATTTATTGGAGCAAAAGGTTTAGGATTCAATTTATTATTAGCTCTTAATCAGCTTAATATTGGATTAGCTTTAGAAGCAGGTTTATGTATTAGTCTTATTGCAATATTATTAGATAAAATGTCCTTAGCCTGGGCAAATAAACAAAATGACTATTTTGGTAATCTTACATTTTTCGAAAGGAATAAAAATGCTATATTTTTTGCAGGAGCGTTTGTTGTAGGAATTATACTTGCATATATTGGAACTTTTTTGTTCAAAGGTACATTCAATTATTTATTTGAAATTCCACACAACAAAGGAATATCAACTGCAGATTTTTGGAACAAAGGAGTTGATTGGATCTTTGATACATTCTTCGTATATATAAAAGCATTTAACACATGGTTAATTCAAGAGGTATTACAGCCAATGCGAGCGCTTTATTTGAGAATGCCTGCTGTTGCTACAATAGTTTTAGTAGTTGGGGCTGGTTACTTAATTGGTGGAATTAGATCAGCATTAGTAGTATGTGGGTTAACTTTATTTATAGCCCTTAGTCCATGGTGGGACAGAGCATTGGTTACAACATACATGGCAACTTTTGGAGTTATAGTTTCATGCTTAATTGGTTTTACAGTTGGAACCTTATGTTTTCAAAGTAAGAGGGCTGCAAAATTTATGTTAGGAGTTTGTGATATATTTCAAACCTTTCCATCTTTTGTATATTTAATTCCAGTAATGATGTTATTTGGAATAACAGACACATCAGTTTTAATTGCTGTGATTGTTTACGCTACAATTCCTGCAACTAGATATACAATTGAAGGCTTTAGAAGTGTTCCAGTAGGTTTACATGAAGCTGCAACGATGTCTGGTGTAAATAAGTTTCAACGATTAACAAAAATTGAATTCCCATTAGCTTTTCCTCACATGATGCTTGGTTTAAATCAAACAATAGTTTTTGCTCTATTCATGGTAATTATTGGAGCCTTCATTGGGACAGAAGACTTAGGTCAATATATTTTAAAAGCTTTATCTGATAAAAATGGTGCAGGTATTGGTCTGACATTAGGTATTTGTGTAGCATTTATTGGGTTAATTTTTGACAATTTGATAAGAACTTGGGTTGGCAAAAGAAAGAAACATTTAGGAATAGCCTAATTTTTTTAAAAATGAAAAAAATTTTGATTATAGGGTCAGGAGCAATGGGAGCTGCTTTTTCTATTCCTTTAATTGAAAATAGACACCATGTAACACTTTCTGAGCCACATAATATTAAATTAATTAGTAAATTAAATCTTAAAAAAAAGTTTCATCCATCTTTAAAAATTAATTTACCAAAAAAAATAAAAACAAAAAAATTTGTTCCTGAAATGTTAAATTTAAAATGGGATCTTATAGTTGTAGCTGTAAGTTCTGTAGGAATAGAAATAATTAGTAAATATTTGTCACATCTTAAAAGTAAAACTCCTATTTTGGTTCTTACTAAAGGACTAAAGTTAGATAAAACAAAAAGAATTATTACTATGTCTGAACAGCTTATTAAAAATAACAATAAACTAAATATTTCTGTCTTAAAAGGTCCGTGTTTAGCAAAAGAGCTTGCTCGAAAGATAAAGAGTTACACTGTTATTGGGAATAAAAATATTAAGGTAGCAAAAGATATTGGGAAGATAATATCCACTAAGTATTATAAGACAGAACATACAACTGATGTTAGAGGTGTAGAGTTTTCTTCAGCTATTAAAAATATATATTCTATGATAATTGGATCAGGACAAGGTGAGAATACATCTTCAGCTTTATTTAGAAAATCTATTAATGAAATGGATTATTTAATTAAACATTTTAAGGGGAAAAAGGAAACTGTTTATGGACTTGCTGGTATAGGAGATCTTTATGTAAGTGCAGTTGGTGGCAGAAATAGTAAAATGGGTGAATATCTTGGAAAAGGTTTTACTTTTAAATCAGCTAAGAGAAAATATATGAAAGAAGATACAGTTGAGGGAGCTGATCTTGCTTTTGAAATTGCTCCATATATTTTCAAGAAAATTAATCCTAAAAAAATTCCATTAATGATCGCATTATTAAATGCAATTACAAAAAATAAAAAATTAAAAATAAAATATTAAATTTTATTTATTCAGAAAAGTTTTCATAGAATCGTCCATTGCTTTTTCCCAAGGCGTATGATGGATTGGAGCAATGGAACCAGTCACAGGTGAAGAAAAGGATTTATTTCTATAAGTTAGAATATCTTCAACTTTATGATGCTCCCACTCTTTGAAATGTTTTCTAATTAATTCAAAATCTATATTAGGATAATCTGACATTTCATGAAGTTCTTTAGTATATTCTGTTTGAAAATCTATCATTTGATCTGGATTTTCTAATTTTTCTTCCATACCAACCCACTTGTTAATGTCCTTTTCTATTTCATCATTACTAGGCATTTTAATCTTACCCATAATAACGTCTCTTGCATACCAAGCTTGGCAATCAAACATATTAAAAGTATGAAATTGATCCTGCATTCCTAAATATAAAATTTTATGATTATCTTGCCATACTACCCCCTTGTATAATTTTGGTGGGTATAATCTATTATGAGTTTTTAATTTTAAACTTTCATCTAAAAATGGGAAATGATGTAGATAACCAGTGCATAAAATTATGACATCTGCCTCTTGTTTTGTTCCATCTTTGAATATTGCATTTTTACCATCAAGTTTATCTAAGTAATGAACTTCTTTCATACCTTTGGGCCATTTAAATCCCATTGGATTGTGTCTATAACCAATAGTAACACTTTTAGCTCCATATTTATTACACTGTAGCGCAACATCTTCTGCAGAATAGCTACTGCCAAGAACAATTACATTTTTATCTCTGAATTCTTCGGCATCTCTAAAGTCGTGAGAATGCATAATTCTTCCAGGAAAGGAATTCATCCCCTTATATTCTGGGATAAAAGGAACAGAAAAATGACCAGTCGAAATAACCAAATAATCAAAATTTTCAGTTAAAATTTTATTATTAGCTTTATCTTGATAGCTAATTTCAAACTTGTCATTTTTGAATGAGGTATTTGTAACTCGAGTATTAAATTTAATTTTATGTTTTAAATTACCTTTGCTTACTCGTCCAACTATATAGTCATATAGAACTTCTCTAGGAGGAAAAGATGGTATTGGTTTACCAAAGTGGTCATCAAAAGAATAATCAGCAAATTCCAAACATTCTTTAGGACCGTTTGACCATAAATATCTGTACATGCTGTTTGGTACTGGATCTCCATATTGGTCAGAACCTGTTCTCCAGCTATAATTCCAAAGGCCACCCCAGTTATCTTGTTTTTCGAAACAAACTATTTCAGGTATTTTTTCACCTTTATTTTCCAAATGTTCAAATGCTCTTAACATCGAAAGACCACATGGACCCGCACCTATAATTGCTACTTTAGACATCTAAATTTTCCTATCATTAATAATTCTATAAATATATCTTACTTACAAAAAAAAGAAAAATAAATTTTTTATTTACTATGAAACATAATTGGAATTACCCAACTTTGATGTGGGTAGGCAAAAATAGGATCAATGATTTAGTTGATGCCTGCCAAGATCTAAAAATATCAAATCCATTATTCGTTACTGATAAAGATTTAATTAATCTTGATATGATTAAACGTATATTACAGAATTTAAAAAAAAAATTTAATAATTTGGAAATTTTTTCAAACTTTTCAGGAAATCCAATAGGTCAAAATGTAGATGAAGGTGTAAAAGTCTATAACAAATCTAATTGCGACGGTGTAATAGCAATTGGTGGTGGAAGTGCACTTGATGTTGGTAAGGCAATAGCATTTATGTGTGGTCAAGAAAGGCCAATTTGGGATTTTGAGGATATTGGAGACTATTGGAAAAGAGCTGAAAGCTCTAAAATTCCAAGTATTATAGCAATACCTACAACTGCTGGAACAGGCTCTGAAACTGGACGGGCTTCAGCAATTATAAATAAAGATACAGCTGTTAAAAAAATTATTTTTCATCCAAAGATGTTGCCATCAATTGTTATTTTAGATCCAGTTTTAACTCTAGATCTTTCGCCTAGATTAACAGCAGCTACTGGCATGGATGCACTAGCACATAATCTTGAGGCGTTTTGTACACCAGGTTTTCATCCAATGGCAAATGGTATTGCAATTGAAGGTATTAAATTAATTAAAAAATATTTAATTACTGCCTATAAAGATGGAAAAAACATTGAAGCAAGAATGAGTTTACTCTCGGCTTCATCGATGGGCTCAACTGCATTCCAAAAAGGCCTTGGTGCTATTCATTCTTTAAGTCATCCAGTTAACTCAAAGTTTAACATTCATCATGGTTTATCAAATGCAATATTTATGCCATATGTATTGTCATTTAATAAAAGTGAAATAGAACACAAGATATTAGAAATTTGTGATTATTTAAATGTAAATAAAAGTTTTGATAGTTTTTTAGAATGGATTTTAGATTTAAGAAAAGATTTAAATATACCTCATAAATTATCAGATGTGATGGACTGTAATAATATTAATCTTGATGAACTTTCTTTAATGGCTTTTGAAGATCCATCTACTGTAGGAAACCCAAAAAAAATTAATCAAAAGGATTTGAAAGAAATGTATGAAAAAAGCATTTCTGGAAATTTGTTTTAATGAAAAAAATATTAATTGTTGAAGGAAATTTGAGAGAAGAAAATCAACATTTTTCATCTGCAGGTATTCAAACACATACTGAAAGTTTGAGGGATAGTCTTAGTTTTTTCACAAAAGATTTAACTACAGATGTTGTTAATCCTTCATCAGATGAAAATATATTTAAAAATATAGACGATCTGAACAGTTATGATGGACTTATTTGGGGTGGTAGTAGCTTAAATATTTATAACGACACTCCTGAAATCAGAAGACAGATTCAGTTTATGAAAGAATGTCAAAAAAAAATCAAAAAAATCTTAGCAATATGTTGGGGTATGCAAGTAGCTGTCACAGCTGCAGGAGGCGAGGTCAAAAAAGGCACTAAAGGTTCACATAAAGGAATTGCAGTTGATATTGAAATAAATGAAAGGGGATTAAACCATCCACTTTACAAAAATAAAAAAAAAAAATTTAATACACCTGCTTTTAATTTTGATGAAGTAGTTACCATGCCACAAAATTCTGTATTATTAGCTTCAAATCCAATTAATAAAGTTCAAGGTTTAAACTTTAAAGTAAATGATTGTGATATCTGGGGGCTTCAATATCATCCAGAAATTACTTATAACAAAATGATTAACATTATTGTTTTTAGAAAAGAGAAGCTACTAAAAAAAGAAGCTTTTAGTGACGAGAAGGAAATTAACAATCACATACAACATATTGAAAGTGAAAATAAGAAGCTTGATAAAATTTCTAGGATGAGGGAATTAGAAAATTGGTTAAATTACCTTAATTTAGAATAATCCTTCGATATCACCCTTATCATTTAGTTTTATAGAGTCTGCTGCAGGGACACGAGGTAGTCCCGGCATAGTCATAATTGCTCCACAAACAACAACAATAAATTCAGCACCTGACGAAAGTCTTATTTCTCTTACAGGCAAAACATGACCTGTTGGTGCACCTTTAAGATTTGGATCAGTTGAAAAACTGTATTGTGTTTTTGCTACACAAATTGGCAATTCTCCATAGCCTGCCTCCTCAAAACCTTTTAATTGATCTCTTATTCTTGTATCAGCAATCACTTCATCGGCTCTATAAATTTCTTTTGCAATTGTCTCAATCTTTTTAAACAGAGGTGTTTTACTTTCATAAAGAAAATTAAACCTGGCATCTTTTTTTTCACACAAATCAGCAACGTGTGCTGCTAATTCTTTTGTCCCTTCACCACCATTTGCCCAGTGAGTACATAAACTTGCTTTAACCCCTAAGTTTTCACAAAAATCAATTAAAGTTTTAACTTCACTATCTGTATCTTTAATAAAATGATTAACCGCAATCGCAACAGGTAATCCAAATTTTTTTACATTTTCTATGTGTCTTTCAAGATTCACCAGACCTTTTTTTAAAGCATCAACATTTTCATTTTTTAAGTCATCTTTTGCAACACCACCATGCATTTTTAAAGCTCTAATTGTTGCTACGATGACAACACAACTCGGTTTTAATTTAGATTTTCTGCACTTAATATCTAAAAACTTTTCTGCCCCAAGGTCTGCACCAAAACCTGCTTCTGTTACAACATAGTCTGCAAGTTTTAATCCAGTTTTAGTTGCTATAACGGAGTTACATCCATGTGCAATATTTGCAAAAGGACCACCATGAATAATTGCAGGATTATTTTCTAATGTTTGAGTTACATTTGGTCTGATCGCATCTTTTAATAATACAGTCATTGGACCATGTGCTTTCAAGTCTTTCGCGTAAACTGGTTTCTTATCTCTTGTATAAGCAATTGTAATATTGCCAATTCTTTTTTCTAAATCGTCCAAATCATTTGATAAGCAGAAAATTGCCATGATTTCTGAAGCAACGGTAATATCAAATCCGTCTTCCCTAGGAAAACCATTTGCTACTCCTCCTAAATTTATATTTATTGATCTTAATGAACGGTCATTCATATCCATAACTCTTTTCCAAACAATCCGTCTTACATCTATACCTAATTTGTTACCCCAATAGATATGATTGTCGATTAATGCTGATAATAAATTATGAGCTGATGTAATTGCATGAAAATCTCCAGTAAAATGTAAATTAATTTGCTCCATTGGAACAACTTGAGCATAACCTCCTCCAGCAGCACCACCTTTCATCCCAAATGAAGGCCCAAGACTTGGTTCTCTTAAGCAGACTATAGATTTTTTTCCAATTTTATTTAATCCATCAGTTAAACCAACTGAAGTAGTGGTTTTACCTTCACCAGCAGGTGTAGGTGTAATTGCAGTTACTAAAATTAGTTTCCCTTCTGGTTTATCTTTTAATGTGTCTAAATACTCCAGGTTAATTTTTGCAATGTGTCTTCCCATTGGACTGAAAGCAGTACTCTCATCTGGAACATTTATCTTTGCTAATACCTCATTTATAGGCTGCATTTTTGCTTCTCGAGCTATTTGGATATCTGATTTAACATCACTCATTATTAATCCTATAAATAATATGTTATCGTTGCAGACTTCTTATCCTTTTTTGTCATATTTGGAAACTTCTAAAAAATATATATAAAAAAAATAAGAACTATTTATATTCTTTGTTATAAAATTAATTAATGCAAAAATACTCCATATTTAATTTAGTTAAAAACGCATTTTCTAATCATGAAAACTGGGATTTAGCTTGGAAGGATCCAACCCCAAAAGAGGAATATGATGTAGTTATTATTGGTGGTGGAGGCCATGGACTTGCCACTGCATATTACCTTGCAAAAGAACATAATATTACAAAAGTTGCAATTATCGAAAAAGGCTGGATAGGTGGAGGAAACGTTGGAAGAAATACAACGATAATTAGATCAAACTATATGCATGATGAGAACGCACTCTTCAGTGAATTTGGAATGGATCTGTGGAGAAAAATGAGCCAGGATTTAAATTATAATGTGATGTTCTCACCTAGAGGAATTATTAATCTTGCACACTCAGATGCACAAATGAATACCTACGCAAGACGAGGAAATTCGATGAGATTAAATGGAATTGATGCTGTTTTGTTAAACCGTGAACAAGTGAAAGAAATAATTCCAATGGCTGACTTTTCAGAAAATGTAAGGTTTCCAATTTTTGGTGGATTAATGCAGCCAAGTGCAGGTACAGCAAGACACGATGCAGTTGCTTGGGGTTACGCACGTCAAGCAGACTCTATGGGTGTTGATATAATTCAAAATTGTGAAGTAACTGGTTTTGATATTACAGCAGGTAAGATTAATGGCATAAGAACATCTCGAGGAAATATAAAAACTAAAAAAGTTGGATTATGTGTTGCTGGAAGCACAAATATTTTAGCTGAAAAGTTAAATATGACTTTGCCAATAGAAACTCACCTTCTTCAAGCATGTGTATCAGAGCCTGTTAAACCAATTTTAGATAGAGTAGTAACTTTTGGTGCAGGTCATTTTTACATAAGTCAATCTGATAAAGGAGAAATGGTAATGGGTGGAGACCTTGATGGGTATAATAGTTACGCTCAAAGGGGAAATTTACCAACTCTTCAACATGTTTTAACAGAAGGAATTGCCATGATGCCTTTTTTAAGCAAATTGAAAATGCTTAGAACTTGGGGTGGTATAATGGATATGTCAATGGATGGTTCACCTATTATAGATAAAACACATATTGATGGTTTGTATTTAAACTGTGGTTGGTGTTATGGTGGTTTTAAAGCAACGCCAGCTTCAGGTTGGACATTCGCTCATACAATCGCTCAAGATAGAGTTCACGAACTGAATGCTGGATTTAGTCTAAATCGATTTAGTACTGGATACTTAATTGATGAAAAGGGACTTGGTACTAAGACCTGGATATCTTAAATGCTTCACATTAAATGCCCGCATTGTGGGATGAGATCACAAAATGAATTTTCTTATGGTGGGGATGCTAGTGTAAAAAGACCTGAGCTTAATAAAGAAATCTCTGATGAAGAATGGGATAACTTTGTTTATAATCGAAAAAGTTTAAGAGGTAAGCACTTAGAGTTGTGGCAGCATTTATCTGGATGTAGACAATGGATTAAGGTGGAAAGAGACACTGCTACTCATGAAATATTTAATACATATAAAGCTGATGAGGAAATTTCTTAAATGACTCAAAAATTTAGATTAGAAAATGGTGGTCTAATTAATAGAGATAAAAAATTATCATTTAAATTTAACGGAAAAAAATACTATGGTTACGAGGGAGATACTTTAGCATCTGCTTTAATTGCTAATGGAGTACATTTAGTGGGTAGAAGCTTTAAATATCATAGACCAAGAGGGTTTTTTGGAGCTGGGGTAGATGAGCCTTATGCGATCGTTCAACTTTATAGAAATAATGAGACAGAGCCAAATATTAAAGCTACTGAGCAAGAGCTTTTTGAAGGACTAGAAGCCAAAAGTGTAAATTGTTGGCCAAGTGTAAATTTTGATATTGGTGCAATAAATAACTTTTTAAAAATTTTTTTACCTGCAGGATTTTATTATAAGACATTCATGTGGCCTAAAAGTTTTTGGTATCGAGTTTATGAACCTTTTATTAGAAAAGCTGCAGGCTTAGGTGTTGCTTCTACAAAACATGATAAAGAGAGATATGAACATAAATATGAGTATTGTGACTTATTAATTGCTGGTTCTGGTCCATCCGGTTTAGCAAGTGCTTATGCCGCTGCAAAAAATGGTGCAAGAGTAATCTTAGCTGAAGATAAACCAAGATTTGGAGGATCTCTGTTAACTAGTGATGTAAATATTGGAAATCAATCAGGTGAGGATTGGGCAAACAGTATTATTTCTGAATTAAAAGAAATGCCAAATGTGGTTGTTAAAAACAGATCTCAAGTTTTTGGGTACTATGATCATAATATGTTAGTGATGTCAGAAAAAGTTAGCGATCATCTACCAAAAACAAAAAAATATCATCCAAAACAAAGACTTTGGTATATTAGGGCAAAAGAGGTTTTAATTTCTTCAGGATCAATTGAAAGACCACTGGTTTTTGGGAATAATGATACTCCTGGCGTGATGTTGTCCTCAGCAGCAAAAGAATATTTAAAAGTTTACGGAGTGTTAGTCGGTAAAAATCCGTTAGTTTTTACAAATAATGACAGTGGATATGAGACAGCAATTGAATTTAAAAAAAATGGAGTCAATCCAATTATTTTAGACTCTAGAGTTAATCCACAATCAGAAATAATTGATGAAGCAATTAATCTTGGTATTAAAATAAAATTTTCGCATGTTGTTGTTGCCGCACAGGGATACAAAAAAGTAAGTTCAGCAGATATAGCAAAAATTTCAGATGATAAAAAGCAACTTGGAACACTAGAAAATATTAAGTGTGATTGTATTTGTGTTTCAGGTTTTTGGACGCCAACTATTCATCTAGCTTCACAATCAGGAAATAAAACTAAATTTAAGGAAGAAATTGACGCCTTTGTGCCTGGGACATCTAAGCAGAAAGAAACAACCTTAGGTGCTGCTAATGGGATTTTTACATTAGAAGAAACGTTAAAAGATTCGTTTATAGCTGGCCAAGATTTATCGAAAAAGATTACAAACAACGATAATAAAATTTCTTTTCCAAATGTAGTTGAAAAAAAATCTTCTCAACATGATAAGTTTTGGTGTGTGCCCCTGCCTAAAGGAAAAAGTTATAAGAGATTTTTAGATTTTCAAAATGATGTTGCTGTTTCAGATATCGAAATAGCTTTAAAGGAAGGGTATCGATCAATAGAGCATGTTAAAAGATACACAACTTTAGGAATGGCAACCGACCAAGGTAAAACAAGCAATTTGAATGGACTACAATTAGTTTCAGATATTGAAAATAAAGTTGTACCTGCAGTAGGTCATACTACTTTTAGACCTCCATACACTCCAATATCTATTGGAGCAATTGTAGGAAGAGAAGTTGGACAACATTCTAAACCTACTCGTAAATCCCCTATGCATTCATGGCATGAAAAAAATAATGCAGTATTTGTTGATGCTGGAGTTTGGTTAAGACCAAGATATTATCAACAAGGAAGCGAAACTCTTTTTGAAGCATCTAAGCGTGAAGCTAAAAATGTTAGAACGAATGTTGGTGTTTGCGATGTTACCACGTTAGGAAAAATTGATATCAAAGGTCCTGATGCTGCAGAACTGCTAAATAGAGTTTACACAAATGCTTGGTTAAAGTTGCCAGTTGGTAAAGCAAGATATGGAGTGATGCTTAGAGAAGATGGGATAGTCATGGATGATGGAACAACAACTAGAATTTCTGAAAATCATTATCATATGACAACTACTACAGCTCAAGCTGCCAATGTCCTTTCACATTTAGAGTATTATCTACAACTTGTTTGGCCTGAATTAAATGTTAATGTAGTTTCAACAACTGAACAATGGGCTGGTGCAGCAATTGCAGGACCTAAATCTAGAAAACTATTAGAAAAATTACTTCCTAATAATGACGTTTCAAACGAAGGACTGCCTTTCATGGGGTACATGGAGTCTGAATTGTTTGGGGTTAAAGCTAGAATTTTTAGAATCTCATTTTCAGGCGAATTAGCTTATGAGGTGAATGTAGAGTCTAATAATGGACAATTTATGTGGGAAAAAATCATTGAATTAGGTCAAGAGTTTCAAGTTCAGCCTTATGGAACAGAAGCGTTATCAACTTTGAGAATTGAAATGGGACATGTGGCAGGATCAGAACTTGATGGAAGAACAATTTCTTATGACACTTCATTGGAGGGATTAATTAGTAAAAAGAAAGATTTTATTGGCAAAAGGTCATTAAATAGAGAAGCTTTTACCTCAAGCGATAGACAAAAGATTGTTGGAGTTGTCCCTTTAGATAAAAAAACAAGTATACCAGAGGGTTCTCATTTAGTGAAAGACGCTCAGGCTCCTTTACCAAACAAAAAATTAGGACATATATCTGCTTCATGCTGGAGTGTAGAGCATGATAATCCTTTTTCTCTTGCAATTTTAAAGGATGGAAAAAACATGATTGGTGAAAAATTATTTGTTATGTCTCCATTAAAAAATAAAGTAATTCCAGTTGAAATAGTTTCATCACATTATGTGGATCCAAAAGGAGAAAGAGTTAGATCATGAGTTCAATATCAGCTTTAGAAAATATCCACCAAAAAGGACAATTTGGTGATTGTGAAGGAAAAAACGAAAAAAATTTAATTAAAATTTCAGAAATAAAAAACTTATATATTACACAGATTGTTCAACATAAAAATTCGAATGTTGTATGTGAAGAAATTAAAATAGATAATTTAAATCTAATTTCAAAACCATTATCAGTAGAAAATAATGAAAATACTCGAATTCTCTGGAATGGACCAAGAAATTGGCTGGTTATTACAACCCAAAAAGAAGTTTTTTTTGAAATTGATAAAAAATTTGAAGAGGTAGATTTTGCAGTCACTGATATTTCTCATTCAAAATCAATTATTGAGCTAGAAGGGGATAATGCTAAAGAAGTTTTAAAAAAAGGATGCCCTTTTAACTTTAATGAATTAAATAAAAATAATTGTCTGAATTCTACATTTAACGGAATGTCAATAATTGTTGACATGATAAATGACGAACCAGATACATTTAGAATTTTTGCCCTAAGAAGTTTTGGAGAGTCACTATATCATTCAATAACAGACTCATCATTAGAATTTGGCTATATAGGAAAATAATTTAATCTCTTGTAGCTATATAAACACCAATTGTTGCAATTAAAAAGCCTAGAAGATCTAAATTACTTAGCCTTTCGTTTAAAAAAATCCAAGCCATTAATGCAGAAGTAGGAGGAATTAAAAAAAAAATAGAAACTGTTTTACTTGCAGAATTTCTTTTAATTAAAAGCATTAAAATTGTAAAAGCTCCAAACGAAACTAAAAAAATCTGATGACTCATTGCAATTAAAAAAGTGGTTGAAAAATCTATGTAAGGTTTTGCAAAGAGAATAATTATCACAATATGAAAAACAACCCCCCCCCCAAAGCTTGATTCATATTACTGACTGATAAAGGCAATTTATTACTTATTTTTTTTTGCCACAAAGTAGAAAATGTAATTGCTAATAACGCGATTATAGTCGCGATCAATCCTGCTGTTGGTATTTTAGAGCCTAAATCAAAACCTAAGACTATTACTGCACCAGAAAAACCTAACAATACTCCTATCCATTGTTTTAGAGAAACTTTTTCATTTAAAATTGGTCCACTCAATGCATTTGTGAGAACTGGTTGAAGGGTTACAATTAAAGCCGCAATTGCTGTGGGCATGCCAATTGAAATTGAGTAAAAGACACCGCCAAGATAAAAACCATGAAATAATACACCACTAAAAAAAGACTCAAAAAAACTTCTCCTATCAACAAAAAGCTTTTTTTTTGAATAAATAGAAAATAAGAAAAAACCGATTGAAACTAAAGCAAATCTAAAAGCAAGAGCAGAAAAAGGATCACTGTTATCTATAATTGGTTTTGTTGTTATGAATGCAGACGACCAAAGTAGAATAAAGATAAATGGAAAAACTTTAATCATTTTTGTTTTATAGTTAATTATTCAACATAGTCGCAGTAATAATACTCAGTTTGAACTAATTCTATCTTGAGTTGAATTTTTAAATAAGTATTAATCAGATAATTACTTATGAAAATATTAAATATATTTTTTGTCATG
The DNA here is from genome assembly GCA_902583635.1 of uncultured Pelagibacteraceae bacterium. Classification (GTDB taxonomy): domain Bacteria; phylum Pseudomonadota; class Alphaproteobacteria; order Pelagibacterales; family Pelagibacteraceae; genus Pelagibacter. The sequence goes on along the minus strand of CACHWJ010000004.1, from coordinate 19,371 downwards.
GTTATTTTAATTTTTTTATCTGGCTGTATTCAAACAACATCTCTTTTAGGTCCAGGCGTTACTATAGCTACTACAGGAAATGTAATTCAAGCAGGATTTCAATATGGAGCAAATACTGCAATAAAAAATGAGACTGGCAAAGATGTCTTGACCCATATTAAAGATAAAGTTGATGAAAAAAATAAAGAAAAAAAACTTCATGTTAAATTAAAACAGTTAATTGAAAGAAGAATAGAGACTACAAGGCAGAAATTATTATCAAACTAATTTAAAATATCTAATTTTATTAATTTGTCTTGCTTAGTCTCTTTACACCACATCTCGTAACTTTCACAAACCCGCCAAAGATGATCAAAGGCTCTTTGAGATATTTCTAATGGGAAATGGCTTTTGGTGTAATAAAGTTTGGGGATTTTCATTAAAAGTTTTTTCATAGAATCTTTTTGTACTTCTAATAATTTTATAGTTTCGTTATTTATTTTTTTTCCGGTTATTTCATCAACAAAATTATTCTTTTTTAATTTCTCGAACCACTTATCATGAAATTCACCTGAGCTTATTAATTCATACTCTTTAGAGGTCATGAATATTTCAAATGCTTGAATATTATTTGTTTCTGGATTTTTATACTTAATTTCGATAATTTTAAAATAAATATACTCGGCAACTCTAAGCACGTAAGGCTTTTCAATCTTTGACTGCATAACTTAATTCTTATATTTTGCCATGGCTGATTCTGCCAAAATAAGATTAGGATCTAAAAATATTTTTGAAGATTTTATATTTTTGAATGATTTAAATGCAAATATTGCTATAGGAAGCTCTGTACATCCTAAAATTATTTTTTTACATTTCATACCCACCAAATAGTTTATTGCAGGTTTGATGACTTTTTCTGCAGCTCGCACATTTCCCATTTTTACAAATTTTATTGCTTTATTTACAGATTTTTTCTGAATACTTTCTTTTGGTATTACAATATTATAATTTTTATCAAAAAAATTATTATAAACGCCAGTTTTTAAAGTTCCTTCAGTAGCTAGAAGTCCTACTTTTGAATTTTTTTTACAATTTTTTTTTGTAAATTTAAATACCTCTTTTGGCATATTAATTATTGGAATATTTATTTTTTTTCGTAAATCATCATACCAATAATGAGCTGTATTACAGGGTATAACAATAAATTTACATTTATTTTTCTCAAGTAATTTACAACCTTTAAGTAAACTTTTTAAAACTCTTTCGTACTTTATTTTGCTTTTCTTGTTTGTTGATTTGTTAGAAAGATTTTTTGTTTGAGATCCAATTGACTCAGGTCTACCAGGAATATTGGATTTGTTGTAGAGTAAAAATAAGGGATATTCTTGATCAATTCTTCCTCTATTCAGGACTGCAAGCTTGTTACAAAAATCAAGTCCTGCTTGAGTTCCCATTCCACCTAAAATTCCAATCATAATTTTTAATTAATTTATAAATTTTGATTTTAATTTTTTAATAATTAATAATTGTGTTTAAACGTTGATTTTCATTATTCGGTATTGGCTGAAATATATAAATTAGAAAAACTAAGTAAATGTTTTCAGCCAATAGGAAGTGTGAAATTATGCAGTTTTTAAGTTAACTGCTGAAGGACCTTTAGGACCATCTTCAACATCGAAAGTCAAAGCTTGACCCTCATCTAAACCGTTCATACCAGCATCTCTTACAGCTGAAACATGTACAAACACATCTTTTTCTTTATCTTCTCTTTCAATAAAACCAAAACCTTTGGTTGGATTGAACCATTTTACTTTTCCTTGTAGACTCATATTTTTCTTCTTACTTTTTGTTGTATTAATTTATTACTTATAATTAAGTAATTCTGGCTTTGTTTAGACTTTAAAGGGTTTTGTCAACAAAATATGTTATAAATTAAAAAAATTTTTTAATTTGTGTCAATAATTTTAGTCAAATATACAGAATTTACATCTTCTTTATAATGTGCAAATGGTTCACATTCTTTAAATTCACATTTTTTAAAAAGTTTTCTTGCTGGTAGAAAAAAATCTCCTGCACCAGTTTCAATACTTAATCTTTTAATGTTTAGTTTCTTGGCTTCATTAATTAAATGACCAACTACACTCATTCCATATCCCTTATGTCTAAAATTATCATGAATTCTTATAGATTTGAATTCCCCATGATCCTCATCTAAAAATTTAAGAGCACCGCAACCTATTAGATTTTCATCTTGCCATAAGCTCCAAAATTTTATCGATGATACTTTAAGACCAGGAATATCTAAAACATGAGCGCTACCTTCTGGAGATGCTGCTCTAAGTTCAACAAAGTGTTTACTAAGAAGTTCATGAACTTTAGGATTATCAAAATTACCTTCTAATGATTTAAACATCTAAATTAATATTGTGATATGACCCATTTTTCTTTTTTCTTTAATTTCTTTTTTTAAATAATCAAAGAAAAATTCATTCTCTTTTAAGTTGGGAGAATTTCTATATTGAGATATCTGATCACCAAGTAAATTAATCATTTTTGCATTTGAAATTTTTTTTAATGGAATTTGCTCTAACCCACAAACAGCTCTTACATGATTTTCAAATTGACTTACATTGTATGCATTAATTGTTAGATGGCCAGAATTATGCACTCTTGGCGCAACTTCGTTAACATATAAGTTGTCATTTCTATCAATAAAAAATTCTACACATAAAGTTCCAACATATTTAAGTTCTTCTGCTATCAGCATTGCCCAATCTTTAGATTGATTAAAAATTTTCTCATTTATTTCAGCAGGTATTTTAGAATATTTTAATATTTGATCTTCATGTGTATTCTCAATAGGCTCATAAATTTCGTATTTATTATTATTAAATCTAGTAATAATTATTGAGATTTCTTTTTTTAGTTTAACAAGTTTCTCAAGAATATACCCCCTGGAAAAATCTAAATTGACGGAATTTAACTCATCGCTTGAGCTTATTGGATGTTGTCCTTTTCCATCATAACCAAGTGTTGTTGTCTTTAATATACCGGGTAAAAAATTTTCCAAAGCATCTATGTCCGACTTTTTCTCAATTGATACATACCTTGTAGTTCTGATATTTAGTTTATTTATAAAATCTTTTTCAGCCAGTCGATGTTGAATAAGTCTATTTACAGAAGGTTTAGGCAAAACAGGTTTTAATTTGTTTATTTCTTTAAGGGTTTCAAAAGGTATATTTTCAAATTCGTAAGTTACAACATTAACTTGATTAACAAAATCAGAAACTTTTTGTTTATCATCATAATTTCCAGAAATAAATTTATTACAAAAGTTCTGAGCTGGAGCATCTACATCATCAGAAAAAATTATAGTTTTAATATTTAATTTTTTTGCAGCAATTGCCAACATACTACCTAGCTGTCCACCTCCTATAATACCAAGAGTAATATCAGACATTTTACTTAGGATTTTTTTTAACTGATTTAGTTTGAACAGATTTCCAGTTACTCAACTTCCGTTTAATGGATGGATTTTGGTTTGCAATTATTGAGGCTGCTAGTAATGCAGCATTAATTGCACCGTCTTCACCAATAGCAAGTGTTCCAACAGGTATTCCTTTTGGCATTTGAACTATTGATAAAAGACTATCTAAACCTTTTAATTTTTTGCTTTCAATAGGCACACCAAGAACTGGTACTGAGGTAAGTGCTGAGATCATACCAGGTAGATGTGCTGATCCTCCAGCGCCTGCTATAATTACACCTATATTATTTTGTTTCGCTTTTAGAGCATAATCGTACATTCTTTTTGGAGTTCTGTGAGCTGATACAATTTTTGTTTCAAAAGAAACACCAATTTTTTTAAGCGTTTTTTCTGCCAACTTCATAGTTTTATAATCAGACTGACTACCCATAACGATTGAAACTTTTAGAATCTTATTTTTTTTCATGAGAATTAGTAATTAGTTTATTTCAAAATTAACTTAAAATTTCAATAAAATTAATAGTATTTAAAAAACATATTGATTAGAGTTAAACTAATATGAATTTTAAAATTGATAATCTTCAATATTGTAATTGGTCAAGAGAAACCTTCGAGTTTAATAGATCCGCAGGTCTTGACGCTATTCACGTCACTATAGTCTATCATGAAGATTACAATGAGTTATTAACAGAGACTAAAAAATGGGAAAAACTTTTTAAAGATAATTCAGATATAATATTTCAAGGCTGGGACTACAAAGATATAGAAAAAGCAAATAAAGAGAAAAAAACAGCAATTTTTTTTGGTTTTCAAAATTGTTCTCCTATAGAGGATGATATAAAATTAGTTGAAAAAATACATGAATTAGGTTGCCGATTTATGCAGCTTACCTATAACAATCAATCATTATTAGCTACTGGTTGTTATGAAAATACTGACAGTGGAGTTACTAATTTTGGACGCGAAGTCATAAAGGAAATGAATAGGGTAGGTGTAGTAATTGATATGTCACATTCAGCTGAAAAAAGTACTATCGATGCAATCGAGTTAAGTCAAAAACCAATTGCATTAACTCATGCAAATCCATATTTTTGGCATCCTGCAAAAAGAAACAAATCGTCTGATTTATTAAAAATTTTAAGTGATAGCGGAGGTATTCTTGGATTATCTTTATATCCTCATCATTTGAAAGATAACACAAATTGTACCCTTGAAAGCTTCTGTGAGATGGTTGCTAAAACTGCTGAAATAATGAACATTAAACAAATAGGTATCGGATCTGATCTTTGTCTCCAGCAACCTGATAGTGTTGTTGAATGGATGAGAAATGGAACATGGTCTAAAAGTACAAATTTTGGCGAGGGTAACAAAAATAAACCTGGCTTTCCCAAACAACCTCAGTGGTTTGAGGACGCGAGGGGTTTTTCAAATATTGAAAAAGGACTTAAAAAAGTTGGATTTTCTGATGAAGAGACAAATGGAATACTTGGAAACAACTGGTACAATTTCTATAAATTAATTTAGTTATGAAAGTTCAACTGAGAAATCCAAACACAATAATGAAATTGTCAAGATTGGGATCATTTCATCAGTCTAAACTATCTTTTTTAAGAAGCTTTCTTAAAGAATTTAAAGACTGGGAATATAAGAGAGATTTATTTGATTTAGATAAATTCGGTTATGGAGAAGCAGTCTACTCTTTTAAGAAAAATAAAAGAACTTATTCACTAGTTTGTTTTGCGAATAAAATTAAAGATGACGAAAGATCAGATAGAGTAATTGCAACAAAATGGGATGCAGCATTTACATTGCATGACGGTGCTCCTTCTCAAAAAGATATCGATAGACTTAAAAATGAAGTACCAAGGCAGGAAGTTGGTAGACTTTCATTTAAAGAGTTAACATTGTCTAGAGCAAATAAATCAATTCGAGTATTCAATCATGTGGTTGATAGATTAAGTCAAGGCAAACAACCAGATTTAGAATTACTATCAAATGTTGGATATTTGTACAGAACAACCGCAGTATATGGGTCTGGAAAATTTGGCTTAGCGGATCGTTTTAGAATTAAGAACAGAGAAGAAATCAATGGACCTTTTAGATTGGAAATGATGCTAGTTTATTTAGTTAGACAATTTACATTTGATCAAGTTAACCATGTGGCTCATCATAAAAACCCCAGTAAATCTGTAGTATTAGATAGAAAGATTTGTAAAAATTTAGGCATTGGAAATTCTACTGGATTAGGTATGGCTCCATTTATAGTAAATCATCCAACCTTATTGAATAATTGGGTAATGAGCAGAGAGATTGCTTTAAAAAAAATAAGAGAAATAAAAATAGTTAAAAAAAAAGACAGTGACTTGTTTATTGATTGTCTTAAAAAATCTTTAACAAATATTACAAGTTGGAATACTGATAGTGAGTATCAGCAAATTAAAATTAAAAACCTATTAAAAGACATAAAAAAATTTATCCACTTTGTTGATAATGATTTTAATTTTGAAGATAAATATCCCTTTAACCAAATATATCTTTGGTTAGAAGAGAAAGCATGTGAGGAGTGTATTGAGTATGTAGTTTCAATTATGATGGAACCATTTAATGAAATAACTAATCCTTTAGTAAGTCAGATGAGTTCTGAGGAGGATAAATATTTCACTATTCCAACCAACAGAACAGTAAAAGATTTAATTAATATTATTGAAAAAAAATATTTAAATATTTTAAAAATAAATTTTGAAAAGAAACAAAATAAACAAAATTTTTGGTTTATTTCCAAGAATAAAGAGGAGCCTAGATTAGCTGATAGATTTGAAGAAGGTGGATCTGAATTAGAACAACCACTTGCAATAGCTAGAGATGTAAAAAAACTGTATAAAAAATTATTAGATACGAAAAATAATTCTAATGTTGCAGAATTTTTGTCTAAAAATTCTGAGCTTAGACACATTGTTAGGAGAGTATTTATTGTTGAAAAATTTCCATACTCTGAGATACAAGATAATACTATTGGTAAAAATATAATGCCTATAGATATGCTAAGGTTAAAGCTATCTTTTTTTGGAGCCTTAAAATTTGATCCACGATCAGATAAATGGTTAAGAATTTGTATGTTCCAAGGAGCACCGCTACCTGATGAATTAAAAAACTATGACGAACAGTGGGTCTATAGGTCAAGTAATTAAAAAATGAAATCTTTAAGTGAGATTGAAACTACGGCTAAAAGAGCATCAAAAGCTGCTGGATTTTCATGGGGTGAAGCTGAGGAAATTGGAAAATGTATAAGACAATTAGAGATGTTTGGTTTACCTGGTATCAAACATTTAAATTCTTATTTTAATGATAAAAAAAAAAACACATATGAGAATTTAAGTTCAATAAATCAGTTAAATTCTTCTTCAAATCCTTATTGCCCAATCATTTTAGGAATTAGTTTTTTAGATCAACTAAAAACAGTGGAAAATTATGAAAAAATTTATATCTCTAATATTGCATACCCAATTATTTTTATATCATTTTTGAGCAAATCTTCGGAAATTATTGGAAAAAAAATTAATGTTAAGATTGATGAGAAAGAAATGTTATTAAATTTAAATGTAAATATTTATTCTAACCTTTTAAATATAGAATTTCCCAAAAATTCAAAAAACTTAGAAATAAATTTTATTGAAAATACAGATAACTTTAATGAAAATGAATGGAAAAGTTTATACAAACTATCTGAGAACACTTTTGTGGAAGAAACTGATAGTTTAAAAAAAGGTGCAGCAGGCGCAGGTTTAACAGATAATGACTAAAGATTTAGAAAAAAATTTTAAAGATAATAACAGAAATGATTTTAGTAATATCTGTGATGAGTGTAAAAAAGAAGATGAAAGTGTATTCCAAAATCTTATAATGACAGGGTTTAAACTTTGTAAATCCTGTAGGCTTTCTAAAACTATTTTTCCACTTTAGCTTATTTGATTTACCGGCAGCATATTCATTCTACTCATAACAAATGAAATAGACAAAAATGCTATAATTAGGAAAGATAAAAGAATAATTCCAAAAGACTTAAAATTAGATTTTAAATTTAGAATTTGTTTCGTTGAAATAATTAAACCAGCGAATATCCAAAATTGAGTAAGAAAAATTATTGGTATCATTAAGTCTGGTGTTACTGCAAAAAATCTTAGTAATCCTGGAGCATGAGCATAACCAACCGCAGTTAAAACTTTTCTAAATGAAACTTTTGTTTGCTTATCTGGAAACAGTTTTACTCCAATAACATAAATAAAAATTGCCCAGACCAACCAAGTAATAATTGCAGTAAGGCCAGACATTGCAATTGCAGTTTTAATAATTGTATTTGCTGCAACTGCTCCAGCTATACCATCTAAAATCATTATAATACCTGCAAAATAAATTGAGGCTTCAGCAAAATTTTTATTATCTGAATAAAGTGTTTTGTCTAATTTTATTGATCTGACAATTATATTTAAAAATTCTCCAAACATTAATTTCTATTCTTTTTATTTTTTTGTGCTTTATAAGAAACTATCAAAGGAAATATTATTAAAGCAATCGCAATGGTAATGCAAATTACAATTAAAAACCCTTTTGTCATTGATTTTGCGGGGAAGCTAAACTTAACTTCCCCATAATATTTTTAGCCTTTTACAACTTCTCTCGTGTTAGCGTTAAAAGACTCTTTAAATGGAATATCAACTACAACTGCGTTAACTGGAACTCCAGCTTTTTCAGAGTATTGTTCAGGTAAGTGTACTTTAAATTTTGTCCCAACCTTACCTTTTGGAAAACCATTCGCATTTAGAGTTCCATCAAATGGCACATATCCCATTGCAATGTTTTGTTTTTTTTCAGGATGATACCAAGGAGAAGTAATAAATCCTACAGGATCACCACCACTTTCAGGGGAAACTAACCAAAAATCAGGTGCATAATCCTCAATTGGTTTACCACCAAACTCTAAACCAACTAATTGAAGTTTATAAGGTTTTTTTCCATCAACAAGATCTGTTTTCATTTTTTCTAAAGCTGATTTTCCTACGTAATCTCCTTTTTTATTCCACTCTCCTTTTCCAGATAAAGAAACTTGATATCCTAGGTTACACTGAAAAGGATTATGTTGCTGGTCCATGTCTTGTCCCCAAGAAAGAATACCTGCTTGAATTCTTCTATGGTGTGCTGGTGCAATAACCATGAGTTGATGTTTTTTTCCTGCTTTAAGAACAGAATTCCACATATCTTCAGCATATAGAGTTGCATTTCTTAAATATATTTCATAACCAGCCTCCCCAGAAAAACCAGACTGTGAAATAACACAACTTCTTCCCCCTATATTAGCTTCTGCTAATCCATAAAAAGGCAAGTTATCAAAGTCTACCTGATCTCCACAAAGGTCTTTCATTAAAGCTTTAGATTTTGGTCCTTGGATTTGCACCGGACATGCATCTATCTCTTCTACTGTGCAATTAAATCTTCCATCTGCATTTACACCTTGCAAATACATTCCAATATCAGAATCTGACAAAGAAAACCAAAATTCATCTTCAGAAATTCTTAATAGAATTGGATCATTTAAGACACCGCCATAAGCGTTACATAAAATTACATACCTTGCTCTCATTGGAGAAATTTTAGTTGCATCTCTTGTGATTACATAGTCAGTAAATTTTTCTGCATCTGGACCCTTTACTCTTATTTGTCTTTCAACAGCAACATTCCACATAGTTACATGATTAACAATCGCATCATATTCTACCATTGCACCACCATCTTCAGGTTTTACATAACCTCTTGGATGATAAATACGATTATAGACAGTTGCTCTCCAACATCCTGCCTGCATTGACAAATGCCAATACGGTGATTTTCTCACTCTTGTTGAAATTAACATTTCAACTTTTGTTGGCCCACTTTGTCGTAAATTGTACGGTACTTCTCTGTCTGATTGATCAACAGAAGTAACATGTTTTAATTTAGTGTAGTCAAATTCATTAGACATAACTATTCTCCTTCAACCACTTGTTAGTTTCCTTCAAGCCGCCGAATGTATAAATGTGGAAGTTATCAGTATGCGATTTAACTTTCCCAATTAAATCATTAGGGTCTTTAGGTTTCAATAAATCTAACGCCTTAGTAAAATTAGATTTAAGAAAGTTAATAGAATTTTTTGCCCCAACAATATTAGCAAACTTGATCAAGCTAGATATTTTTAATGGCCCAGTAATTCCAACATGCACTGGTACGCTTTGTTTAGAAATAAAATCTATAATAGGCTGAGGATCAAGTAACCATTGAGTTACAATATAATCAGCATAAGGCTTTTTATCTATCATAGCTTTTTCTAATTCTGAGTCGGATATATCAGGACTTCCCTCAGGATGTCCAGCTATTCCTATTTTCATTTTTTCGAAATATCCTGTTTCTAAAAGTTGAAATGAACTGTCAAATTTTCCTGCAGGCTCTCTACCACCACCAATAATTAAAACTTGTTTAACTCCACCGTCCTTACATCTGAAAACATAATCTTTAAGTTCCTTTTCATCTTGCATCGATCGAGCTGGAAAGTGAGGCACTGGATTAAATCCTTTTCTAACAAGTTCAGAAGCCTTTTCTGCAGTTTCTCTATAATCTCCACCTGGCAACATAGTGATGTAAACATCACTTAAAGCAGGGACCACATCAACCTCTGTCTTTGGTCCAATTTCTAGAGAAAAATTCATTTTTTCAGATCATTATCTGTTTTCAAAAAGCTGTCAAAGAAATTCATCTATTTATCTTAATGAAATTTGTTGCCAAAATTTATGCGAATGATAATTTTTTTTGTGCATCAGAATCTTAAAAATTTACCATTATCAAAGATACTAGATATTGAAAAAATCAATAATGTAGACAAACCTATAGAAGTGGCAAATGGCTTACCTAATGAGTGTTATACAAATCAAGACTATTTGGCTCACGAAAAGGAAAAAATTTTTTATAATAAATGGACAGCAATTGGGGTTGGAAGCTCAATTCCAAGAGCTGGAGATGCAAAACCTTACAATCTGCTCGGGATTCCTTTGATATTAATTAGAGATAAAAATATGGATATTAGAGTGTTTCACAATGTCTGTAGTCACAGAGGCTTTAAACTTCTGGACGAAGCTTGTACCTTAAAAAATGTTATTAGATGTCCGTATCATTCTTGGGCTTATGATTTTAAAGGACAATTAGTTGCAACACCTCATATAGGTGGGTTGAACAACCATCAGTCTACAAACTTTAATAAGTCAAATAGCAATTTAAAAGAAGTAAAAACTAAAATTTGGATGGATATAATATTTGTCAACATCAATTCAAATGAATTAGATTTTGACCAGTACATCAAACCTCTTGAACAAAGGTGGTCCAAATTCATAAATAAAGATGATCAAAAATTAATTGTAAAATCAGATGATTACGGTCACTTCAGCCTAGAAGTAAAAACCAATTGGAAATTTGCTGTAGAAAATTATTGTGAGAGCTACCACTTACCTACAATTCATCCTGAACTAAATAAAGTATCTAACATTAATGATCATTATCATATTCAAGGTTTACCCAATCGATTTGCTGGTCAAGGTAGTAAAAAATATAATCAAATAGTTAAAGGTAACAAAATTTTTGATATATTTCCAAATTGGGAAAAAAGTAGGACCAAAACTTCAGAATACATAGCTCTATTCCCAAATGTTATGATTGGTTTACATGTAGATCATTTTTATGTTTTTTGGTTAGAACCGTTAACAATGAATAAAACAAAAGAACATATGCAAATGTATTATGTTGGAAAAGAGAGTGCAAACGGTGAACAATTAAAAGAAATGAGAAAACAAAATTTAAAATTTTGGAAAGATGTAATGTTAGAGGATATAAATGCAGTTGAAGGGATGCAAGAGGGTAGAAATTCACCTGCTTACAATGGAGGAAATTTTTCACCAATAATGGATCAACCAACTCATCAATTTCATAAATGGGTAGCTCAAAATTTAGTAGGATAAAATTTTATGGCACTAAAAGATGTGGGTAATAAAGTTCCAATTTACAAACTCAAGACTACAGAAGAAGTAATGAGGTATTACGATGAGTGGGGAGAAGAAGATAAATATAATAGAGATATGCTTGAATGGAACTATACAGGTCCTAAAGAAACTGTTGAGGTAATAAAAAAATATCTAGTTAATAAAGATACACTTTTTTTCGATGCAGGATGTGGAACTGGATTAGTAGGACTACAACTTAGAAAATTTGGTTATGAAAACTTTCATGGTGCTGATCTTTCACAAAAGTTATTAGACACAGTGCCAAAAAATTTATATCAAAAATTATTTAAGATTGATTTAAACAAACGTATTGAATTAAGTGATAATCTTTATGATAGTGTTATGTGTGTTGGAACTTTTACGTTTGGACACGTGAAATCTGATGCGTTAGATGAGTTTGTAAGAATTACAAAACCTGGTGGTTTAATTTGTTTTACAATTAACGAAGGAATTTATAAAGACTATGGTTTTGATAAAAAAATTTTAGATTTAAAAGCAAACAACAAATGGTCAGAGATTGAATTTTTTAAATCTGATTATATAGCAAGTAAAGATGTAAATGCTTGGCTAGGATTATATAAGGTAAAATGAAAATAATTTTGGTAATGGGATTACCTGGTGCAGGTAAAACAACTTTAGCAAATGAAATAGCACCGTATTTAAACGCTAAAAGATTAAATGCTGACGAAGTTAGAAAAGCAGCAGATGATTGGGATTTCTCAAAAGAAGGAAGGATTAGACAAGCAAAAAGAATGGCTGAGTTTGCCCTCAAGTTAAAGAGTGATGGTCATTATGTTATTGCTGATTTCATAGCACCCACTCCAGAGGCGAGAAGCTTATTCCCGGCAGATTTCATAATTTGGGTAGATACAATTAAAGAAGGACGTTTTGATGATACAAATCAAATGTTTGTAAAGCCAAAAACATTTAATTACCATGTTACTACTCAAGATGCTAAGAATTGGGCTTTAAAAATCGTTAAGGAGATCAAAAAATGAAATATCAATGGGATAATAAAAAACCAACAGCACAAATGCTTGGTAGATGGCAGCCATTTCATGATGGTCATTATACTTTATTTAAAGAAATTATTAAAAAAACAGGTCAAGTTTGTATTCAAATAAGAGATGTGCAGGGTGTAGATGATAATCCATTTGATTTTGATACAGTAAAAAAAAATATAGAAGATAGATTAAACCCAGAATTTGAAGGTAGGTTTAAAATTATGGTAGTGCCAAATATTACCAATATTTGTTATGGCAGAGGAGTTGGATATAAAATGGAGGAAATAGTATTGGATGAAGAAACACAAAAAATTTCAGCTACAAAAATTAGAGCCAAAATGAGAGAAGAGGGCAAACTAAAATAGCTATAATGACTAATAATATTAAAATTATAAAAATTAACAGTGAAATTTCGTCAATAATACTTAATGAACCAAAAACATATAATTCATTATCATTTAAAAATCTTATCGACTTATTAAAAGCATTAAAAAAATTAGATGCTGACAATAAAGTTAAAGTTATAATAATAGAAGGCGCAGGCAAAGGGTTTAGTGCAGGTCATAATTTAAAAGAGGTAAGAGGATTAAAAAAAAGAGATAGATATCAAAAACTTTTTAATCTTTGCTCAAAAGTTATGCTTCAAATTGTAGAAGGTAGAAAACCTGTAATAGCAAAAGTCCACGGTGCTGCTTTTGCAGCTGGTTGTCAACTAGTTGCAAGTTGCGATTTAGCGTATAGTACAAAAGATGCTTTATTTGCAACTCCAGGAGTAAATATTGGATTATTTTGCAGCACACCTATGGTCGCTGTAAGTAGGAAAATTAATCGGAAGCCTATGATGAAAATGTTGTTAACTGGTGAGCCAATAAAAGCAAATTATGCAAAAGAAATAGGATTAATAAATGACTGCTTCTCAAAACAAAAAATAAAGAGAGAAGTACTTAGTATCGCTAAAAAAATAGCATCCAAATCTAATTTAACAATAAAGATAGGTAAACAAACTTTTTACAAACAATTAGAGATGCCTTTAAGAAAAGCATATGCACACACAAGTAAAATGATGACCGTTAACATGATGGCAATGGATGCAAAAGAGGGTATTTCAGCTTTTTTAGAAAAAAGAAAGCCTGTCTGGAAAAATAAGTAATGATAAATAAAAAAAATTTTTTTATCATTATTTTAATTATTTTTGGAATGTTCTTAGTTTTTAATTTTAATGATTATAACACTAAAAGAGCTGTGGATGCGTGTCTAGCTGCGAGCCAAAAATTGTCTGATACTAAAATTACTGATTTAGAAGAGGCAAAGAAATTTTGTGAGGAACAAATTAAAAGTAATAAATAATTATGAGTCAAATCAAAGATATTCTCTCAAAATACAAAAATATTGCCATGATAGGAGTTAGCAATGATCAAACTAAACCTTCAACTATAGTAATGAAGTACATGCAGAAATATGGTTATAAAGTATTTCCAGTTAACCCATCTGCCAAAGGTCAAAAAATTTTGGGCGAAGAGGTATATGCTAAAATAACAGATATAAAAAAAAATATAGATATTGTTGATGTATTTAGACCTTCCAGAGAAGTAATGGCAATTGCAGAGGACACCGTGAAAATTGGCGCCAAAGTTTTATGGTTGCAACTTGGAATACGTGACGAAAATGCAAAAGAGTTAGTTGAAAAAAATCATATAGGATATGTTGAAAATAAATGTACCAAAATGGAATATCAAAAACATTTCTTAAAAGTAAGACAAGCCTTTCCAGTTCTTAGTGACTAATGAACAAAGTATTAAAATTTTTAGATAGCACTTTTTTAGATTTAGGTCGTCAGTTTAAATGGACTTATCTTCCGCCATTAATGGTTTATATGGCTGCTGGTATTTCGGGTTTAACTGGAATTGTTGGAACTTTCTTTGTTAAAGATTATTTAAATTTATCAGCAGCATTTCTTGCAGGACTTGGATTTTGGGCAGGGATACCTTGGGCATTAAAAATGCCTTTAGGCCATCTTGTTGATCTCATTTGGGAAAGAAAAAATTATATGGTCTATCTTGGTGCATCACTAATAGCATTAAGTCTATTAATAATGTTTGGACTAATTATTCATACAGAAACCATGTCAGAAATATTTTCTGTTGAAACTTGGTTTGTTATTAGTGTCATTTTAGCTCCAGTTGGATATGTCGTTCAGGATGTAGTTGCAGATGCTATGACTGTTGAAGCAGTTCCTTTATCAGATGAACAGGGAATAGATTACAGCAAAGATCAAGTAAAAATAATGCATACTACAATGCAAACTCTTGGTCGTTTTGCAATTATAGGTGGAACAGTTCTTGTAGCATTAGTAAATGTAATTTTATTTAGAGATGTTGAAAGTTTAGAGCAATCTGAAAAAATAAATTTATATGGAACAATTTATTTATACGCTCTTGTAATACCTCTGGTTTCGATCTTTGGTGTAATTTTAGCAAATTATTTACGACAAAAAAAAATAAATATTTTAAAATCTCAAGGATTAGAATTTAAGGAAGATAGAGGAAATGAAAAAACTGAGATAAACTGGTGGATTTTAGGTGGTAGCTTAGTTTTTGTTATTTTCACACTCTCGGTAGGATCTTTTAACGTCCCATTTGCACAAGAGATTGTTTTTATAGGCTCAGTAATAATTATTTTATTTTTAATGTTTAAACTGATTAAAGAACTACCTCAGGAATTAAGGTTAACTATTGTAGGTACAGCAGTAATTATATTTATATTTAGAGCTATGCCTGGACCTGGACCAGGATTGACATGGTTTGAAATTGATGAGCTTGGATTTAATGAACAGTTTTTTTCAATTTTATCATTACTGGCATCAATTTTAACTTTAGCAGGAATTGTATTGTTAAGACCATTTATGGCAAAGAATTCAATTGCTAAAATAATTGTTGTTTTAAGTATTGCAGGTGCGATTTTATTTTTACCAAGCGTTGGAATGTACTATGGTTTTCATAATTGGACATCTTCATTAACAGGAGGAGTTGTTGATGCTAAGTTTATTGCTTTAATTAATACCGCTATTGAATCTCCTTTAGGACAAGTATCAATGATTCCATTACTTGCCTGGATAGCAAAAAATGCCCCATCTCATTTAAAGGCAACTTTTTTTGCAGTTTTTGCCTCATTTACTAACCTTGCATTGTCAGCAAGTGCTTTAGGAACGAAATATTTAAATGAAATATTTACAGTTACCAGAGAAGTTAAAGATAAAGTAAGCGGTGAAATTCAAACAACAGCTGATTATTCTGAACTTGGGATTTTATTAATTGTTGTGACACTTTTGACATTAATTCTTCCAATATTTTTTGTATTTATTGTAAATAATAGTAAATACAAAACGTCAGAATAAACTTTTTTTAAAATGAGAAATATTTTTAAAATACTAATCTTGCTATTAGCAACTATCTCTTTTTCAAATGCTGAATTACTTAATCCAAATAGTTCTATTGCTCCAAAAGAAGTAGTAAAAATTCAACTAAGTGGATTGCAGCAAAATGATCTTGAATATAAGGATAGTGGTATTGAGCAAACATGGAATTTTGCACACCCCAACAATAAGAAAGTCACTGGGCCTTTAAATAATTTTAAAAGGATGATTAAAGGTGCCTCTTATCAAATGATGATTGATCATTTAAGTCATACAATTACTGAGGTTAGAATTAGTAATAAATCGGCTCAATTTGAGGTAATTATACTTGATAAGAATAAAATTTATCACAAATTTAATTGGCAGGTTGAAAAATTTACTTCTGAAGGATCATTAAAAGATTGTTGGTTAACTACAATGGTATCAAGCCCAATTCCTCTTGGAAGCTCAATTTGATTATTAAGCTACATTTTTGTTTCGTAATAATTAAAAATTTAGTAGGAGTCTGATAATGAAAACAAAATCTAAAGTTGTAGTAGTTGGGGGTGGAGTTGTTGGGGTAAGTGCTCTTTATCACCTGGCAAAAAAAGGTTGGTCTGATGTTGTTCTTGTGGAGAGAAAAGAACTAACTTCAGGTTCTACTTGGCATGCTGCTGGCTTGCTTCCTTTGTTTAATATGAGCTACTCAGTTGGACAGCTTCATAAATATGCAGTTAATCTTTACAAAACTTTAGAAGAAGAAACTGGAAAGAATGTTGGGTTTAGTGTTGTTTCAAATATTCGATTAGCTAGTACAAAAGATAGAATGGATGAGTATCATCAATATGCTGGCGTTGCAAAAACGATTGGAGTGGATGTTAAGTTTTTAACTCCTCAACAAGTAAAAAAAATTTGGCCACTTTGTCATACAGATGATTTAGTTGGCGCAATACAACACCCAGAAGATGGCTATATTCAGCCTGCTGATTTAACTCAAGCTCTAGCAACCGGTGCAAGAAATAGAGGTGCAGAAATTTATAGAAATACAGCTGTAACAAGTATGAAACAAACTAAAGATGGCTGGATAGTAGAAACAGATAAAGGTTCAATTGAATGTGAACATGTAATTTCATGTTCTGGAAATTTTGCAAGACAAACTGGTGAGATGGTAGGTTTAGATATTCCAGTAATTCCAGTTGAGCATCAATATATTGTTACTGAACCTCATCCTGAAATTCAAAAAAGAAAAAAAGAAGGTCTTCCTGAAATGGGTGTCCTAAGAGACAGCGATAGTCGATGGTATATGCGAGAAGAAGCAGGTGGATTGATATTAGGACCTTATGAAGATGGTGCGCCAGCTTGTTATGTTGAAGGTCCATCAAAAAATTCAGAGTACGAATTGTTTCAAGAAGATCTTGATAGATTAGCTCCACATATTGAGGGAGCAATTCACCGAGTGCCTGCTTTTGGAGAAGTGGGTGTAAAAAAAGTTTATAATGGTGCAATCTGTTACACACCTGACGGAAATCCAATAGTTGGTCCAGCGTGGGGATTAAAAAATTTTTGGATTAATGAAGGTCACAGTTTTGGAATTACTGCAGCAGGTGGAGCTGGTTGGCAATTAGCAGAGTGGATTGTAGATGGTGAACCTACTATTGATATGTTGGGAGTTGAACCAAGACGTTATGGAAATTACGCAACTAAATCATACTTAAAAGCAAAAAATGAGGAAGCGTACAGTCATGTTTTTATCACTCACTATCCTGATGAAGAAAGACCAGCAGCAAGACCTTTAAGAACAGCACCTTGTTATGAAAGAATGAAAAATTTGGGTGCAGTTTTTGGACAAAAATTTGGTTGGGAAAGACCAAACTTTTTTGCAACTGATGGCATGGAACAAAAAGATGATTGGTCGTTTAGACGATCAAAATGGTTCGATGCAATTAGAAAAGAGTGTCAAAATGTTAAAGAAAATGTTGGTTTGTTAGATATGACAGCATTTGCCAAATGCAGAATAAGAGGACCTAAGGCTGAAGAATTTTTAGATTTTTTAGTTGCAAACAAACTACCAAAAAAAATTGGCAGAATAAATTTATGTCATGCTTTAAATACTAAAGGAGGTGTGCATTCTGAATTCACAATTATGAAAGAGGCAGAAAATTCATATTATCTTGTTTCTGCAGGAGCAAATTTGAGATTGGATCATGATTGGATACAAAAATGGATGCCAACTGATGGCTCAGTTATATTTGAAGACTTAACTAATAGTACAGGTGTACTTGTGGTAGCTGGTCCAAAAGCTAGAGCTTTAATGCAAAAAGTTTCTACAGATGATTTTTCAAATGAAAATTTTAAATGGTTAACTGCGAAAAAAGTCAATGTTGGTTATGCTCCAGTTAATGCAATGAGAGTAAATTTTGTAGGTGAACTAGGCTGGGAATTACATCACCCAATTGAATATCAAAATCATATTTTTGATAAATTAATGGATGCAGGTAAGGATTTAGGAATAAAACCTTTTGGTATAAGAGCTATGAATAGTTTAAGATTAGAAAAATCATACAAACTTGTAGGCACAGAATTATCAATTGAATACTCACCTTATGAGTCTGGTTTGGATAGATTTATTCATCCAAATAAAGGAAATTTTATTGGATTAGAAGCCTTAAACAAATGGAGAGAGACGGGATTTGATAACAAATTAGTTACTCTTGAAGTACATAATACAAAAGATGCAGATGTTCTAGGCAACAACCCTATATACAAAAACAATAAAGTTGTTGGAAGAGCAACAGGTGGTGAGTTTGGTTTTAGATTAGATAAATCAATAGCATTAGCAATGGTTAAACCTGATTTTGCAAATGTGGGCGACAAATTACAAGTTGATATCTTGGGAGAAATGTATGAGGCTACTGTATTGGATGAAAGTCCATACGATAAAGAAAACAATTTATTAAGAGCATAATGAAAATTTTAGTCGCTGTAAAAAGAGTTATTGATTATAACGTTCAAATTAGAGTTAAAGAGGACGGATCAGGAGTAGTTACAGATAATGTTAAAATGTCAACCAATCCTCCTGATGATAATGCTATTGAGGAAGCGGTTAAAATAAAAGAAGCAGGTAAAGCAACAGAGATCGTTGCAATAACAGTTGGAGAAGAAAAAGCTCAAGAAACTGTCAGAAAAGCTTTAGCAGTTGGAGCAGATAAAGGAATTCATGTAAAGACGGAGGGTGTTTTAGAACCTTTAGCTGTTTCAAAAATTATTCAAAAAATTGTTGAAAAAGAAAAACCAGATTTGGTTTTTATGGGTAAACAAGCAATTGACGATGACTGCAATCAAACAGGACAAATGTTAAGTGCTTTATTAAATTGGCCACAAGCAACTTTTGCATCAAACATAGAAGTAAAAGAAAATACTTTAGAAGTTACAAGA
>CACHWJ010000003.1 GCA_902583635.1 uncultured Pelagibacteraceae bacterium | reverse complement strand
TGGGTAAACTAATACTTGCAACTTCAACAATATATATTTTAGGATTGTTGTGGTTAGGGACATTAATTGGATGGGATAAGCCTATTATAGCGTTAGGAGCTAAACCTTTTTTGTTGGCTGAAATATTTAAAATTGCCATTTTGGCATTATTAGTTAAGAAAATTATAAAAATTAGAAAATTTATCTAGGTGATCTTTTAGAGAGAATTCTTTGAAGAGTTCTTCTGTGCATTTTAAGTCTTCGTGCTGTTTCAGATACATTTCTATTGCAAAGCTCAAACACTCTATGGATATGTTCCCATTTTACTCTGTCTGCTGACATAGGATTTTCTGGAGGTGCAGCTTTTTTAGATGGATCTGCTAACAAAGCTTTTTCAACATCTTCAGCATCTGCCGGCTTAGCAAGATAATCGATTGCACCCTCTTTAATAGCCGCAACTGCTGTTGGAATGTTTCCATATCCAGTTAACATTATAATTCTGCTATCATTATTTGAGGTTTGAATTTCTTTTACTACTTCAAGACCATTTCCATCTCCAAGTCTTAAGTCTACTACAGCAAATCCAGGTTTTTTTGCTTTAACAGCTTCTACACCTTTTTGTACACTCTCTGCTTGAAAAACCTCAAAACCTTTCTTTTCCATTGCTCTTGCCAATCTTTCTCTAAAAGGATTGTCGTCATCACAAATTAACAGTGATTTATTCTCAAAATCACTTAGGTTTTGAAGCGTAGCTTGTTCTTTCATACATCTCATATGGTAACTCATTAATATTTTTCAATATATGATTATTTAACAATACTGACCTGAATTATTTGCTTTACATTGGTGATTTTTAATTTTAGATGCGAAAAATATTAAAGTTTTTTTAATAAAAGACTTTTTTTTGTTAAATTTTTTTTTGGAGGCATTAAAAATGCAAAAATTTAAATCTGTTGAAGAACTTGTAAATCAACTGAAACCTGAAAAACCAGTATATTGTATTAGAAAAAGCTCAATTGAATCAGCTGTAAAATATTTTTTAAAGAAATTCACAGGATCTGTTTTATATGCTGTAAAGACAAATCCTAATCCATTAGTACTTAAAACAATAATAGATAGCGGAATAGAGCAATTTGATGTTGCGTCAATCGAAGAAATAAGAAGCATAAGAAATTTTAGTCATAGTGCGAAATGTTCATACATGCATACTGTAAAAAGTAGAGAGAGTATTAAGGAAGCTTATTTTAATTATAACATTAAAACATTTTCATTAGATACTAAAGATGAATTAATCAAAATTATAGAAAGTACAAATAATGCAAAAGATTTAGAATTATTTGTAAGAGTGGCAGTTTCAAACGAACACGCAGAAATAGACTTGTCAAAAAAGTTTGGAGCTTTAACTTCTGAGGCTGTAGGTTTAACTAGATTAGTAAAACAACATGCAAAAAAAATAGGTTTAAGTTTTCATGTTGGATCTCAATGTATGCATCCAATTTCTTACTCGAAGGGTATAACTGAAATTGGAAATATAATAAAAAAAACAAAAATAGTTCCAGATTATATAAATATAGGGGGTGGATTTCCAACTATCTATCCTGATTTAATTCCTCAATCATTGAATAGTTACTTTACTGAAATAAAAAAAAGTTTAGAAAATTTAAAACTCGAAACATTGCCAAAAATAATTTGTGAACCTGGAAGAGCTTTAGTTGCAGAAAGTGGATCAACAATTGTTAAAGTTAACCTTAGAAAGAAACAAAAGCTTTATATAAATGATGGTACTTACGGTACTCTTTTTGATGCCGGTACACCTAATATTGTTTACCCATCAAAAATGATTAAAGAAAACTCAAATAAAATTATTTCAAAAAAATTAACAGCTTTTGATTTCTTTGGTCCAACATGTGATAGCATGGATTATATGAAAGGTCCTTTTTTGCTTCCAAATAATATTAAAGAGAATGATTATATAGAACTTGGTCAACTTGGAGCTTATGGATTAACTTTTAGAACTCAATTCAATGGCTATTATTCGAATGAGATTTATGAAGTTGAAGATAAACCAATAATGACAATGTACGATAAAGATAGCAATAAAGCTAATATGGTCGCTTAATGTCAGACCAAAAAAATCTGGGTCACAATAGTAAAAAAGATTTCTTAAAAAACCCAGTAGAACACATTGATATCACCTCCTTTGACGCAAGAAAGATAATCTCATCAATGGAAAAAATGTCTTTCGTATCTAGAGAGACTGCTAATGCAGCGAATATTTATAATGAAATGTTGAAAGATAAAGATTGTACAATTTTCCTAACTTTGGCTGGATCAACATCAGCTGCAGGATGTATGAATATTTATAAGGATTTAGTTAAATATAATATGGTCGATGCAATTGTTGCAACTGGCGCCTCAATTGTAGATATGGATTTTTTTGAAGCACTAGGTTTTAAACATTACCAGGGCTCACAGTTTCAAGATGATACTGAGTTAAGAAATAATTATATCGATAGGATTTACGACACTTATATTGATGAGGAAGAGCTTCAAATGTGTGACAAAATCATATGTGATATAGCTAATACATTAGAACCAAGGAGTTACACTTCTAGGGAGTTTATATATGAAATGGGAAAGTATCTGAAAAAGAAGTCAAAAAAAAAGGATTCATTAATTGAAACAGCATTTGATAATGATGTTCCAATTTTCTGCCCTGCTTTTACAGATTCGAGTGCAGGATTTGGTTTAGTAATGCACCAGGAAAAAAATCCAAAAAAACATATGACAATTGACTCTGTTAGGGAATTTAGGGAACTTACAGAAATAAAAATTAAATCCAAAGGCTCAGGATTATTTATGATAGGTGGTGGAGTGCCAAAAAATTTCATTCAAGATACAGTTATTTGTGCAGAACTTCTAGGAAAAGATGTTGATATGCACAAGTATGCTGTTCAAATTACAGTTGCAGATAGTAGAGATGGAGCATGTAGTAGCTCAACTTTAAAAGAGGCAAGTTCTTGGGGTAAAGTTGATATCACTAAAGAACAAATGGTTTTTGCAGAAGCTACAAGTGTTTTGCCTCTAATAGCTAGTGATGCTTATCATAGAGGGGAATGGAAGAGTAGAGATCGGAAAAATTTTTCAAATATTTTTAAATAATTCATGGCAAAAAAAACTAAAATTGGTTTAATTCAAACTAAAGTTTTTGATAATCAAAATAAAAATATAGAAAATTCCGTAATTAAGATTAAAGAAGCAGCAAAGAAAAAAGCAAAAATAATATGTCTTCCTGAACTATTTTTATCTCCATATTTTTGTCAAAGTGAAAATCATGCTAAGTTTAAGTTAGCAGAAAAAATTCCAGGTAGATTATCAGATATATATTGTAAATTAGCCAAAGAACTTTCTGTTGTTTTAATGATTTCTTTATTTGAAAAGAAAACTACTGGTTTTTATCATAACACAAGCATTGTAATTGATGACAAGGGTAAGATTATATCAAAGTATAGAAAAATGCATATTCCAGATGATCCAGGTTATTATGAAAAATTCTACTTCACTCCTGGAGATTTAGGTTTTAAATCTACAAGAACAAAATACGGAAAAGTTGGTTCTTTGATTTGCTGGGATCAATGGTTTCCAGAAGCTGCAAGACTAACAACGCTAAAAGGAGCAGAAATTTTATTTTATCCAACAGCGATTGGTTGGCACCCTAAAGAGAAAAAACAGTTTGGAAAATCCCAATTAGAAGCATGGATAACTATCCAAAGATCTCACGCCATAGCAAATGGAGTATTTGTTGCTACTATTAATAGAATTGGTTTAGAGAAAACTGGAAAAAGAAAAATACACTTTTGGGGTAACTCAATGATTATCGATCCCAGTGGAAATATTATTGCGAAGTCAAAATCAGATAAAGAGGAAATCTTAATTTCTAGCATTGATCTTAATAAAATTGAAACAGCTAGAAATCATTGGCCATTTTTAAGAGATAGAAGAATAGATTATTACAAAGGACTTCTAAAAAATCCTAAAGATGAATAATAATTTATCTCTCATTGGCTACAGAATGCCTGCAGAATGGGAGTTGCAAGAAAGTGTATGGATAGCTTGGCCATACAACGAAAGTGACTGGCCTGGTCTTTTTAAAAATATTCCAAAAACAGTTACACAAATAATAAGTGAATTATCAAGATCACAAAAAATAAATTTATTAATAAATAATTATAAAGATAAAAAAAAAATTATAAATTTATTAAGTAAATTTCCTACTAACTTACAAAATATTATTTTTTACAAAATAACCACTAACCGGATTTGGTTAAGAGACTCTGGTCCAATATATATAATAAATGAAAAGACCAAAAAAAAGTTGATTGTAAATTTTAAATTCAATGCATGGAGTAAATACAAAGATTATAAAAAAGACAACAATATCAATAATAAATTATCAAAATTAACTAAAGTAAAAAAAATAGATTCTGTTGTTAAGATTAATAATAAGTTAAAGCAATTAGTATTAGAGGGAGGTGCTATAGATGTAAATGGTAAAGGATCAGTTCTTCTAACGAAGGAATGTCTTTTAAGCAAAGTACAAGAGAGAAATCCTGGGATTACAAAAAAATCATTAGAAAAAACATTAAGTAAATATTTAAATGTTAAAAATTTCATTTGGCTTAATAAAGGAATTAAGGGAGACGATACTCACGGACACATCGATGATATTTCAAGGTTTGTCTCTGAAGAAACAATTATGACTGCAGTCGAAAAAAATAGAAATGAAAAGAATTATAAAAATTTAAAAGAAAATTTAAATATTTTAAAGAACACTAAAAATATAAACAAAAGAAAATTTAAAATAATTGAAGTACCAATGCCTAAGCCTATATATATTGAAAAAGTAAGAGTTCCTGCAAGTTATCTGAATTTTTATATTGCTAATAAAATAGTACTATTACCAATCTTTAAAGACAAAAATGATAAAAAAGTAATTTTAATTTTTAAAAAATTTTTTAAAAATAAAAAAATTGTACCAATTGACTGTACTAAACTCATTTGGGGTTTTGGAGCTATTCATTGTATGACACAACCAGAGCCCAAAATCTAAACTATACCGGCTTTAAAGTACCAAGAAGAATTCTAAATGGAATTAACATTACAAGAGCAACTAATATCTTAACTGCTAAATCTCCTAAAGATAAAGTAACCCAAGGAATACCTGTTGCATAAAAAGATATTGAAAAAAACAAAAATGTATCGATTGTAGACCCAATTAAGGATGATGTTAAAGGAGCAATGAACCACTCCCTTTTTCTTAATTTATCAAATATTTGGACATCTAATAGTTGAGCGACTAAAAAGGCTGTTCCAGATCCAATTGCAATTCTTACTGAAATTAAATCTGCAAAATTTGTTGAGAATATAAGAGTAAAACTAATTCCTATTGCAAAACCAATATAAACAATTTTTCTTGCAACTAATTTTCCATAAGATCTGTTTGCTAAGTCAGTTATTAAAAAAGCTATTGGGTAACTAAATGCTCCATATGTTAATATCTCTTCTAGTCCATAGTATTTAATTGGGAATTGGACTAAATAATTTGATGATAAAACAACCACTCCCATTAAAAATGAGAGAAACAAGAATAATTTATTCATTATGCAGATTTAGCCAAAGGTTTTTTCTTAAATGGGGATTTAATTAGAATACCTTTTTTTAATTTTTTTAGTCTTGGAGATAAATTTTTATTTTTTACAGTTTTTAAATATTCGTCAAAACTACCTTTTTTATCCACTGATCTAACTCCAGCATTACTCACTGTTAATTTTAAGCTTCTTTTCATTAGTTCGCTAGTAAACTTTACTTTCTTAAGATTGGGCAAAAATCTTCTCTTGGTCTTGTTGTTAGCGTGACTAACGTTATGACCTTTCAAAGGAATTTTTCCAGTAAGTTCACATTTTTTTGACATAATGACAAGGCTTATATAAGGTTAGATGTTGGTGGCGTCAAGTTTAATAGAATTAAGAAAGAGTTTTATTTCCTATAATTTCGCCAAAATTCTTAACGCCATCTCTAGTCAATAATTCTTTTAGGTCTTTTTTAATAATACTAGCTATATTTGGACCTTGAAACACCATTCCTGTATATAGTTGAATATAGTCTGCACCTAATAAAAACTTTTCGTAAGCTGATTGTCCAGAGTCTACTCCTCCTACCCCAATAATCTTAATTTTACCTTTTAATAAATTGTAAAACTTGTTTATTAATAAATTTGATTTTTTTTCAATAGGTTTTCCAGACAATCCTCCTTTTTGATGTCTTTGAATATTTTTTAAAATATCTCTTGATGACTCTGAGGTGTTTGAAATAATTATTCCACTTATATCATTTTCTAAAAGAATTTCTGAGATTAGATTTATCTGATTTTCATCTATATCAGGTGAAATTTTTACCACTATTGGAATATTTGAATCTAATCTTTTTTTCTTTTCTGAAACAGATTTAAGTAAATCCTGTAATTTTCTTTCATCATGAAAATTTCTTAAGTTCTCAGTATTTGGTGAAGAGATATTAATAGTAATATAATCTGCAACTTCATGAAATTTTTCAATTCCTATTAAATAATCATTTATTCGATTATCAGAATCTTTATTAGGACCAACGTTAATTCCTAACACTCCCAGTTTATTATTTGATTTAATCCTATTTAATATCACATCTGAACCATGATTGTTAAAGCCCAATCTATTTATAAGTGCTTGGTCTTCTACTAATCTAAAAACTCTAGGTTTACTATTCCCATATTGTTTTAAAGGTGTAATTGTACCAACTTCTACCAATCCAAATCCCAACTTAAATAAAGGGTTATAGACTTCAGCATTCTTATCAAAACCTGCCGCTATCCCGATAGGATTGTTTAATTCTTTGTTAAAAATTTTTGTCTTGAAAATAGGATCATTTTTATGTTCATCAAAGATATTTGAAACTAGGTTGAGTTTGAGTGACTGTATTGCTAAAAAGTGAGCTCGTTCAGGATCTATTTTAAATATTAAAGATCTTAAATTTGAAAACATTATTTTAATTTATTCGTTATAAGCTCTTTAGTTTCGTTTACACCAAAAAAACTTATGAAAAAACCCATTCTTGGGCCATTTTCATCACCAAAAACAACCTCATAAATTAACTTAAACCAGTCTCTAAGTTTATCAGCATATCCATTTTCTTTACCAGCTGAATAAATTAAAGTTTGGATTTCTTCAGGTGACATTCCATCATTACATGTTTCTAAAGTTTTAATTAAAGCTAGGAGAGCTTTTTTTTCACTTTCACTTGGTTTTTTATATTTTTTTTGTGATTTGATTACGTCATTAAAATATTTAATTGCATATCCAACTAGTCCATCAAAGATTGGAGAGTTTTCTTCTTGGATATTTGGTTTATATTTTTTAACAAATTTCCAAAGTAAATCCTTACTGTCTGCATTACTTGTTTCAACCAAGTTAAGCAACATGGAAAAAGTCATAATCATTTCTTCAGTCGGGATTTTGCCTTCATGAACATGCCATACCGGATTCATTATCAGTTGCTGATCTGTTTGTTTTTTAGATTTTTCAATATTATCTAAATATTCGTCTACAGCCTTTGGAACAATTTCATTATATAGTTTTTTTGCCCTTTTTGGGTTTTGATACATATATAAAGATAAACTTTCAGGAGAAGCATACTTCAACCATTGATCAATAGTAATTCCATTTCCCTTCGATTTAGAAATCTTTTCACCTTTTTCATCTAAAAATAACTCATATGCAAAGCCTGAGGGATTCTTTTTACCAAGCAGGTTGATAATTTTTGTGGATAATATTGCACTTTCAATTAAATCCTTACCATACATTTCAAAGTCAATATCAAGCGCGTACCACCTCATAGCCCAGTCAACCTTCCATTGAAGTTTACAGTTTCCATCAAGAATACTTTTTTCAAGTTTTTTACCATTATTGTCGAAAATTATTTGAGATTTTTCTTTATTAATTTCTACAACTGGTATTTCAAGTACATGCCCAGTGTCAGGACATATAGGTAAAAATGGACAGTAAGTTTTTTGACGTTCTTTACCTAAGGTTGGGAGTATAATATTCATTATACCATCATAATTATCTAAAATTATTTTTAGTGTTGAGTTAAAGTATCCAGTTTTGTACAAATTCGTTGAACTTTTAAAACTATATTTAAAGTTAAAACTATTTAAAAAATCCTTTAACATCTCATTATTATGTTCACCAAAACTGTTAAATTTCCTAAACGGATCTGGAACCTCAGTTAATGGTTTATGAAGATTTTCATTTAACAAATTTTGGTTAGGAATATTTTCTGGAACTTTTCTTAGACCATCCATATCATCAGAAAAAGTTATAATTTCTGTAGGTAAATCTGTTAATTGCTTTAAAGCATTTACTATCATAGAGGTTCTTGCAACTTCTCCAAAAGTACCTATGTGAGGTAAACCGCTTGGTCCGTATCCAGTTTGTAATGTTATTTTTCCTTTTTTTTTAATGAATGATTTTCTTTCTCTCATCATTTTTTTGGCTTCTACAAAAGGCCATGCGCTGGTTTTGTCTAAAACTTCTTTTTTAATCATGAATTGTTCTTTTAAAATCTCAAATTAGTGATTTTATTAATTCTTATAGAGTTGAAATTTATTTACCATAAAATAATGTTCTTTCAAAATGTCTAATTATAAAACGGTATTTTTTACACTTGGAATTTTACAAATAATCCTAGGGGTGTCTATGTTTGTCCCTATAATTGTACAATTTATTTATGCAGAAATTGACTCATCTTTTTTTGGAGCATCAATTGTAACAATAGTTTTTGGAGCACTTTTTTTTTTAACGAATATTGATCATGATAGAAAAGTTAATTTACAACAAGCCTTCTTGTTAACAGCTTTATCTTGGTTGAGTGTAGCAATTTTTGGATCTTTACCTTTTATTTTTTCTTCTATGGAAATGTCAATTACAGATGCTTTTTTTGAGAGTATGTCAGGAATTACCACTACAGGCTCAACTATCATATCTAATTTAGAAAATGCTCCTAAAGGTATTCTTTTATGGAGAGCTATTTTACAATGGTTAGGAGGTATAGGTATAATTGTTATGGCTATTACTCTCATGCCGATAATGAATGTTGGAGGAATGCAATTATTTAGAATTTCTAGCAATGATTCTTCAGAAAAAATACTGCCAAAATCCAAAGAGATAGCATTAAGATTAATATATATTTACTCAGCTTTAACTGTAGTTTGTGCTATTAGTTATTGGATTTTTGGAATGGGAAAATTTGATAGCCTAACCCATTCAATGACAACAATTGCAACAGGTGGGTTCTCAAACTACAACCAGTCTATAGGTTATTTTAATAGCGTTTATATTGAGATTTCCTCAATGGTGTTTATAATTTTAGGAAGTATTCCTTTTATTGTTTATATTAAATTTTTAAGTGGAAATAAAAAAATATTTTTAAATGATGTTCAAATAAGATCATTTTTAAAAATTATAATTTTATCAGTTATTATATTGTGTTTTTATTTGTTTTTAACTAGTAATGAAAACTTTTCGTTTAGATCTATATTTTTTAATTCTATTTCTATTTTAACTGGAACTGGTTATGTAAATGCTGAGTTTGATAGCTGGGGAAGTTTTCCAATAACTATTTTTCTTGCATTAATGTTCATTGGAGGATGTGCAGGATCAACCACTTGTGGAATTAAAATTTTTAGAATTCAAATTCTTTATCTTTTTATATTAAATCAACTTAAAAAAATTATTTACCCAAAAGGAGTTTTTTTAATAAAGTATGATCAAAATTTGGTAGATGAAAAATTTATTGCATCAATTATATCTTTCATATTCTTTTATTTTGTAATTTTTTTTATTTTAGCTGCTTTATTATCCATAACTGGCCTTGATTTCATTACTGCACTATCTGGAGCCGCAACATCTATCTCAAATGTTGGCCCTGGTTTAGGGCCAATAATTGGACCAAATGGAGATTTTTCATCATTGCCGGATGTATCAAAATGGGTTCTGTCTGTTGGGATGATTTTAGGTAGACTTGAGTTGTTCGCAATACTAGTATTATTTCTACCATCGTTTTGGAAAAACTAAATGCTTGAGGTAAAAAAACAAACACTGTCTGAAACTTTTTCGGTTTATTACGACAAAAGAATGCTCAGAATTCTTTTGTTAGGAGCCATATCAGGTTTTCCTTGGGTCTTGATTGCTAGCAGTTTAAGTCTTTGGTTAAAAGAAGAGGGTCTAAGCAGATCTACAATTGGTTGGGCAGGATTAATCTTCGGTGTATACGCCTTTAACTACTTGTGGGCTCCAATTATCGATAGAGTCCAAATACCTTACTTAACAAAAAAATTAGGTCATAGACGGGGATGGATAGTTTTAATGCAAATCATAATTTTATTATGCCTAGTAGTTTGGAGCGTGATAAATCCAACAGAAAATTTAGCTCTATTGATAAGTGTAGGATTAATTATAGCTATAGCCTCAGCTACACAAGACATAACTGTCGATGCATTAAGAATTGAACAAATAAATGAAAATGAAGGAAAATCTATGGCGGCAGGTGCTGCAATGGCTGTTGTAGGTTGGTGGACAGGTTATAAATTGGGTGGTGTTGTTGCATTGTTTACAGCTGAATTTTTTGAAAACTTAGGCGTATCTGACTACTGGCAAACTACTTTTTTAATTTTGGGAATTTTAATTATTTTAATGAACATAGGTTTAATGTTTGTTCATGAACCTATTCAAACAGATAGACAGGCTAAACAGAAAGAAACAGACCAACTAATTGAAAAAAAACTTGGATCGAGTAATTTTCTAACAAACTTTATTGCCTATATAACAGGAACTATTGGAGGACCCATTATTAGTTTTTTTAAAAAAAATGGCTTTGCTATCGCAGCAGGAATATTAGCATTCGTTTTTTTATTTAAAATTGGTGAAGCTTTTATGGGAAGGATGTCCATTGTTTTTTATAAAGAAATCGGATTTTCAAAAGGACAAATTGCAATTTACTCAAAAGGACTTGGTTGGATAACAACTGTAATATTTACATTATTAGGTGGTTTGATGGCTATGAGAGCTGGAACGATAAAAACAATGTTCTTCGCAGGAGGGCTAATGGCTATAACAAATCTTTTATTTGCAGTTTTGGCTTGGACAGGAAAATCTGAAATTTTATTTGCAATCGCAGTAATTGCTGACGATATTACTGCAGCATTTGCAACAGTGGCTTTTGTTGCTTTTATTTCTTTATTGGTAGATAGAACTTACACAGCAACTCAATATGCATTACTTGCTTCAATAGGTACTGCTGGAAGAACTACTTTAGCATCATCCTCAGGTGCGTTAGTAGATTGGCTAAATGGAGATTGGGGAACATTCTTCGTTTTAACTACAATTATGGTCATCCCTTCTTTACTTTGTTTATGGCTTATAAAAAATAAAATCAAAATTGGTGAAAAATAATTTTTACTTTAAAGGGAATATTTCGAATATTTACAAAGAACCTCGCACGTCATCTGAGGTAACTTCTCAAATAATATACGGTGAAAAATTTAAAATTTTTTCTAAAAATAAAAATTGGATAAAGATTAAATCTACATATGACAATTATGTTGGATACATTAAAAATAAACAATATATCAAAAATTTTAATCCAAAATATAAAGTAAATACATTAAAGGCAAAAATTTATATAAAACCTAATTCTGTCTCAAACAGCTACCTCCCCCTAGGATCTAAATTAAGTGTAGAAAAAGAAAATAAGTTTTATATAAAAATTGACAAGAATAAATGGATTAAAAAAAAAGATATTAAAGAAATTAATCACAAAGAAAAAAACTTTGTAAAATTTTTTACAAAATTTCTTAAGGTAAGTTATAAATGGGGTGGTAAGACTTATAAGGGTATTGATTGTTCAGCTCTATTACAAATTTTTTTTTATTATAATAATTTATTTTATCCAAGAGATACTAAAGATCAGATAAAGTATTCGGTTAAAAAAATATCAAAAAAATTTAAAACAGGAGATATTATATTTTGGAAAGGTCATGTTGCCATTTGCGTAAACTCTAAACAGTTAATTCACGCTTATGGTCCAAAAAAAAAAGTACTTATCATGCCAATAAAAGAAACGATTATAAGGATACTTGATACAGCAAGTCTTGAAGTGAGAAAAATTTCTAAAATAAAATTTTAATTTCTACCAAAGTCAGGTTTGTTTATATCTTGTTTTAACTTAATAATTTTAGAACGAACTCTTTTAGTTTGAATTAATTTTTTTAATATTGATTTATTATTTTTTGAATTTATATCATTTTTAAAGGCTGTTAGATTTTTAATAAATAAATCAATAGCTTTTGAAATATTATTACTATTGTTAAAAAAAATATCTCTCCACATAATTTCATTTGAAGCTGCTATACGTGAAAAGTCTCTAAGTCCTCCAGCACTAAACTTAATCAAATCGTAATTTTGTTTTTTTTCAAAATCTTGTGCTGATTTTACCAAATTATAGGCAATTAAATGAGGTAAATGACTTGTTATGGAAAAAATTCGATCATGTTTTTCAGGTGTCATAACGATAACTTTTGAACCCATCTTTTTCCAAAAATTATTTAAAATGTTCAAATTTTTTTTTTTTGTATTTTTTTCTTTTATTAAAATACACCATCGATCTTGAAACATATTTTCCTTACCATGCTCTGGGCCACTAACTTCAGAGCCTGCAATGGGATGGCTTTGAGTCCAAGATATATTTTTTTTTCAAAAATTTTTTTATAAGTTTCGAGGTCTCTACTTTAGATGATCCAATGTCTGTAATTAATGTTTTGGGAGTAATAAAATTATTTATCTTTAAGATTAGATTTTTGTATTCACTCATTGGGGTGCAAAAAATAATTAGATCATAATTAATTGCTCCTTTATCTAGCTTGTCAATAACAATACCTGGAAGCCTTAATTTCTTAATTTTTAAAAAATTTGATATTGATTTTTCATAAATGAATATTTTTTTAGTAATTTTTTTTTTGTGAATGCGTCTCAATAAAGAGGATCCTAATAAACCACATCCAATAATTAAAATATTATTCATTTAATTTAATATTCTTTTTACAGTATTCATAAATTTTAAATTTTCTTCCTTAGACCCTATGGTTAATCTTAATTTATTTTTAATACCATAGCCATCCTCTGTTGATCTTAAGATAACACCTTTTTTTTTCAATTTTTCGTATAAATGTTTTGCTGAAATTTTACAGTTATCAAAATTTAAAAATAGAAAATTTGCTGAAATTTTATTTGAAGAAATATTGTAAACCTCAAGAAATTTTTTTAACTTTTTAGCATAAAGTAAATTATGCTTAACAGATCTACTTATAAATTTTGTATCTCTTAGCGAAGCAATAGCTGCAAGTTGTGCTACACCATTTACATTAAATGGTGGTTTAATCACATTTAAAGCATCTATTATTTTTTTTGATCCATATCCCCAACCTACTCTTAAGGAAGCTAATCCAAACATTTTTGAAAATGTTCTTAATATAAAAACATTATCTTTATTTCTAAATAAATCTAAACCTGAAGTATAATCATTATTTTTCATATATTCTGAGTACGCATCATCAACCACAAGTAAAATATTTTTATTCATTTTATTCCTTAGTTCTAATATTTCTTTTTTAGTCAAATAAGTTGCGGTTGGATTATTTGGGTTAGCGATAAATACTATTTTAGTTTTTCTCGTAATTTTTTTTAAAATCTCTCTTGTTGACACTTTAAAATTTACCTCTTTTGCAAATAAAACTTTAGCACCTACAATTTTTGCGTAAATTCTGTACATCAAAAAACTATATTCTGGAACTATTACCTCATCTTTTGGATTTAAATATAATTGACACAACATTTGAATTACCTCATCAGAACCTGCACCACAAATAATTTTATTTAAATCACAATTATATTTTTTGGAAATCGCCTTTTTCAAGTCTTGTGACTTTCCATCAGGATATTTATCCAAAAACATTTTTTTATTTGATATCAATTTCTTTGCCATTGGGCTGATCCCAAGAGCAGATTCGTTAGCTGAAAGTTTTATTACTTTTTTGAGCTTTTTGACCTTTGACTTGCCAGGTTTATAAGCTTCAATCTTAAATTTTTTAAATTTTGGAGTAACCATTTTTTTAATTTTATGAGCTCTTTATAGATAAAATTACAAATTTTTATAGAGAATAAGACGATTTTTAAAAAAATTGACATAATAAATAAGTTCTAGTACAAAAATTATGCGCTGATTTAACTGAATTGCGAGCGCTTAAAAAAAACCGCTAAAATAGTTTTTTTTCTCACAATTCAACATTAGCTTTGTTATGAATACTGAGAATAATATTAAAACCTTGATAGTAAAGAAACCATTAAAGTTAGATTGTGGAAAAACTATTAATGAATTCCCAATAGCATATGAAACTTATGGTTCATTAAATAAAAAAAAAGATAATGCTATTTTGGTTTTTCATGCATTAACTGGAGATCAATTTGTTACTGGCCTAAATCCAATAACAAAGAAAGAAGGTTGGTGGTCTTATGCGGTTGGCCCTGATAAAGCAATTGATACCAAAAAATATTTTGTTATTTGTGCAAATGTAATGGGCGGATGCATGGGCTCATTTGGGCCAAGCCATGAAGACCCTAATACTGGGACTGCTTTCGGCACAAATTTTCCAGTTATAACTATAAACGATATGGTAAACGCGCAATACAATTTGCTTGACCATTTTGGTATAGACAAACTTTTTTCAATCGCAGGTGGCTCAATGGGTGGTATGCAAGTTCTACAATTTATAAGTAATTTTCCTGATAAAGCTAAAACTGTTATCCCAATTGCATGTACGTCTAGTCACTCAGCACAAAATATTGCATTTAATGAATTAGGAAGACAGGCTATAGCGGCTGATAGTAATTGGAAAGGTGGGGATTATTCATCTGAAGATACAATCCCAAATAAAGGTTTGGCTGTTGCAAGAATGGCTGCACATATAACTTATCTTTCAAAAAAAGGTCTTCAAGAAAAATTTGGAAGAAAACTTCAAGAACGAGAGGATTTAAAATTTGGTTTTGATGCAGATTTTCAGATAGAAAGTTATTTAAGATATCAAGGTTCAGTATTTGTCGACAGATTCGATGCGAATAGCTATCTTTATATTACAAGAGCAATGGATTATTTTGACTTAGCAAAACAATACAAGGGTAATTTATCTGACGCTTTTAGAGCTACAAGAGCAAAGTTTTTTATAATATCATTTACATCTGACTGGCTTTATCCAACTCAAGAAAACAAAGACATTGTAATTGCCTTAAATTCTATTGGCGCAGATGTAGGTTTTGTTGAGATAGAGTCTGACAAAGGTCACGACTCCTTTTTATTAGATGTTCCAGACTTTTTAAGTGCGCTTAAAAATTTTTTAGATAAATCTTATACAGAAAATTAATTATGAAAAATGAATTTCAAGTAATAGCTGAATTAATTGAAAAAAATAAAAAAGTGTTAGATGTAGGTTGTGGAGATGGAATTTTAATGGAGTTTTTAAAAAATAATAAAAATATTAATATTAGAGGACTAGAGATATCAAAAAGTAAAGTACAAGATTGTATTGCAAAAGGATTAACTGTCATTGAAGGAAATGCAGAAAAAGATCTAAAACAATTTCCAGACAAATCTTTCGAATATGTTGTTCTTAGTCAAACTCTTCAAGCTTTCTTAAATCCCGAGCAAGTCATAAACGAACTTTTAAGAGTTGGAAAAAAAGCGATTGTAACTATTCCAAACTTTGGTTATTGGAGAGTCAGACTTCATTTGCTCATAAAAGGCACAATGCCAATTACTAAGACATTACCAGATGAATGGTACAATACTCCTAATATTCATATGTGTTCAATAAAGGATTTTTTTTACTTTGCAAAATCAAGAAACATCAAAATCTTTAAATCATTGGCTATAAACAATCAGAATGTTTCAATAATCAATGATAGCAATTTAACAATTAAAAATTTTTTTGCAGATCTAGGAATTTTTTTAATAGAGAAATAAAATGAAAGTAGAAATAATTTCATGTCTCCAAGATAATTATAGTTATTTAATTATTGATGAGACAAATAATTTGGCATGCATTGTTGACCCAAGCGAGGCCAGTCCAGTAATTGATTATCTAAAAAATAAAAATATTAATCTAAAATATATTTTAAATACTCATCATCATTTTGATCATATTGGAGGTAATAAGGAATTAAAAAAAAAATATAATAGTATTGTAGTTGGTTTTAAACATGATTCAGATAGAATTCCAGAAATTGATATTTGTCTTGAAAACAATGAAATATGGAAAAGTGATAATTTTGTAGCTAAAATAATTCATGTTCCTGGACATACTAAGGGCCATATTTGTTTTCATTTTTATAAAGATAAATTACTATTTACTGGAGATACTCTTTTTTCCCTTGGCTGTGGGAGAATTTTTGAAGGTACCTACGAACAAATGTTTAGTTCTTTAAATAAGATTAAAGCTATGCCTCTTGATACACAAATTTATTGTGGTCACGAATATACTCTTAATAATTCAAAATTTTGTATCAAACATGATTCTGAAAATTTAAATCTTAAAAAAAAAATACAAAATATTCAAATAAAGTTAAAGAACAGCTTGCCCACAATTCCGTCTACACTTAAAGAAGAATTGGATTGCAATATTTTTCTAAGAGCAAAAGATGTCAAAACCTTTTCAAAACTGCGAGATTTAAAGGATAATTTCTAATTAATTCGGCTTGACTAAAACTTGGCTACAACTATATTGCGAATACTTAAATAAATATTCATACTATGTCTTACGCAGTTATAAAAACAGGTGGAAAACAATACAAAGTTAAGTCTGGAGAAATTCTTAAGGTAGAGAAGCTTCCAGATTCAAAACCTGAAACAAAAATTGAATTTAATGAAATACTAGCATATGGGGATGATAAATCTATTGAGGTCGGAGCTCCTCATGTAAGTGGCGCAAAGGTCGAAGCTGATTTAATTAAAAACAGTAAAAATAGAACCATACTAATTTTTAAAAAAAGAAGAAGACACAATTCAAGAAGAAAAAATGGACATCGACAAGAATATTCTATGATAAGAATAAATAAAATTTTTTCAAAAGATGGTAAAGTTTTATCTGAAGCTGAAAAAGTTTCTAAGAAGCCAAAAAAAGAAGGAACTAAAGAAGCGGTAAGTAAATAAAACAAGGTAAATTATGGCAACAAAAAAAGCAGGTGGATCATCAAGAAACGGACGAGATAGTGCTGGACGAAGATTGGGTGTTAAAAAATATGGTGGTGAAACAGTCGTACCTGGTAATATAATTGTAAGACAAAGAGGAACTAAAATTTTTCCTGGTGAGAATGTAGGTATGGGTAAAGATCATTCTATTTTTTCAGTAGTTAAAGGTAAAGTTGTATTCAAAAAAATCAAAAGCAGATAGAACTTTCGTTTCAGTAAAACCCAATTAATAGTACAACCAAAGTAGATGTTGTATTATGAAATTTCTAGATCAAGTCAAAATTTACATTAAAGCTGGTAATGGCGGAGATGGATCCCCAAGTTTCAGAAGAGAGAAATATGTTGAATTTGGAGGTCCAGATGGTGGAGACGGCGGTAAAGGTGGATCAATAGTTTTAAAGTCAGAGGAAAATTTAAATACCTTAATTGATTATCGATATCAGCAGCATCATAAAGCAGAAAGAGGTGAAAATGGTGCAGGACAAAATAGGACTGGAAAAAGTGGTGATGATCTAGTTTTAAAAGTTCCTCTCGGTACACAAGTCTTTGAAGAAGACAATAAGACATTACTTTTTGATTTTAGTAAAAAAGGAGAAGAATTTATTGCAGCAAATGGTGGTAAAGGCGGTCTTGGAAATACCAGATTTAAAAGTTCAACGAATAGAGCTCCAAGAAAGTTTACTAAAGGAACTGTTGGGGAAGATTTTATAATTTGGCTTCAACTAAAAACAATTGCAGACATCGGTATAATTGGTTTACCAAATGCAGGCAAGTCTAGCTTGCTCGCCGCACTTACAAATGCAAATCCAAAAATAGCAAATTACAGATTTACTACATTAAATCCTAATCTTGGTGTTGCTTCTTATGATGATAAAGAAATTACTATTGCGGATATACCTGGATTAGTGGAAGGAGCACATGAGGGTGTAGGTCTTGGGACTCAATTTTTAAAACACATTGAAAGATGTAAATCGCTTTTACATTTAATTGATATTACAAATATTGATCTCAATGAGTCTTACGATCAGGTCAAAAATGAATTAAAAAGCTACAGCTCAAAATTATTAGATAAAAAAGAGCTTATAGTACTAAATAAAATTGATTTAATTGATGAGGATACTGCAAAAGAGGTAATTGATCATTTTTCCAAAAATAAAAAATGTGAGATATTGACTATGACAACTTTAGAAAAAAGTTCTATATCTAAAATAAAGGCTAAACTTTTATCTTATGTATCTTAAAAATTCTAAAATAATTGTTGTGAAAATCGGTTCTTCACTAATTGTAGATAAAAATAAAAAAATTAGAAAGAAATGGCTATCAAGTTTTGCAAAAGATATCAAAAAATTAAGGGATAGAAATCAAAAAGTTGTAATTGTGAGTTCAGGTGCAATAGCTCTTGGTTGTAAAAAAATGAATTATAATAAAAAAAATATTAAACTAGATCAAAGTCAAGCTATTGCATCTATAGGTCAAATTGAGTTAATGAATTTATTTTCACAAACATTTGCTAGATTTAAACTTAACATTTCTCAAATACTTCTTACTCTTGAAGATACAGAGGAAAGAAGAAGATCTTTAAATGCCAAAAGGACTTTTGAAAATTTGTTTGACTTAGGATTTATCCCAATAGTAAATGAAAATGATACTATAGCTACAACAGAAATAAAGTATGGAGATAACGACAGGTTGGCATCTAGAGTTACACAAATTACTAACGCAGATACCTTAATTCTTCTTTCTGATGTTGATGGACTTTACACAAAAAACCCCAAGATTTTTAAAGACGCAAAATTACTTAAGATAGTTAAAGATTTAAAGAAAGATTTAAACAATGTAAATATTAAAGGTATGAATGAATTTGGGAGTGGAGGTATGCAAACTAAGATTGAGGCTGCAAAAATTTGTCAGCTAGCAGGTAGTAGTATGGTCATTGCAAATGGGCTACATAATAACCCAATCACAAAAATAATTGAGCAAAATAAGTGCACCTGGTTTAGTCCTAAGGTCTCAAAACTTGACGCGAGAAAAAAATGGATAATAAGCTCGATAGCACCAAAAGGAGAAATCATTATTGATGATGGAGCAAAAAAAGCTCTGCGATCAGGCAAAAGTTTACTAGCTGCTGGAATAAAAAAGATTTCAGGAAAATTTAATAAAGGGGATCATATAAAAATTTTGGATAAGAAGAATGTTGAATGTGCCAGAGGATTAAGTTCATTCACTTCTGATGAGATAATTAAAATTATGGGTCATCATTCAAATCAAATAGAAAAATTATTAGGTTATGTTTCTAAATCAGAAGTAATTCATAAAGATGATATGGTAGAAGTTTAAATGATCAAATATATGAATTTAGTTGGAAGAAAAGCAAGAAAAGCTTTTGAAAAGAAAATTGATACAAAAATCAAAAATAGAGTATTAAATAAATATGCAGAATTATTAGGCAATGAAAAAAAATTAATACTTAAGCAAAACTTAAAAGATGTAAATTACGCCAGAAAAATAGGTATTAAAAATAATTTAATTAGTAGACTTTTAATAAATGAAACTAAGTTAAAAGATATTCAAAATTCAATTATTAAAATTTCAAAATTAAAAGATCCAGTTGGAAATACTTTAGAAAAATGGAAAAGGCCTAATGGTTTGAACATTTCTAAAATATCAATACCTATAGGAGTAATTGGAGTTATTTACGAGAGTAGGCCAAACGTTACCTCTGATGTAGCTAGTCTATGCTTTAAATCAGGAAATCCAGTAATTTTGAAAGGTGGCTCAGAAGCAATAAATACTAATAAAATTTTAGCAAAGATTTTTCGAAAAGCACTTAAAGTTAATAAAGTTGACGAAAACTTTATTCAATTCATTGATACAAAACAGAGAAGAGTAGTGGATATTATGCTATCAGCTATGAAAAAATATATTGATGTAATTATTCCACGAGGTGGAAAAAATTTAGTAAAAAGAGTTCAAAATTTATCTAGTGTACCCATTATCGGGCACCTTGAAGGACTTTGTCACACATATGTTGATAAAGATGCAACTTTAACTATGGCAAAAAAAGTTGTTTATAATGCAAAATTAAGAAATACAAGTATTTGCGGTGCAACAGAAACTATTCTGATTCATAAAAAAGTTGCAAAAGGCTTCTGTAATCCAATTTTGAACGAACTACAAAATAAAAATTGCAAAATATATGGAGATAGATTTTTAAAAAAGTATTACAGAGGAAAAATATTGCCAGCTAAAGAAAAAAATTGGTCTACAGAATATTTAGCACCTGCAGTATCAGTAAAAATTGTAAATAATCTTGAAGAAAGTATTGATCATATAAACAAATACGGAACAATGCATACAGATTGTATAATTACAAATAATAAAAAAACAGCCAAAAACTTTTTAAGAAATATTAAAAGCTCAATTGCTATGCATAATACATCAACTCAATTTGCTGACGGTGGAGAATTCGGATTCGGAGGAGAAGTAGGAATTTCTACAAATATATTACCTCCAAGAGGACCTGTAGGATTAAATCAATTAGTTTCTTATAAATATGAAATTACGAGTAAAGGAAAAACAAGAAAATAAATTGAATACTAAAAAAGTCAAAATCGGGGTTCTGGGAGGTTCTTTTGATCCTGCACATAAAGGACACTTGGCAATATCTAAAGAAGCAAAAAAGAGATTTCAACTTCAGAATATAATCTGGGCTATAACAAAAAAAAATCCCTTTAAAGCTGAAAGTGAAACAACGGTTTTAAAAAGAATTAAAGGATGTAGACGTATTATTGGCTCAAATTCATTTATAAAAGTGAAATTTTATGAAAACTTAATTAAATCAAACAAAACCATTGACCTTATCAACCACTTAAAAAAAAATAAAAATATTGAAATCTATTTTTTAATGGGTGCAGATAATTTAATTAGCTTCCACAAGTGGCATAAGTCGAAATTAATTTCACGAAAATGCAATATTTTAGTATTTGATCGTCATGGATATAAAAAAAATTCATTAAAATCAAAGACATTTAAGCAGCTTAATAAAGATGTACTTAAATTTATTGAATTTAAAAAAGTCAACATTTCATCTTCTCAATTAAGAAAAATTTGATAGTCTAAATCTAATTAATGGATAAAATTTCAGATCTTAAAAAGATTGTAATAAACACTCTCGATCTTAATAAAGCACAGGACATAATAACAATTGATTTAAAAGATAAGAGTTCAATGGCTGATTATATGATTATTGCCAGCGGCACCTCTTCAAGACATATTCAGTCATTATCAGAGCAAGTTTTAGAAAAGTTAAAAAAAAATGGAGTTCCAGATTCTAAGATTGAGGGTAAACAAAGTAATGAATGGAAATTAGTTGATGGTATAGATTTAATTGTTCATATTTTTCATCCTGAAAAAAGAAAATTTTATGAACTTGAAAAGATTTGGTCAGAATTTATTCCAAAAGAAAAAGTTATGATATGAAATTATTTAAAACATATTTAATAATTTTTTTATCTATTTGTTTTTTTAATAGCAGCGTAAATACAGCTGAGACTGATATTTATAAAAAAATTGATCTTTTTGGTGAAGTCCTAGAAAAAATAAATAAAGAATACGTAGATGAGATAAATCAGTCTGAAAGTATGGACTCGGCTATCAATGGTCTCCTTCAATCTCTTGATCCTTACTCCGCATATATGTCACCAAAAATTCTTGAACAGATGCAAACGGAGACAAGTGGTGAATTTGGAGGTCTAGGTATTGAAGTAAGTATGGAGGCTGGTGTAGTTAAGGTAATATCACCTATAGATGATACACCCGCTTCTAAGGCAGGACTAAAAGCTGGTGACTACATTGTAAAAATAAATAACATTCAAGTACAAGGTAAATCCTTAGCAGAAGCTGTGGATTTGATGAGGGGGCCGGTAGGTTCTGGAATAGAACTAACTGTGAGGAGAAGAGGAGAAAAAAAAGCACTAACATTTAATATTGTTAGAGAAATAATAGAAATTCAATCAGTCAAATCTGAAATATTAGAAAATAATATAGGTTATATAAGACTTACATCATTTAATGAAAATAGTAGCGATCAAATTGAAAAACAGATTAAAAAATTAAAAAAAAATGAAAGTGTAAATGCATTTATTTTAGATCTAAGGAATAATCCAGGAGGACTATTATCTCAAGCTATAACAATCTCAGATTTTTTTTTAGATAATGGGGAGATAGTATCTACAAAAAGTAGAAAAAAATCAGAAAATAGAAAATGGTTTGCTAAAAAAGGAGATATTACAGATGGAAAAACATTGTTGGTATTGATTAATTACGGTTCAGCCTCTGCCTCTGAAATAGTAGCTGGTGCATTAAAGGACCATAAAAGAGCAATAATTGTTGGAGAAAACAGTTATGGAAAAGGGTCTGTACAATCTATCATTCCACTTAAAAATAAAGGTGCTATACGATTAACTGTTGCAAAATATTATCTGCCGTCTGGAAAGTCTATTTCTGAGGTCGGTGTTAGACCAGATATTGAAATCAATGAAGATGGAGATGATTTTAAGATAAAGAGTGACACAGACAATCAACTAAGTTACGCCATTAAGTTACTCAACGGATAACATGGATAAGAAATATAGTAGCTTACCACTAAGAAGTGGTGTGGGAATTGTAGTTTTAAATAAAGAAAACAAAGTATTCGTAGCTAAGAGAATTGATAATCCAAAAGATTTTTGGCAGATGCCTCAGGGAGGAGTTGACTCTGGTGAAGATTTTTTAAAGGCTGCTTATAGAGAGCTAGAAGAGGAAACTAGTATCAAAAGTGTTAAGCTTATAAGAGAGTTAGATGGCATGATAACTTATGAACTTCCAGAACGTCTACTAGGTATTATTTGGAAGGGTAAATATAGAGGGCAGAAACAAAAATGGTTTTTAATGAGATTTACTGGTGAGGATAAGGATATTAATATTAACACACGTCATCCAGAGTTTTTAGATTGGAAATGGATAGAGCTAGATCAACTAACTAAAGTAGTAGTAGATTTTAAGTTGCATGTATACAAAGAAGTACAAAAAAAAGTTGAAAAATTAATCTAATTGAGCGTTTTTAAAACTTCGATTTTCTGATCAATTAAATACCTAGACTGGTCACTTATTTCTTCCTTACCAGATTCTTCCTCTGCTTGTTTCAATAAATCTTGTTGTTTGGATTTATCCATATCAGCAATATTAAATATGGAGCTAGTTAAAATTGAAAGATTATTATTTTTAAATTCAACAATGCCATCTTCAATATAATAACTTTC
Source organism: uncultured Pelagibacteraceae bacterium (assembly GCA_902583635.1). Classification (GTDB taxonomy): domain Bacteria; phylum Pseudomonadota; class Alphaproteobacteria; order Pelagibacterales; family Pelagibacteraceae; genus Pelagibacter. The sequence goes on along the minus strand of CACHWJ010000003.1, from coordinate 71,408 downwards.
ATTACCTGATTTTGATAAAATTTTAATAATTCCAGGCTTTAAAAAAGAAATAATTGAAATATGATCTTTTAATATTCCCATTTCTCCTTCATAGGCAGGTACAACAACTTCAAAAACGTCATCTTTTACTAAAAAAGATTTTTCTGGATTTACAATTTCAATCTTAAATTCTTCGCTCATTAAGCAGCAGCTTCTTTTTCCATTTTCTTAGCTTTTTCAATTGCTTCCTCAATAGTACCAACCATATAAAATGCTGCTTCTGGTAAATGATCATATTCACCTTTACAAATAGCATCAAAACCTTTGATGGTTGATTCTAAATCAACTAATTTTCCAGGTGAACCAGTAAAAACTTCAGCTACAAAAAATGGTTGAGATAAAAATCTTTGAATTTTTCTGGCTCTAGCAACTACTAATTTATCCTCTTCAGATAATTCATCCATACCAAGAATTGCAATAATATCTTGAAGTGATTTATAAGATTGTAATATTTTTTGGACATCTCTTGCTACCTTGTAGTGTTCGTCTCCCACGACTCTTGGGTCCAAAATTCTGGATGTAGAATCTAATGGATCAACAGCTGGATAAATACCAATTTCAGCGATCTGTCTTGAAAGTACAGTCGTTGCATCCAGGTGTGCAAACGAAGTCGCTGGAGCTGGATCAGTTAAGTCGTCAGCTGGTACATAAATTGCTTGAACTGATGTAATTGAACCCTTATTTGTTGTTGTAATTCTTTCCTGTAGATTTCCCATGTCTGTAGCTAGTGTTGGTTGATATCCAACTGCAGACGGAATTCTTCCTAAAAGAGCAGAAACCTCTGAGCCTGCTTGAGTAAACCTAAAAATGTTATCAACAAAGAAAAGAACGTCTTGACCTTCTTGATCTCTGAAATACTCAGCTACTGTTAAACCTGTAAGCGCAACTCTTGCTCTTGCCCCTGGAGGCTCGTTCATCTGTCCATAAACTAATGCAGCTTTAGATCCAGGACCATCTTTTTTTATTACTCCAGAGTCCATCATCTCATGATAAAGGTCATTTCCTTCTCTAGTTCGTTCACCTACTCCTGCAAAAACTGAAAATCCTCCGTGAGCTTTTGCAACGTTATTAATTAATTCCATAATTAAAACTGTTTTTCCTACTCCAGCTCCCCCAAATAATCCAATTTTTCCACCTTTTGCATAAGGTGCCAATAGGTCAATAACCTTTATACCAGTTACAAGAATTTCTGTTTCAGTTGACTGATCATTAAATTCAGGGGCTGCTCTATGAATTGGCCAACTTTCTTTTGTTTTAACTTCACCTCTTTCGTCTATGGGCTCACCAATTACATTAATAATTCTTCCAAGAGTTTCAGGTCCAACAGGTACTTGAATAGGAGCATTAGTATTTATTACTTCATCACCTCTTTTTAGTCCTTCAGTAGCATCCATCGCAATTGTTCTAACTGTTGTTTCACCTAAATGTTGAGCAACTTCTAAAACCAATCTGTTATCACCATTTTTACATTCCAATGCTGTTAGAATTTCTGGAAGTTCTCCGTCAAATTTTACGTCAACTACTGCTCCAATAACTTGTGTGATTATTCCTTTGCTCATAATTATAAACTTTCTGCTCCTGATATGATTTCTATTAGTTCTTTTGTAATTGCTGCCTGACGACTTCTATTATACTGGATAGTAAGTTTGTCAACCATTTCACCTGCGTTTCGGGTTGCATTGTCCATTGCACTCATCCTTGATCCTTGTTCGCTAGCTGAATTCTCTAACATTGCTTTAAATATTTGTGTTGAAATATTTTTTGGCAATAGATTACTTAAAATCTCATCTTCATCTGGTTCAAATTCATAACTTTCCTCTGAAGTATTATCTTCACTATCCTCACTATTTAGAGGAATTATCTGTTGGGCTTGAGGAATTTGAGTAATTACGTTTTTAAATTGATTATAAAAAATAGTGCATATATCAAATTCACTACTCTCAAATTTGTCTATTACTATCTTGCCAACTTTGTCAGCATCAAAATAATTGGCATTTTTTGACTCCTTGAAAGAAATATTCTCTATAATTTTATCACCATACATTCTCTTTAACTGATCATTTCCTTTTGAGCCTACAGTTATGATTTTAAGTTCTTTTCCCTCGTTTAAAATTTTCGAGAAGTAACTTTTAGCTTTTTTAATTATATTAGAATTGAAACCTCCACATAATCCTCTATCTGATGTCATTACAACACATAAATGAACCTTATCATTTCCTGTCCCTGATAAAAGTTTTGGAGCATTCTCTTTATCTGATATTCCACTAGACAAATTTAAAATAACATTATTCATTTTTTCTGAATAAGGTCTTCCTCTTTCTGCACTTTCTTGAGCTTTTCTAAGTTTAGCTGCAGCAACCATCTTCATAGCCTTTGTAATTTTCTGTGTAGACTTAACACTCGCTATTCTTTTTTTTAAATCGTCTAGACTTGCCATTTATTATTATGATTTAAAGTTTTGTTTAAGTTGAGTAATTACTTCTATTAATAGTTTTTCTTTGTCTTCTTCAAGTTTTCCAGAACTTTGGATAGAGTCAATTATTTCAGGCTTATCAGATTTGCATTTTTCAATTATTTTTGTTTCGAACTCTGCAATATCTTTTAAATCTATGTCATCCAAATAACCTTTAACTCCACAAAAAACAGATACTACTTGCTCTGCGACTGTCAGTGGTGAATATTGTTTTTGTTTTAAAAGTTCTGTCAATTTTGAACCTCTATTAAGTAGCTGTTGCGTAGAAGCATCTAAATCTGATCCAAATTGAGCAAAAGCAGCCATTTCTCTATACTGAGCTAACTCAAGTTTCATGGAGCCTGATACTTTTTTCATGGCTTTTGTTTGAGCTGAAGATCCAACCCTCGAGACAGACAATCCAACGTTAATTGCTGGTCTAATACCTTGGTTAAAAAGCTCTGTTTCTAAAAATATTTGGCCATCTGTAATTGAAATCACATTTGTTGGAATAAATGCAGAAACATCACCTCCTTGTGTTTCAATTATTGGAAGTGCAGTTAATGATCCTCCACCATGTTCCTCACTAAGTTTTGCAGCTCTTTCTAATAATCTACTGTGCAGATAAAATACATCTCCTGGGTAAGCTTCCCTTCCTGGAGGTCTTCTTAAAAGAAGAGACATTTGTCTATATGCAACAGCTTGTTTCGATAGATCATCGTAAATAATTAACGCGTGCATTCCATTATCCCTAAAATACTCACCCATTGCACAACCTGTATAAGGAGCTAAAAATTGTAGTGGCGCTGAGTCTGATGCTGTAGCAGCAACAATAGTTGTGTATTCCATTGCTCCAGCTTCTTCTAAAGTTTTTTGAATTTGTCTCACTGTTGATCTTTTTTGACCTACTGCAACATAGATACAATATAATTTTTGTTTCTCATCACCTGACTCATTAATTTTTTTCTGATTTATAATTGCATCGACAGCAACAGCAGTTTTACCTGTCTGTCTATCTCCAATAATTAATTCTCTTTGACCTCTTCCAATTGGCACTAAACTATCAATTGATTTTAAGCCAGTTTGCATTGGTTCACTAACTGATTGTCTCGGTATAATACCAGGGGCTTTAACTTCTACCCTTGTTTTTTTAACACTTTTATCAAGGGCTCCTTTTCCATCAATTGGATTTCCAAGACCATCAACCACTCTACCTAGAAGTTCTTTTCCTACTGGTGTATCAACAATATTTCCTGTTCTTTTTACAACATCACCTTCTTTAATATTTCTGTCGTCACCAAAAATTACAACACCAACATTTTCACTTTCCAAGTTAAGAGCCATACCTTTTGAACCATCAGCAAACTCAACCATCTCACCAGCCTGAACATTATCTAAGCCATAAATTCTAGCAATACCATCTCCAACAGATAATACCTGACCAACTTCAGTAACCTCTGTCTTTTCACCAAAATTTTTAATTTGTTCTTTTAATATTTTTGTAACTTCTGAAGGATTGATTTCCATTTATGCCTCTATCATTCTGTTTTCAATTTGTTGTAATTTATTTTTAATTGAGGTGTCAACCATAGTACTTCCTACTTGAAGTACTAAACCTCCTATTAAACTTTTATCATATTTGTAGTTTAATTTTATTTTTGAGCTAAAATTTTTAGTGAGCTCCTCTGTAATTTTAGTTATTTCATCATTAGATAATTCTTTTGCTGATTTTAATTCTGCCTTAAGTTCACCTCTTTTTTTTGAACATATCTCAACAAAACTTTTAAGAATTCTCTCTAAAAAAAAGAACCTTCTTTTTTGAATTAAAAAATTTAAAAAATTTTTAAATAAAATTTCAAATTTGTAATTTTCTGAAATTGAATTTGTAATTTTTAATAAATCATCCTGTTTTGTTGTTGGATCTTTAATTAAATTTTTAAAGTCATCACTTGTGTTTATCAATTCTAAGACAGATGAACACTGTTCCTCAATTTGAGTCAAAAGATTGCTTTCGTTAGATAGCTCATAAAGTGCAAGCGAATATCTTTCGGCTGAAGTTATTGAAAATCCTGTGTCTTTGCTCAACTTTGTTCCTATATAATGTTGAAGATTAAATTAAAATCAGGCTTTAATTAGCATATGACCTTTATGTCTTCAAGTAACCGATTTGTTAAAAAGGCCTTTTTTTACTCATTAATTGAAGTTTATAGGGTCAACATCAACTGAAAGTTTTATTCCAGACGCAAACTTATAATTTGGTATAATTTTTGCGATTGAGTTTTGTACTTTCATTGATTTAATTCCTCTTATTAACAATCTAACTCTAAATTTTCTCTTCAATCTAAAAATGGGTGCATTTACTGGGCCCAATACTTTTCCTTCAATTTTAGTTTCTATAAAATTTTTAAATCCTAAAGCCTCTGTTTCTAATTTATGCTCATTTTCACCTGTAAGAATTAGTGAGATAAATCTTTGAAAAGGTGGAAGTTTATTTTTTTTTCTAATCTCTAACTCTCTTTCTAAAAAAATATCAGGATTTTTATTAGTAATATCATCAATGACTTTTGTATCATGATTGTAAGTTTGAAAATAAACCGTAGCTGGTTTTCCAGTTCTTCCAGCTCTTCCTGAAAGTTGGTGATAAAGTTGTAAATTCTTTTCAGCTCCTCTCAAATCGTGTCCTTGAGATGAAAGATCGATGTCGACAACTACAATACAATTTAAACTTGGAAAATGAAATCCTTTTGAAATTAATTGAGTTCCAACTAAAATATTAGTTTCATTTTTAATAATTTTATCCAACTTATCCATTGAGTCTTTTTTATTCATTGTATCACTTGAAAAGATTTCAATTTTTTTATCTGGAAATTTTCTTTTTACCTCATCTGATATTCTTTCAACACCAGGACCACTAAAAATAAATTCACAATTTCCCTCTTTTGAACAGTCTCTTTTTAAATGAGATTTATATCCACAGTAATGACAAAGCAAATTACCTTTATTTTTATGATAAACTAAATTGATACTACAGTTTGGGCATGAAAAACTTGTGTAACATTTATTGCATAATACATGTGGTGAAAACCCACGTCTGTTTAAAAAAAATAAAACTTGATCCTTTTTTTCTAAATGAGAATTTACCTTTTTAATAATTTCATTTGATAACCACGATTGTTTTTCCAACTTAGAATTATTTAAATTTATAATTTCATAATTAGGGAGAGAAGCATTTTGATATCTCTGGTTTAATCTAGATAAACCATATTTTCCTTTTTTTATATTTTCATATGTTTCAACAGATGGAACTGCAGTTATAAGATTTATTGGAATATTTTCAAATGATGCTCTGGCTATTGCCATGTCTCTCGCGTTGTAAGTTGTCCCCTCATCTTGCTTAAATGATTGATCGTGTTCTTCATCTACAATAATTATTCCAAGTTTTTTAAATGGTAAAAATAAAGACGATCTTGCTCCAATTATAACTTGAATTTTTCCATTAGAAATTCCATTCCATATTATTTCTTTTTTCTTTTTAGATATTCCTGAATGCCAGACAGCTGGATTAAAACCAAAATATTCAACAAATTTTTGCTCAAATTGGCCCGTTAGTCCTATCTCTGGTAATAATATTAAGCCTTGAAAGCCCTTCTTTATTATTGATTTTAATGCCTCAAAATAAACAAAAGTTTTTCCAGATCCAGTTGTTCCTTGTAATACGTGTACTCTAAATTTATTGTTTAAAATGACCATTTCCTTTAGAGATTTCTTTTGGTCCTCAGAGAGTTTTATTGAATTATTTTTTATATTGCTTTCAAAAACTTGAAAATTATTTTTTATATTGTCTTCAATTGCATTGTTGCTCAATAGCATCAATTTTAAAGCCATGCCCTTTGGAATAATATTATATTCTGAAAACCAATTTAAAAAGTTTATAGTTGTTTTTTTTAGTGGTTTAACTTTTAATTTCTTGAAAACTTTTTTTAATTTAAATTTTTTTTGTTCATTTTCTTCTAATTTATCCCATACCACTCCAGTAAGTTTATTTTTACCAAAGGGTACTGATACATATTCACCAATTTTTAAATCTAAATTACTTTCATATGTGAATGGATAATTAAATATATTTGGTAACAGAATCGGATATTTCATATTTTATAATATGAAAAAAAATTAAGAGTGTATTGCTCTTTTATCAACTGATAAAGCTGCCTCTTTTACTGCCTCTGAAAAAGTTGGGTGAGCATGACATGTACGTGCTATATCCTCTGAACTAGCTCCAAATTCCATAGCAACACCAATTTCAGCAATCAACTCACCAGCATGAGGGCCTATTATATGAGCACCCAACACTTTATCTGTTTTTTCATCAGCTAAAATCTTCACAAATCCTTCTGCATCATCAATAGCTTTAGCTCTTGAATTAGCCATAAATGAAAATTTTCCAACTTTATATTTCATTTTAGAGTCTTTTAATTGTTCCTCAGTTTTACCAATCGCTGCAACTTCTGGTGTGGTATATACAACACCTGGAATAGTATCATAATTGACATGCCCTGATTGTCCTGCAATGTTTTCAGCAACAGCAATACCTTCATCTTCAGCTTTATGAGCAAGCATGGGTCCTGATATTACATCACCAATTGCATATATATTCTCTAAATTTGTTTTAAATGATTTATCAGTTTTAATTCTTTTTTTGTCGTCCAATTTAACTCCAACAGTTTCTAAATTTAAGCCCTCAGTATTTGCCTTCCTACCAACAGAAATTAAAACTACATCACAATCTAAATCATTTTTATTTCCTTCCTTATCTACAGTGGATACTGTTACTCCAGATTTATTTTTTTTAATTTTTTCAACTTTATTTTGCATGTTAAACTTTATGCCTTGTTTCTTTAGAATTTTCATAAATTCTGAGGATATTTCTTTATCCATACCTGGTGTGATGTGATCTAAAAACTCTACCACCTGTACTTCAGAACCCAGTCTTGACCAAACAGATCCCATTTCTAATCCAATATAACCGCCACCCACAACAACCATTTTATTTGGAACTTTTTCAAGCTTTAGTGCACCAGTCGAAGAAACTATTTTTTGCTCATCGATTTCAATTCCTGGTAATGAAGTAGCTACAGATCCTGTGGCTATTATAGTTTTTTCAGATTGTATAATAGTCTCTTTATTTTCATTATCTTTAATTGAAATTTCGTTTTGAGATTTGAAACTACCATAACCTTTGAAATAAGTTACTTTGTTTTTCTTAAATAAAAATTCAACCCCTTTTGTAAGAACAGTTACAGCTTTATCTTTACTTTTCATCATTTTATCAAGGTTTAGCTTAACATCTCCTACTTCTATTCCTTTGTTGGCCAATCCCTTAACTTTATGAAATTCCTCAGATAAATTTAACAAACTCTTTGATGGTATGCAGCCAACATTTAAGCAGGTGCCTCCTAAAGAACCTCTAGATTCTATACATGCTGTTTTCAATCCTAATTGAGAAAGTCTAATCGCACAAACGTATCCACCAGGTCCACCACCAATTACTACTGCTTGAAATTTTTCTGACATCTAAATATCCAAAAACAACCTTCTCGGGTCCTCTAAATTTTCCTTTATCATTTTAAGAAATGACACTGACTCTTTACCATCAATAATTCTATGATCATACGATAATGCTAAATACATGATTGGTCTTATTTTAATTTCTCCATCAACAACGGCAGGTCTTTCAACAATATTATGCATTCCTAGTACCCCTGATTGTGGGAGGTTTAATATAGGTGTTGAAAGCATAGACCCATAAACTCCACCATTACTTATTGTGAATGTTCCTCCTTGAAGATCCTCAATTGCCAATTTTCCATCCTTCGCCTTTTCAGAAATTTCTTTAATATTTTTTTCGATATCTGCAAAAGATAGCTCATCTGCATTTCTTAAAACTGGTACTACTAAACCTTTATCGGTTCCAACTGCAAAACTAATATTATAATAATTTTTGTAAATTATTTCATCCCCATCAATTTCTGCATTTACTGCTGGAAAATTCTTTAAAGCAACAACACATGCTTTTACAAAAAATGACATAAAGCCAAGTTTGATATTATATCTAGATTGAAAATCTTCCTGATTTTCTTTTCTCATTTGCATAATATTTGTCATATCGACTTCGTTGAATGTTGTTAGTAAGGCTGCATTTTCTTGAGCTTGCTTTAATCTTTTAGCAATAGTTTGTCTAAGTCTGGTCATCTTGATTCTTTCTTCTTGACCATATTGAATTTTTCTCTCTGAAGGTTTTGGATTTGCTCCCATCATACTTATCAAGTCGCCTTTAAGAACTCGCCCATCTTTTCCAGAACCTTGAACAGTAGCTAGGTCTATTTTGTTCTCAGCAACAATTTTACGAACCGCTGGTGACAATGTTTGGCTCTGAGTATTGTTAATTATTGGTGATGGATCGACAACTTCATCAGATAATACTAAAGGTTTTTCACTTTGTTCCTCTACTCTCAAAGTCTCCTCAAAAACTTTAGGATCTTTTTTAATTGGGTCTAATTTAATCACGTTATTTTCACTAGGTTCGATCTCTTGTTTTTTAACTTCTTCGTTCTTTGTAGGAGTCGGTTTGACACCACTGCCATTTTCAGAAACAGAACCCAATAAAGCTCCCACTTCCACTACTGACCCGTCTTTAGAATTTATTTCAGTTAATACTCCTGTAATTGGAGAAGGAACTTCTAAATTTACTTTATCAGTTTCGAGCTCGACTATTGGTTCGTCCACATCAACAGAATCTCCTGTATTTTTTAACCATTTAGCCACTGTTGCTTCGGTTATACTCTCACCAAGTGCAGGAACTACAATTTTTTCACTCATTACAATTTATTCAAAAACCTTATTTATTATTTCTTGTTGTTGAGAATTGTGCCTTTTGGCATATCCTGTTGCTGGACTTGCATCTGGGCTTCTTCCTATATAAGAAATTTTGTTATTATTAGCCTTTAAACTATCTAATGTCCATTGGATATAGTCTCTAACTGAAAACCAGGCACCCATATTTTTAGGCTCTTCTTGGCACCAGAAAAAATTAGCATTTTTTGCGTATGGTTTTAACTCATTTACAAGAGCTTTTGCAGGAAAAGGATATAGTTGTTCAACTCTGAAAATTATAACATCATCTTTTTTTAGTTTTTCTCTGGCATCCAAAAGATCAAAATATATTTTTCCAGAACATAAAATTACTTTTTTAATCTTTGAACTATCTTTCAACTCAATAAAACCATCTACTTTTGGATCAATTGCATGATCCCATAATATTCTATGAAACGTATTTTCTTTATTAAAATCTTTTAAATTTGAAACGCAGAACTTATTTCTTAATAAAGATTTTGGTGTCATAATTATTAATGGCTTTCTAAAATCTCTATGCATTTGTCTTCTTAAAGCATGAAAATAATTAGCAGGGGTAGTACAGTTTAATACTTGCATATTGTCATTTGAGCATAGTTGTAAAAATCTTTCTAATCTTGCAGAAGAGTGTTCTGGCCCTTGTCCTTCATAGGCATGAGGTAATAACATCACTAATCCAGAAGCTCTATTCCACTTTCTTTCTCCTGATGCTATAAATTGATCAATTACAACTTGTGCACCGTTAGCAAAATCTCCAAATTGAGCTTCCCACAAAGTTAATGTATTGGGTTCAACTAAACTATATCCATATTCAAATCCCAAAACAGCAAGTTCAGATAAAAAACTATCAACGACTTCAAATTTTTTTTGTTTACTTGAAATATTGTTTAATGGAATATACCTTGAATTATCAATCTGATCTCTTAAAACTGAATGTCTTTGACTAAATGTTCCTCTACCAGAGTCTTGACCAACGAGCCTAACTGGGTAACCCTCTTCAAGTAAAGAGCCAAAAGCTAGCGCTTCTGCTGTAGACCAATCCATATCAAAACCTTTATCTACTGAATTTTTTCTAATATTCAAAATTTTAGAAATAGTTTTATGAATATTAATTTCAGCAGGTATGGTATTAATTCTATCTGATATTTCTTTAAGTTTGTGTTCATCAAAACCAGTCACACCTCTTTTATCTTTGCCTTTGGATGGTTTATATCTAGACCATGAGCCCTCAAACCATTCTATTTTAGGTTTATAATCTTTTGCACTTTTATATTGTTCGTCCAATAAATCTTTGAATTTTTTAACATTTTGATCTAAAAGATTTTGGGTAATTGAATTTTCATTAACTAACTTGTTTCCATATATCTTATAAACACTTGGATGTGCTCTAATTTTTTTATACATCAATGGTTGAGTAAATGAAGGTTCGTCCCCTTCGTTGTGTCCAAATCTTCTATAGCAAATTAGGTCGACTACAACATCTCTATTAAACTTCAGTCTAAATTCAGTAGCGATTCTAGTCGCATAAACAACTGCTTCTGGGTCGTCTCCGTTCACATGAAGAATTGGAGCTTCAACCATTTTTGCAACATCTGATGGGTATGGTGATGACCTGGCAAATCTTGGACTAGTAGTGAAACCAATTTGATTATTTACTATAATATGAATGGTGCCGCCTGTATTATGGCCAGGAAGTCCTGACATAGCAAAACATTCTGCTACCACTCCTTGGCCAGCAAAAGCAGCATCTCCATGAATAAGAATAGGTATAACTTTGTTTCTTTCTTTGTCTTTATGAAAAAATTGCTTCGCTCTTGTTTGTCCTAAAACCACTGGATTAACAGCCTCTAGGTGAGAGGGATTATCTGTTAAACTTACGTGAACAGAGTTTCCATCAAACTGCCTATCTGAAGATGCACCAAGATGGTATTTTACATCTCCTGCACTTTCCTCAGAGTCTGAGCTTACTTCCCCTGCAAATTCATTAAATATTCTTTTATATGATTTTTGTAATACGTTTGCCAAAACATTAAGTCTACCTCTATGAGACATTCCAATTTTAACTTCTTTAATTTGATTTTGTCCACCAATTTTAATTATTTGCTCAAGAGCTGGTATTAAACTTTCACCTCCATCAAGACCAAACCTTTTTGTACCAACATATTTAGTTGCTAAAAATTTTTCAAAACCTTCTGCTTGTACAAGTTTATTTAGTATTGCCTCTTTACCATTCTTAGTAAAGTTTAAAGCATTTTGATCTTGCTCTATTCTATCTCTAAACCATTTTCTCTCAATTGGATTTGAAACATGCATAAACTCATAACCAATATTTCCACAATATGTTTTTTTTAAAAATTTTAGTATTTCTTTAATATTTGCATATTTTTTATTAATTACCCCATTTAAGAAAATTTTCTTTTCATAATTCTGTTTTTTAAAACCGTAAAATTCAGGATGTAATTCATCTAGATACTCAGATTCTCTCATTTCTAGTGGATCTAAATTTGCTAATAAATGTCCTCTCAATCTATAAGCACGTATCAATGCAACAGCACTGATTGAATCTTTGTTAGAGTCTGCAAGTAATTGAAAATTAAATTTTTCTGATGAATCTATTTTTTCATTATTTACTTTATTGTTGTCCTCTATCTCTATTTTTTTTTGCAATTCATCAATATCTATTTTTACTTTTGAAGGCCCCCAAGATGGTCCATTTATTTCTGAAGCAATAACTTTTATCTCTTCGCCTATACCCTCAAAATAATTTGCCCAGCTCTCAGGTAATTCGGGATCTTTATTGATAAATTTAAGATACATTTGTTCAATAAATGCACTATTAGACTTATTTAAGAATGAAGTTTTTTCAAATTCAAGATTTTTTGATGAAGACATCTTTTTACTTAATATATCCTTCTAATAGTATTTTTCAATTAGACAGTTTATTAAACAATGTTTTTCCAATGATTGATGGTGATTCTGCAACTGTAATCCCACATTCTTCCATCTTTTTTATTTTATCTTTTGCCCCACCTTTGCCTCCAGAAATAATAGCCCCTGCATGACCCATTCTTCGACCAGGCGGAGCTGTAATTCCTGCTATAAATCCAACTATAGGTTTTTTAATTTTATGATTTTTGACAAATTCTGAGGCCTCTTCCTCTGCTGTACCCCCTATTTCTCCGATCATTAAAATCGACTCTGTCTCATCATCATTTAAAAATAAATCTAAACAATCTATAAAATTTGTACCGTTGATTGGATCTCCTCCAATACCAATACAAGTTGATTGACCCAGTCCATTTTCAGTAGTTTGTGCTACTGCCTCATAAGTTAATGTTCCTGATCTAGAAACTATACCAACAGATCCTCTTTTATGAATATTTCCAGGCATTATTCCAATTTTACATTCATCAGGTGTAATTATTCCTGGGCAGTTTGGCCCGATAAGACGACTATTTGAGCTAGCCAAACTTTGTCTTACTTTAAGCATATCCTGAACTGGGATGCCTTCTGTTATGCAAACTATAAGATCTATTGATGCATTAATTGCTTCAATGATTGCATCAGCTGCAAATTTTGCTGGAACATAGATCATAGTAGCGTCTGCACCTACCTCATTTTTTGCCTCTAATACTGTATTAAAAACTGGTCTTTCTAAATGTTTTTGGCCTCCTTTTTTAGGGGTTACTCCACCTACAAGATTTGTCCCATACTTTATTGCTTGTTCAGAATGGAATGTGCCGTGAGATCCAGTGAAGCCCTGACAAATAACTTTTGTATTTTTATTTACTAATACTGACATTTATTTTATCGCCTTAACAATTTTTTTAGCTGCATCATCTAAATTTTCTGCTGATATTAACTTCAAACCAGAATTATCAAGTATTTCTTTACCTTGCTTAAAATTTGTACCTGCAAGTCTAACCACTAGAGGAACACTAATGTTTATCTCCTTAGCAGCATCTACAACCCCTTGTGCAAGCACATCACACCTCATAATTCCCCCAAAAATATTAATTAAGATACCTTTAACATTCTTATCAGAAAGAATAATTTTTAGAGCTGCAGAAACTTTTTCTTTTGATGCGCCGCCTCCTACATCTAAAAAATTGGCAGGCTCCTTTCCATATAATTTTATTATATCCATTGTGGCCATTGCTAGGCCTGCTCCATTAACCATACAGCCTATACTTCCATCTAATTTTATATATGCGAGGTCATGTTTGCTTGCCTCAATTTCTGTTGAATCTTCCTCATTAAGATCTCTAAGCTCAACAATTTCAGGATGTCTGAACAAGGCATTTGAATCAAAATTTACTTTTGCATCTAAACAAACTATTTTTTCTTCTTTAGTCAAAATTAAAGGATTGACCTCAACCATATTAGCATCAGTACTTATAAACATTTTATAAATTGATTTGATTAAATTTATAGCTTGATTTTTTGCTTCATTATTTAAATTAAAAATTTTTATAATTTTTTCACAATCAGTATTTGAAATTTCTTCATTAATATCAACTTTTGTAGTTAAAATTCTTTCTGGTGTTTTACTTGCTACTTCCTCAATATCCATGCCTCCTTGATCACTTGATATGAAAGCAATTTTTGAACTAGCTCTATCCACAAGACACGATAAATAAAATTCTTTTTCTATGTTTGAGGACTCTTCAACATATAATCTTTTAACTTCTCTTCCCTCTGGGCCTGTTTGATGAGTAATAAGTGTTTTACCAAGTAACTCTTTAGCAGCTAATTCTAGCTCACCAATTGTATTTAAAATTTTTACCCCTCCAGCTTTTCCTCTTCCACCAGCATGTATTTGTGCTTTCAGAACGTATTTTTTAGTTTTCAGTGATTTTACTTTCTCAAGCAGTTCCTCAACATTTAAAGCAAATACTCCTTCTGGGACTATTGCACCATATTTTTTTAAGATTTGTTTGGCTTGATGCTCGTGTATGTTCATTTTTTATTTGGAAAGATCAGGATCTATTTTTGATGCAGCTTCCCAAAGAGCTTTTACTGCATCTATTGAATGCATAAACTCTTTTTTCTCATTATCATCTAAACTTACTTCCTCAATTTTTTCAACACCACTTTTTCCAATGATAACAGGCACTCCAGCATAAACATTGTTTACACTGTACTCTCCATTTAATTGGACCGCACATGGTAATAATTTTTTTTGATCATTTAAATATGCTTCAGCCATTTGAACACCTGATGCTGCAGGAGCATAGAATGCTGAACCTTTCTCTAAAAACTTAACTATCTCAGCTCCCCCATCTCTTGTTCGTTGATTTATTTCTTCAAGTCTTTCTTGAGATATTTTTCCATCTTTAACTAAATCAAGTAAAGGTCGGCCAGAGACTTTTGTAAATCTTGGCATAGGGACCATTGTATCACCATGTCCACCCATCACCATCGCCTCAATCTCTTTGACTGGTACGTTTAGTTCAAGAGACAAAAATAATTTAAATCTAGAACTATCCAATATACCTGCCATGCCCACAACTTTATTAGCTGGTAAACTGGAAAATTTTTGAAATGCCATAACCATCACGTCTAATGGATTAGTAATACATATAACAAAAGCATTTGGGGCGTTTTGTTTGACTCCTTCAGCGACTTGTTTAATAATTTTTAAATTTATTCCAAGTAAATCATCTCTACTCATTCCTGGTTTTCTTGGTACACCTGCAGTAATAATTATTACATCTGAGTCCTTAATATCTTTGTAATTATCAGTACCTGAAAATTTAACATTAAAACCATCTACAGATGAAGATTGCGCTATATCTAAAGCTTTTCCTTTTGCAATACCACTCGCTACATCAAATAACACCACTTCGTTTACTAATTCTTTAGTACCAATTAAGTGAGCAAGAGTTCCACCAATTTGGCCTGCGCCAATCAAAGATATTTTTGTCATTATTTTCCTTTTATTTCATTGTTGGCATTACAAATTCCGCATTTGAACGGATACCAGAAGGCCACCTAGAAGTTACTGTTTTAAGTTTTGTATAAAATTTTATTCCTTCCATACCATGCATTGCACTGTCTCCAAATAAAGATCTTTTCCAGCCTCCAAAACTATGAAAGGCCATCGGCACTGGTATGGGTACGTTAATACCAACCATACCTACCTGAATTTTGCTAGCGAATGTTCTTCCAGCATCTCCATCTCTAGTATAAATACTTACTCCATTTCCATATTCATGGTCGTTAATTAATTTTGCAGCCTCTTCAAAAGTTTTAACTCTGACAACTGATAATACTGGGCCAAATATTTCCTCTTTGTATATTCTCATATCTTTATTAACATGATCAAATAAACAACCACCGATGTAAAATCCATTCTCATAACCTTGAAGTTTAAGATCTCTTCCATCAACAACTAGTTTAGCACCCTCTTTAACACCTAAATCTACATATCCTTTAACTCTTTCTAAGTGTTCTTTTGTTACCAAAGGACCCATTTCAGATGCTTTATCCATCCCAGGGCCAACTTTTAAAGCTTCAGCTTTTTTTGATAATCTTGAAACAAGCTCATCTCCAATATCTCCAACAGCAACAGCAACAGACTGAGCCATACATCTTTCGCCTGCAGAACCATAAGCTGCACCCATTAAACCATTAACTGCTCCATCTAAGTCACAATCTGGCATTACCACCAAATGATTTTTGGCACCACCTAGTGCTTGAACTCTCTTTTCATTTTTAGCCGAGTTTTCATAAATATATTTTGCAATTGGAGTCGAGCCTACAAAACTTACTGCTTTAATATCAAAGTTCTCCAATATTGCATCTACAGATTCTTTGTCACCATTCACTACATTAAACACTCCCTCAGGAAGACCTGCTTCTATAAGCAATTGAGCTAACATAATAGAACATGAAGGGTCCTTTTCAGATGGTTTTAAAATAAATGTATTTCCACATGCGATTGCTATTGGAAACATCCACATTGGAACCATAGCAGGAAAATTAAATGGGGTAATTCCTGCAACCACCCCTAAAGGTTGTCTCATTGACCAACTATCAACATTTGTTCCAACATTTTCAGAAAATTCACCTTTTAATAAATGAGGTATTCCACAAGCAAATTCAACAACCTCTAACCCTCTTGTTAAAGAGCCTCTGGCATCCTCAAAAACTTTTCCATGCTCAGAAACAATTAGTTTTGTCAATTCATCAGAATTTTTTTCAATTAGTTCTTTAAATTTAAACATTACTCTTGCTCTTTGAAGAGCTGGCTTTAAGGACCATGTTTCAAAAGCTTTTTTAGCAATTTCAACAGCTTGATCTAAATCTGATTTCGACGCTAACTTTACCTCAGACTCTTGCTCACCTGTAGCTGGATTAAAAACTTTACCTTTTCTATCAGAAGAACCTGAAAATAATTTTCCGCCAACAAAGTGTTCAATTAACTTCATGAGTAGGATCTTTTAAAACAAAAATACTTATTAGTCTATTTAAACATTAGCTGTAGCTAACATTTTCTTGATTTCAGCAATTGCTTTTGCTGGATTTAGCCCTTTAGGACAAGCACTGGTACAATTTAGAATGGTATGACATCTATAAAGTTTTAGTTCATCAGCAACTTTTTTTAATCTTGCTTTTCTTTCGTCATCTCGACTATCAACAATCCATCTATAAGCCTGCAAAAGTACAGCGGGACCTAAATATTTATCTCCATTCCACCAATAACTAGGACATGACGTAGAACAACATGCACACATAATACATTCATATGCACCATCTAATTTTGCTCTATCTTCTTTTGATTGAAAAATCTCATTTGTGTCTTTAGATGAATTATTTTTTAACCAAGGCTCAATAGACTGGTACTGTTTATAAAGGCCATCTAAGTCGCCTATTAAATCTCTCTTCACTTTTAAATGAGGCAAAGGATAAATGTCAATATCACCATCTATTTCAGCATGAGGTTTTGTACAAGCAAGACCATTTTTACCTCCCATATTCATTGCACATGAACCACAAACACCATGAGCGCACGACCTTCTATATGCCAGAGTTGGATCTATTTCATTTTTAATTTTATTTAAGATGTCTAAAACTTTTGAAGGACAATTGTCCATATCAACTTCGTAAGTATCAATTCTTGGATTTTCTTCTGTAGATGGATCCCATCTATAAACATTAACTTTACGAATATTTTTTGAACCTGTCTTATCTTTGAAATATTTCCCTTTATTTACCTCAGAATTTTTAGGTAAACTTATTTGAGCCATTAATAAACTCTTTCCTGAGGTGGAAAATATTGTACTTCATTAGTCAATGTTGAATTATGAACAGGTCTGTATGTTATTTTTGTATCTTTTCCATCGCACCAAGCAAGCGTGTGCTGCATAAATTTTTTATCGTCTCTATTAGGATAATCCTCTCTTGCATGAGCTCCTCTACTCTCTTTTCTATGATATGCAGAGTCTACTGTGGTTACTGCCTGTCTAATTAAATTATCAAACTCTAAGGTTTCTACTAAATCTGTATTAAAAACTAAAGATCTATCCTTAACTGAAATTGAGTCCATACTATCATAAGTTTTTCTAATTTCGTTAACACCTTCCTCTAAATTTTTTTCTGTTCTAAATACTGCACATTTCGACTGCATTGTTTTTTGCATCGCTAGTCTTAATTCTGCAGTACTATTATCTCCTTGTGCATTTCTTAATTTATCAAATCTATCTAAGCACTTCTGAGTTTCTGTCTCTGGGATTTCTTCATGAGGTGCACCTGGTTTGATTAGTTCAGCAGCTCTTTTTGCTGCAGCTCTTCCAAACACAACTAAATCAATTAAAGAATTTGAACCAAGTCTATTTGCTCCATGAACTGATACACATGCTGCTTCTCCGATTGCCATCAGGCCTGGCACTGTTTTCTCTGATCCATTAACTGTTAAAACTTCTGCTTTATAATTAGTTGGAATTCCACCCATATTATAATGAACAGTTGGAACAACTGGGATTGGCTCCTTTGTTACATCAACATTCGCAAATAATCTTGCCGCTTCAGTGATCCCTGGAAGTCTATTTTCAATAACACTTTTATCTAAATGACTTAAATGTAAATGAACATGATCCTGATCTTTTCCTACACCTCTTCCTTCATTAATTTCTATAGACATTGATCTACTCACAACATCTCTTGATGCTAAATCTTTTGCATTTGGAGCATATCTTTCCATAAATCTTTCACCTTTAGAGTTTACTAGATATCCTCCCTCTCCTCTAACGCCTTCAGAAATTAATGTTCCGTGTCCATAAATACCAGTTGGGTGAAATTGAACAAACTCCATATCTTGTAGCGGCAACCCTGCTCTTAATACCATTGCATTTCCATCTCCTGTACAAGTATGCGCAGAAGTTGCAGAATAATAAACTTTTCCATATCCACCTGTTGCTATAATTACTGTGTGAGCTCTAAATCGATGAATTGTTCCATCATTCAAATTCCAAGCTATTAATCCTTTACACTCTCCATCTTTCATTAATAAATCTAATGCAAAATATTCTATAAAAAATTCTGTGTTATGTTTCAAAGCTTGCCCATAAAGAGTATGTAATATTGCGTGTCCAGTTCTATCCGCAGCTGCACATGTCCTTTGGACTATTCCATTTCCATAATTTTTTGTCATTCCTCCAAATGGTCTTTGATAAATTTTTCCCTCATCTGTTCGACTAAATGGAACTCCATATTTTTCTAATTCTAAAACTGCTTTAGGTGCTTCTTTACAAAGATACTCGATGCTATCTTGATCCCCTAACCAATCAGCTCCTTTAACAGTATCATACATATGCCATCTCCAATCATCTTCACCCATGTTTCCAAGCGCAGCAGAAATTCCACCTTGGGCCGCGGAAGTATGACTTCTGGTTGGAAATACTTTTGAAATACATGCAGTTTTTAAACCTGCTTCACTCAAACCGACAGCAGCTCTCAATCCTGATCCACCAGCACCTAAGACTACAACGTCATATTCGTGATCTATAATATTGTATGAACTCATTATTTTAGATTAAATATAATAATTATTGTTAAAAATGAAATACCTATAGCAGAAATATACAATAGTCTGTTTGCGACATTTTTGATTTTTTCATTAGCAATATAATCCTCAAAAACCTCACTAATAGTTAAAGATGAGAAAAAAAATGCAAATATAATAAATAAACTAAAGAGAAATTTATTTATTGGGGTGACAAAAAAATTTAAAATTTCCAAATAGCCTTGATCGTAAATAGATACGAAACTTAATATAAACCAAAGCATAAGAGGCAATAAAATTACCGATGAAGCTTTTGTGAAAATCCATTTTTTTGTTGCTAAATTCATATTAAAAAAAATTTCTACCAACTAAATAAATAACTACTGTAAGCAGGAATGAACCAAATATAACGAGCAAGCCTGTTATACGAGTTGTTTTTAATTCAAAACCATACCCCATATCCATTATTAGATGTCGTATTTCACTCAAAACTTGGAAACTAAATGACCAAACGATACCTAAAACAACAAATTTACCAAAAAATGAATTAAGAAAAAAATTTATTAAAGTGTAATTTTCTTCCCCTAGAATTAACCAGCCAGACCACAAACAAATAAATGTAATAGCTATAATATTAATTATACCAGTTATTCTATGAGAAATTGATACCAATGAAGAGATATGCCATCTATAAATTTGTATATGTGGTGAAAGTGGTTTTTTATCTTCCATAAAAATTATTTGTAATCAAACTTTCAGCAATTTGTACTGCGTTCAATGCCGCCCCTTTTACTAAATTATCTGATACGATCCACAAATTTATTGTATTTTCACGAGACTCATCCAATCTTATTCTTGAAATAAAAGTTTCAAATTTATCCTCAGCTTCTACTGGTGTTATATAACCCCCATCCTGATGTTCATCTATAACCTTACACCCAGGGGAAGTAGATAGAACTTTTCTTATTTCATCCAAATTACATTTTTTATTAAATTCTACATTTGCACTAATACAGTGAGAAACAAGAACAGGTATCCTAACACAAGTAGAAGTTACTTTAATTTTTTTATCTAAAATTTTTTGAATTTCGTCAGTCGTTTTTTGTTCCTCTTTTGTGTAACCATTTTCTAAAAAAGTATCAATATGAGGAATTGCATTAAAGGCTATTTGTTTAGTAAAATTTTTTGAGTCTATTTCTTTATTTTGAAAATAATCCTCTGTTTGAGATAATAATTCATCCATAGCTGACTTACCTGCTCCTGATACTGACTGATAAGTAGAGGCGACTACACGATTTATATTATACAAATCATGCAAGGGTTTTAAAGCCACAACAACTGGAATCACTGAACAATTAGCATTAGCAATAATATTTTTATTTTTTACATCAGATAATTTTTTTGAATTAACTTCAGGTACAATTAATGGAATATCAGGGTCTTTTCTAAAATATTTTGAATTGTCTATAACAATAGTTTTTTCAGCAGCAACATGAGCCCATTTTTCAGCTACCCCGCTTCCTGCTGCAAAAAAAGCTATTTTAACAGAGGAAAAATCAAATTTTTCAAGGTCAGTTACTGTATGTTCTTTTCCATTATAATTTACTTTTTTTCCTTCACTTTTTTTTGAAGCCAGTAAAAAAAGATTTTCAATATTTATTTTTTTTTTCTCTAAAATTTCTATTATTTTTCTACCAACATTTCCTGTTGCGCCTACAATTGCAATATTCATAACACTAAAAGACTTTTAATTTTAAACGAGTGGCAAATCACAAACCGTACCCACATATATTTTTTCATTTATTTCTATATTAAACTGATTTTTTGTATTCCAGTAGGGTTTATTAATCATTGCAATTCCAATAACTTTATCAAATGTGGGTGAATAAGTTGCCGATCTAACATATCCAACTATTTCTTGGTTATCAGCAAATAAAGTCTTTTCGCAATACATATCAATTTTATTATGATCAATTTTTACACCCATTAGTTTTCTAGTTATTCCTTTTTCTTTTATTTTTTTTAGTTTTTCTTTACCTAAAAAATTAACATCACTGTCTAAATGAATAAATTTATCAAAATTTGCTTCAAAAGGATTGTCTCTATTGTCAAAGTCATTTCCATAAGATAACAAATTACCTTCAATTCTCTCTATTAAATTTGGGCAACCCGGCTTAACATTAAATTCTTTTCCCTCTTCAAACAAATAATCATATAAATTCTGACCTGCAATGTCATTATCAACATATATTTCAAATCCGCCTTGTTTGGACCATCCAGACCTTGCAATGAAATATTTGTGACCTTTTAATTCAAAATAATCAAAGTTAAAAAATTTTAATTTTCTAATCTCTTCACCGAATAGTTTTGACATTAAATCATCAGCCAAGGGTCCTTGCACAGCTAAGATATTTACATTTGGTTCATTAATTTCAACATCAAATCTATTTCCAGCTGCAAGACCTTTTGCAAAAAATATTACATCTGCGTCGGCTATAGATAGCCACCATTTGTCTTCTGCAAGTTTATTAATTATTGGGTCATTAACTAAAAATCCATCATTATCGATTAATGGAGCGTAATAACATTTTCCAACTTTTGATTTAGATAAATCCCTACAAGTCATTAATTGAACTAATTTAGATGAGTCTTTTCCAGAGATTTCAACTTGTCTTTCTGCTGCAACATCCCAAACTTGTACGTATTTTTTTAAGTGATGATAATCACTTTCTAAAGATTTAAATGATGCTGGAAGTAACATATGATTATAAACAGTGTAGCTACTCACACCATGAGCTTCTATTCTGTCAGTATAAGGTGTACTCCGTAATCTTCTTGATTTTGCAATAGAAAAGTTTTTCATTTTTTTAAAAATTCTAGGACCTTTTCTCTCATTTCAAATGCTTTTTCAATCATAATCATATGACCACAATCTTCGAAGACGAGAGTGGACGAATTTTTTACGAGATTTGAAAATTTTTTTCCTACTTCAATGTTTACCATCTTATCAAGGGCACCAAATATAAACATGCTAGGACAATTTATTGAACTAGCGGCCTCTTTACCGTTGGAATAATTGTTACAAGCAATAAGATCAACAGCTAATATTTCGCTGATATCTCGGGGTGATTGAATTATTCTTTCAATTGGATTGCCACCAATAAATTTTTTGGAACCCTCATATCCCCACTTCATCATCAATTTGACAGCATCAGAGTCACCATTTTTTGCTAATTCAATCAAATCTGGATGAACTGGCATTTTATAGGAACCACCAACAAATATTAGTTTTTTTATTCTAGCTGAATATTTATAAGCAAATTCTAATATCTCTAAACATCCTTGAGAATGTCCAATTAAAACTAAATCATTTAAATTTAACTGATTAAATGCTTTTTCTAACCATTCTGTTATTTTTTCTATAGTATTTATACAAGGACCATCAGAATTGCCATGTCCAGGTAAATCTATTGATAAAACATTAAAATTTTGATTTGAAAAAAATTGCTCTGTTAAAGACCAAACAATATGTGACATCCCACTCCCATGCAAAAATACAATTGTTTGTTTTTTTGGATCAATGCCTTGCCCTGCATCTGATGCATGGACATTTTTATTTTCTACTTGGAAAATCAAATAATTACCTAGAATTGTTTTCTTAGTTCAAACTTCTGAATTTTTCCCGTAGAAGTTTTTGGTAACTCACAGAAAATTACTTTTTTTGGGACTTTAAATCCTGCTAAAGTTTCTTTACAAAAATCTATTAATTCTTTTTCACTTGCTGGTTTGTCTTTAACCATTTCGATAAAGGCACATGGAACTTCACCCCATTTTTCATCAGGTTTTGCAACCACAGCTGCAATAGAAACAGAAGGGTGTTTAGAAAGAGTATTTTCTATTTCAATTGAAGATATATTTTCTCCTCCAGATATAATTATATCTTTAGATCTATCTTGTATTTTGACGTATCCATCTGGATGCATCACGGCTAAATCTCCAGTGTGAAACCAGCCACCTTTCATGGCTTTATCTGTAGCTTCTTTATCTTTAAAATATCCCTTCATAACTATATTGCCCCTTATCATTATTTCACCTATAGTTTTGCCATCCTTTGGAACCTCTTTCATAGTTTCAGGATCTAAAATAGTTACGCCTTCAGTATTTGGATATCTTACTCCCTGTCTCGCTTTGATTTCATTTTGTTTATCTTCATCAAAATCATTCCACTCATCATTCCATGCACATTGAGTAACATGTCCATATGTCTCTGTTAAACCATAAACATGCATTACCTCAAAACCAAGTGCTTTCATTTTTTTAAAAATTACACTTGGTGGAGGAGCACCAGCAGTTAAAACATAAACTTTGTGATTTAATTTTTTTCTGTCAGCTTCTGGAGCGCCTGTGATCATATTTAAGACTATAGGTGCTCCACCAAAATGCGTTACGTCGTATCTATCAATTAGATCAAATATTTTTTTAATATCTATATTTCTTAAACAAATAGTTCTTCCATTTAACATTGGTATTGTCCAGGGATAACACCATCCATTACAATGAAACATTGGCACAACTGTTAAAAAATTTAAACGATTAGGCATATTCCATGCAACTGAACTTCCTGTAGACATTAAATAAGCGCCTCTATGATGATAAACTACTCCTTTTGGATTTCCTGTAGTTCCAGAAGTATAACTTAACGAAATAGACTGCCATTCATCTTCAGGCATTTGCCAATTGAAATTTTCATCTCCAGTGTTTAAAAAATTTTCATACTCCAGATCACCAATGGTTTCACACTTTGATTGATCAGCATATTTATCGTTTATATCTATAACTATAATTTTTTTATCTAAATTTTTTAAAGCTTTTTTGACTTCCACATGTAATTGTCTATCCACAACCAAAACTTTTGCATCACTGTGATTTAAAATATAATTGATAGTATTTGCATCTAATCTAATATTAATTGTATTTAAAACTGCTCCTGTCATTGGGACAGAGTAGTGAGCTTCAAATATTTCGGGTGTATTAAACGCTAAGAATGAAACTGTATCACCTTTTTTAATCCCAATTTTAGATAATGCACTGGCAAATTTTACTGCTCTTTGATAAACTTTGCTCCAAGTATAACTTCTGTCTTCATAAACGATTGCTTCATAATTTGGATAAATTTCTGTTGCTCTTTTTAAAAATGTTAGAGGTGTTAAAGGAACATGGTTGGCTTCATTTTTATCCAAATTAGTATCGTAATGATTCATCCTAAATAAATTTAAATTTCATAATATTGGAACTACCTGAAATTGCAGATTTATAATGATATTCTGCTCTAGGTAATACCTTTTCAAAATAAAATTTAGCTGTATTAATTTTATCTGAGTAAAAGTCTTTATTTTTTTCGTAGTCATTAAAACTAACTTCTAAAACTTTAATCCAAGAATAAGCAATTGATACGTATCCAAGTGTTCTTAAATAATCGTTTGCTGCCGCACTTACATCGTCTTTTTCAATTTTACATTGATCACTGATCCAACCTGTAAACTTAGATAATATATCCAAGTAATGATTTAATTCTTTTGAAAAAGTTTCAACTTTTCCTTTTTTACTATCACACTCAGACTTAACCATGCCTAAGAATCTCTCAATTATATTGCCATTTTTATTTGATAATTTTCTAAATACTAAATCTGCAGCTTGAACTGAGTTTGTTCCTTCATAAATAGGAGTAATACGATTATCTCTATATAATTGCTCTATTCCTTGATCTTTTGTATACCCATAACCTCCGTGTATCTGCATTGCGTCATTTGTTATCTCCATAGCTAAATCACTAAACAATGATTTTACCACAGGTGTCATTAATGAAACATAATCAGATGCTTCTTGTTTTATTTTTTCATCAGGATGATAAAGGCTAACCTCAGTTTGTTGAGATAACCAAAAACATAATGCTCTTTCTCCTTCAATTATTGATTTCATATTTAACAAAGATTTTCTTATGTCAGCATGTTCAATTATAAAATCTGCACCATTTGTTGATTTTGTATTATTTGTTTTCCCTTGTTTTCTCTCTTTAGCATATGCAAGAGAGTTCTGATAAGCAATTTCAGATAGACCTAAACCTTGTATACCAACTACTATCCTCTCTAAATTCATCATTGTAAACATTGCACTTAAACCTTTGTCTTTAGCTCCAATCATATAGCCAGTTGCATCATCAAAATTTAAGACACATGTAGCTGAACCTTTTATTCCCATTTTACTTTCAATAGATCCTGTTGATACCCCATTCCTTGGGCCAACAGTTCCGTCCTCATTGACTATAAATTTAGGTACTAAAAATAAACTTATGCCTTTAGTTCCAGCTGGAGAGTCTGTGGCTCTAGCAATTACAAGATGAATAATATTTTCTGTTAGGTCTTGATCACCAGAAGTGATGAATATTTTCTGACCACTTAGTTTATATGTTCCATCAGTTTGTTTTTCTGCTTTAGTCTTTAAAAGCCCTAAATCAGTTCCACAAACTGGTTCAGTTAAACACATCGTGCCACTCCATTTACCCTCAACCATTTTAGGTAAATATTTGTTCTTTATTTCCTCTGTAGCATGACGATTAATACAATTATAAGCTCCAATACTTAATTCACTATAAAGTTTAAATGACAAACTCGCAGAAGATAACATTTCGTCAAAAAACGCGCTAACAGTTTTAGGCATCCCTTGACCACCATATTTTGGATCACAAGATAATGATGTCCATCCATCTTCTATATATTTTTGGTATGCCTCTTTATAGCCTGGGGGGGTTCTAACAACTCCATTTTCTAAAACTGCAGGATTTTCATCCCCTACTTTTGCAAGTGGTAAAATTAAATTTTGATTTATTTTGGCTGCTTCTTCTAAAATATCTTTTACCAAATCAGAATTAACTTCATTATACTTTTCTAATTCATTGTAGTATTTATTGTCTCTTAACTTATCATAAAGAAACATCATATCTTTTACTGGAGCTGTATAACTTGGCATTTTAAAAGTTTAGAATAATTATAGATTTATTGCAATTTTGAAATTATCGCATCACCCATTGCTGAAGTTGATGCCTGTTTCATTCCATCTGATAGAATATCTTTAGTTCTCAAACCATCATTTAATACCTGCTGTACTGCTTTTTCTAATGCATCAGCCTCATTATCTAAATCTAAAGAATACCTTAAAGCCATAGCAAAGCTTAAAATAGAAGCAATAGGATTTGCAATAGATTTACCAGCAATATCTGGTGCTGAACCATGAATAGGTTCGTACATCGCTCTCATTTCTCCATCTTTATTTTTTGCTCCTAAAGATGCAGAAGGTAATAGACCTAAAGAGCCTGTTAGCATTGATGCTTGATCTGAAAGCATATCGCCAAATAAATTATCAGTTACAATTACATCAAATTGCTTAGGATTTCTTAATAGTTGCATTGCACAATTATCAGCAAGCATATGGCTTAATTCTACATCTTTAAATTCTTTATCATGAAGTTCTTGTACTTCTTCCTTCCATAACTGTCCGGCTTCCATAACGTTTGATTTTTCACATGAGGTTACTTTATTGGATCTTTTTCTTGCTAGGTCGAATGCAATACGTGCTACCCTAGCGATTTCATTAGTCGTATATGTATGGGTATTTATTCCTTTTCTTTCTCCATTTTCAATCGGTTTAATTCCTCTTGGTTCACCAAAATATATTCCGCCTGTAAGCTCTCTAACAATCATTATATCTAATCCTGAAACTACCTCTGGTTTTAATGTTGATGCGCTTACCAATTGTTCAAAGCATATTGCTGGTCGTAAATTAGCAAATAGTTTTAATTCTTTTCTAAGTTTTAGCAATGCTCTTTCTGGTTTTTTAGAAAATTCTACTTCATCCCATTTTGGTCCTCCCACCGCACCTAACATAACAACTTCACTCTCCAAAGCTTTATAAAATACCTCGTCAGTAATTGGAGTGCCATGTTTGTCATAAGAACAACCACCAGCAAGATCTTCATCAATTTCAAAATCTAAAGATTTTTTGTCGTTGAACCAGTTAATAATTTTTTTCACTTCACGAATTACCTCTGGTCCAATACCGTCACCAGGCAATAAAAGAATTTTTCTTTTTTTTACCTTAATCATTAAAAATCCATGGTTTTTTAGTTTTTAAACTATTTTCAAAAGTTTTAATTTTGTCTACTTTTTTTAAAGACAAAGCAATGTCATCAAGGCCTTCTAGTAAACACTTTTTCTTAAATGGATCTATTTCAAATTTAATTTCGTTATTACCATAAACAATTACTTGTTTATTTAAATCAACTGAGATTTCTTCTTTTCTAGTTGCATATTCTGAAATCTGTTTTATTTTTTCCTCATCAAGAATAATTGGCAAAATACCATTCTTAAAGCAATTACTATAAAAAATATCTGCATAACTTGAGCTAATTACACATGTAATTCCAAAATCTAGCAATGCCCATGGAGCATGTTCTCTTGATGAACCGCATCCAAAATTTTTTCCAGCAATCAAAATTTTGGATTTATTGAAGGGATCCTTGTTAAGAATAAAATTTTCAATTTCTTTTCCTTGATCATCATATCTCATCTCAAAAAACAAGTTTTTTCCAAGTCCAGTTCTTTTAATAGTTTTCAAAAATTGCTTAGGAATAATCATATCTGTATCAATATTAACTATTGGCAGATATGCGGGAATACTCTTTAGTGTATTAAACTTTTGCATTTAATTTTGATACTTTCTAACATCATCAAGGTTTCCAGAAATTGCAGCTGCAGCTGCCATCCCTGGACTGACCAAATGAGTTCTGCCACCTCTACCTTGTCTACCCTCAAAATTTCTATTTGAAGTAGAAGCGCATCTTTCCTCTGGCTTAAGCTTATCAGCATTCATGGCTAAACACATAGAACAGCCTGGCTCTCTCCACTCAAATCCTGAACTGATGAAAATCTTATCTAATCCCTCTTGCTCAGCTTGTTCTTTAACTAACCCAGATCCTGGAACTACCATTGCATTAACGTGTGATGATATTTTTTTATCTTTTAAAATTTTTGCCGCTTCTCTTAAATCCTCAATTCTTCCGTTTGTACAACTTCCTATAAATACTTTATCGATTTTTATATCAGTTGCTGACATATCAGGTTTTAGTCCCATGTATTTCAATGATCTTTCAATTGAATTCTTTTTATCTTCGTCTGTTTCAGTTTGTGGATTAGGAACTTTTCCATCAATTGTAATAACATCTTGTGGCGAAGTTCCCCATGTTATCATTGGCAAAATTTCCGCTGCATTTAAATTTATTTCCTTATCAAAATTTGCATCTTTGTCAGTCTTTAGACCACTCCAGTAATTTAAAGCTTTTTCCCAATTTTGACCCTTCGGTGACATAGGTTTGCCTTTTAAATACTCAAATATTTTTTCATCTGGTGCAATCAATCCTGCTCTTGCTCCACCTTCAATTGTCATATTGCAAATTGTCATTCTTTGCTCAACACTCAATGATCTTATTAAATCTCCAGCATATTCTATTACACAACCTGTACCGCCAGCTGTACCAATTTTTCCGATTATCTGGAGAATTACATCTTTTGAAGTGACACCAATCGGAAGTTTCCCATTAACATTAATTCTAAAATTTTTTGCTTTTTTTTGAACTAGTGTTTGTGTTGCTAAAACGTGTTCAACTTCTGACGTTCCAATTCCAAATGCTAAAGCACCAAAGGCTCCATGGGTTGCAGTATGACTATCACCACATACAATAACAGTACCCGGTTGAGTAAAGCCCTGTTCTGGACCTATGATATGCACAATTCCTTGTCGTCTGTCATCCATTCCAAAAAGTTGAATACCAAACTCCTTACAATTTGCATCTAAAGTATCTACTTGTATTTTAGACTCTTGATCAGCTATTCCTTTAGTTCTATCAGTAGTTGGAACATTATGATCTGCAACTGCAAGTGTTAGATCAGGATGTCTTACTTTCCTATTTGAATTTCTTAATCCTTCAAATGCTTGTGGACTTGTCACTTCATGAATTAAATGTCTATCAACAAAAAGAAGCGCTGTTCCATCATCCTGTTGATCAACCAAGTGATCATTCCAAATTTTATCGTAAAGTGTTGTGGACATTGAAAAAAAAATTATTTTTTTTCTGAAGGGCTTTCTAATTTTTTTTCTTCTTTAGAAGCCTCTTCTTTCGGTGCCTCCTCAGCTTTAACAGCATTATCTTGTACCGCTTCTGTTTTAGGGGCTTCCTCTTTTGTAGCCTCAGCAGCTGGGGCAACATTTTCTTCCGTTACAGTCTCTGGCTTAACATCGATATCAATACCAATTTTTTTTCTTATTTTTTCTGCAATTCTTGCTGATTTACCTGTTCTATCTCTTAAATAATATAGTTTTGCTCTTCTTACTTTACCTGATCTAATAACTTTAATTGAGTCTATTAAAGTTCCATATAAAGGAAATGTTCTTTCAACGCCTTCTCCAAATGAAATCTTTCTTACTGTAAAAGAAGAGTTTAAGTCTCTACTTTTTTTTGCAATACATACACCTTCGAAATATTGAATTCTGTCTTTTTTACCTTCAGTAATTCTTACACCAACCTTAACAACATCCCCTGGATAAAAATCTGGAATTTTTTTCTCAGAAAGAATCTTTTTTACGTTGTGTTGGTTTATTTCCTCAATAGTTTTCATGTTTATGTTAATCAAATTAGTCTTTCTTATATTTTTTCCATAAATCTGGTCTTCGGTCGCGTGTTATAGCCTCAGATTGAGATAAACGCCAGTCTTTAATTTTACTATGATCACCTGATAATAGTACATCTGGTACTGATTTTTCTTCCCAAATTTGAGGTTTTGTATACTGCGGATACTCTAATAGACCATTTTCAAAAGTTTCTTCGATCTTAGAATTATCATTCCCTAATACCCCTGGTAATAGCCTGAGTACACTATCAATAACAACATATGCAGCTGTTTCGCCTCCAGACAAAACATAATCTCCTATACTTACTTCTTCTATATTTCTTGTAGATAATACTCTCTCGTCAACGCCTTCAAAATGACCACAAATAAGTGATAAGGATTTTGCAGTTGCCAATTTTTTCGCATAGCTTTGATCAAATTTTTTTCCTTTTGGAGACAAATATAAAATTTTTTCACCTTCAATTCTGTTTTGATCTAATGATTTAGCAAGGACATCTGCCTTTAGTAACATTCCTGATCCACCACCATAAGGTGTGTCATCTACAGTTTTATGTTTATCTTCAGCTGCATCTCTTATGTTAACAACCTTTAAATCCCATAACTTTTTAGACATAGCTTTTCCATATAATCCTTTTGACAGAGGACCAGGAAAAACTTCTGGATAAAGTGTAAACACTTGAGCTTGCCACATAAATAATTTTTAAACTATTTTTTTTCTTCCTTTGGAGCTTCTGCTGCTGGTGCTGCGTCTGCTTTAGGAGTTTCTGCCTGTGGAGCTTCTGCTGCTGGTGCTGCGTCTGCTTTAGGAGTTTCTGCCTTTGGAGTTTCTGCCTTTGGAGCTTCTGCTGCTGGTGCTGCGTCTGCTTTAGGAGCTTCAGTTTTATCTCCCTCTTTTTTATTTCTTTCTTTTTTCGGAATAGCTTTATTAGGGTTATTACCGTTTACAGGCATTGGCATTAATTCATTTTCTCCCAATATTCTCGCAACTCTAGTAGTTGGTTTAGCTCCTTGACCAAGCCAATATTTAATTCTTTCAGCCTCAAGACCTACTCTTTCTTTTTTATCTTTGGGTAAAAGAGGATTAAAAAATCCAACCTTCTCAATAAATCTTCCGTCTCTCGCAAAACGACTATCAGCTACAACGACTTTATATACTGGACGTTTTTTTGTTCCTCCTCTTGATAATCTTAGTTTTAACATATCTTCTCCTTTTATTATTTTAATTGGTTAAATAGCTCTGGCGGTATTCCTTTATCAGACATACCTTTGATATTTCCTTTGGACATCTTTTTCATCATTTCAGACATCATTTTAAATTGTTTTAACAATTTATTGATAGTGGCTGGATTGGTACCAGAGCCATTAGCAATTCTTTTTTTTCTAGAACCATCAATTATTTTTGGGTTCTCTCTCTCTTTTTTTGTCATAGACAAAATAATAGCTTCATTTGTAGTAATAATACTTTCATCAATTCCAGCTGAGTCCATTTGAGATTTAATTTTTGAAACTCCTGGCATAAATGACATTATTCCTTCGATACCTCCCATTTTTTTCATTTGTCTAAGTTGAGCTAAATAATCTTGCATTGAAAACTGACCTTTTTTTAAATTTTCTTCAGCTTTTTTAATATTTTCTTCGCCAAAATCTTGAGCAGCTTTTTCAACAAGAGAGACTATGTCTCCCATTCCAAGAATTCTGTTAGCTATTCTGTCAGGGTGAAATACTTCAAGATTGTCAATTTTTTCCCCTATTCCTAAAAATTTAATAGGAACATTTGAAACATATTTCATACTGACCGCAGCACCTCCTCTAGCATCACCATCGGCTCTAGTTAAAATAATTCCTGATAAATTAACTGTATTTTTAAATTCCTTTGCAACTGATGCTGCAACTTGACCTGTTAAAGAATCTGCTACTAGGAATGTTTCTGTTGGATTAATTACACCTTCAATTTGTTTAATCTCACTCATCATCTGTAAGTCAATTTGAGTTCTTCCAGCAGTATCAAAAAGGATTATTTCAGCACCATTTAAATTAGCAGCACCAATTGCTCTTCTACAAATATCTGCTGGTTGCTGCCCTTCAACAATTGGTAAGGTTAAAATGTTATTTTGTTCCCCTAAAGATCTAAGTTGCTCTTGTGCCGCTGGCCTATAAATGTCTAAGCTTACCATCATAACTTTTTTCTTTTTGTTATTCTCCAAGTACTTAGCAAGTTTTGCGGTTGTTGTTGTTTTACCTGAACCCTGAAGTCCTACCAACATCATTGGGACAGGTGGTACTGCGTTAAGATTTATATTGCTGTTAGACTCTCCCAATAAACTTACAAGTTCATCGTATACAATTTTGACAACCATATCCCCTGGTGAAGTCGATCTAATAATCTCTTGACCCAAAGCTTTTGGCTTAACTTTTTCAATAAAATCTTTAGCAACCTCTAAAGATACATCAGCCTCTAAAAGAGCTTGCCTAATTCCTCTTAAACCTTCATCAACTTGAGCTTCATCAAGTGAAGGTGATTTTTTTAGAGAAGAAAAGATTTCTTCAAATTTATTTGTCAAATTTTCAAACATATTTTTGCACAGCAGTAATCGCACTAGTGGGCGAAGCCTCGCTGACTAGTGTCGATCTCTTTGTTTCCAAAGACACCGCAAAGTTAATGTTTTTGCGGAAACGCCAACAACCTATAATAGAGGTTCAAAAAGTCAATAAATAAGTTAAATATCTATATATGGATATCAAAGCGTTTAAAATGGATGGTTTAGGTAATGATTTTGTCATTATAGATAATAGGCAAAAAATTACTAATTTAAGCAAAGAGCAAATTATTAAAATTTGTGATAGAGAATTTATAGGTTGTGATCAATTAATATTAATAACTAAAAATGATAGTTCTGATGCATCTTTAGAATTTTATAATTCTGATGGTGGAACTTCTGGAGCATGTGGAAATGGAACAAGATGTGTTGCAGATTTGTTATCTAAAGAAAATAATAAATCATTAGTTACTTTAACTACACAATCTGGTGATTTAAAATCTGAGATATTAGGAGAAAAACTAGTCTCTACAGAAATAGGGAAAGGTAGAACAGAGTGGAATGAAATTCCACTTTCTGAAGAATTGGATACCAATAACCTTAATATAAAAATAACTGATCTAAATAATAATAATCATACTGGAGGTACAGCAGTAAATGTTGGTAACCCTCATATCATTTTTTTTGTTGAGAATAATGAAAATTTTGAAATAAAAAAAATTGGACCACAAATTGAACACCATCCCTTGTTTCCAGAAAAATGTAATGTCACTTTAGCAACAGTTGTCAATAAAGAACTAATTAAAGTTAAAGTGTGGGAAAGGGGAGCAGGTCTTACTAAGGCTTGTGGTACGGCAGCTTGTGCTACTGCTTTTGCTGCATTGAGAAACGGACTTTCAGGTAATAAAGTAGATATCGAGTTTTCTACTGGCAAGTTATCA
This sequence comes from uncultured Pelagibacteraceae bacterium, assembly GCA_902583635.1. GTDB lineage: Bacteria > Pseudomonadota > Alphaproteobacteria > Pelagibacterales > Pelagibacteraceae > Pelagibacter. The sequence continues at coordinate 37,785 of CACHWJ010000003.1, read as the reverse complement.
ATATTTATTGATGAAAATGACAGTATTCACATGAAAGGACCCGTTTCTGATATTAAAGAAATTAACATAAAAATTTAATGGGAATTTTTGATAAATTTAAATCTGGTTTTAAGAAAAGCGCGTCAGCATTTAGTTCTGGTTTAAAAAATATTGTCATTAAAAAAGAAATAGATGACAAAACTTTAGATATGATTGAAGATTATTTGATACAATCAGATGTTGGTATTGCTGCTGCATCAGAAATTAGAGAAATTGTTTCCCAAACTAAAATTGATCCAAGCAAAGATACATCAGATGAAATAAATATTATTTTAAAAAATTATATAATCGAATTGATGAAGCCTTTAGAAAATTTTGAATTTTTTAAAAAAAAAGAAAAACTTAACGCAATACTTATTTCTGGAGTTAATGGAGTTGGCAAAACAACTACAATAGGAAAAATTAGTAAAATATTTAAAGACAATGGAAACAAAGTAATGCTTGCTGCATCAGATACATTTAGAGCAGCAGCTATTGAGCAATTAGAAAATTGGTCAAAAAAAGTAGACGTTTCAATCACTAAATCATCACAAGGATCTGATCCGGCTTCAGTGGCATATAAAGCAATAGAAGAAGCGGTAAATAATCAATTCGATCAAGTTTTGATAGACACTGCTGGAAGATTACAAAACAAAAAAAATTTAATGGAGGAATACAAAAAAATTGCAAACGTGACAAAAAAAATAGACTCTGAAGCTCCTCACGATGTAGTTTTAGTTTTAGACGCTACCTCTGGACAAAATGTAATCAGCCAAGTTGAAGAATTTAATAAAATTATACCTATTACGGGACTAATAATGACAAAATTAGATGGGACAGCGAAAGGTGGCATTCTTCTAGCAGTTGCTAAAAAATATAAGTTACCGATTATTGCTCTTGGTTTAGGAGAAAAGGAAGATGATCTCCAGATTTTTGAAGCAGAAAAGTTTGCCGAAGCTTTTACACAAATTAATTAATTAAAGTGCTCGAGATTAAAGGTTTGTAAAAACTGCATTTATAATTATCCTTAAAATCATAATAATCACAAGCTTTTGCAATTGAAGAAATAATAAAATCAAACTTTCCATTAACTGGATAAATTTCTAATTTCTTCTCTATAATATCAAATTTAAAGTTTGCTCTTAAGCTTTTAACAGCACTAATCATTACAAGTGTTTTATTATCTTTTAATAAATAATAAGCAAAATCATCTGGAAAAACTGGAAAATCATATTCTTGTAAAAAATATTTAGCTTTTCTTGGAAACCATTCATGAGATATTAATGGTAAAGATTTTTTGGTTTTATAATTATAAATATAAAGATCTTTAGGATAATCATTTATATAATTACTATCTTCTCCCTTTGCCAAAATAGCTTTTTCCCGTGTTTTAAAATATAAAGCAAAGTTTTCATTGTGAGAATTCATTTGATCAATATGAAATAAATTATCAACTGAGGATAAATTTTCATTAGCAAAACTAAAAGTTTTTAATGAAAGTAACACAAAAATAAATAAATATAATTTTCTCATCCTTATTTCTTAAAATAAAAGTTTGAATTATATTTGTTTAGAATGTGGCTTAATTTAATCCTTTTAAAAAGTTATTTAGCTCAGAAACTAGCTTAGAGTCATACTCCATCATGTGGTCATCATATTCTGTAAAATATGAATATTTTGGATTATTTGCTAAATCAAATATTTTTTTTCCCATCCAGAAAGGAACTATTTGATCAGCTTCACCATGCATGACCAAAACAGGAATATTAATATTTTTAATTTTTTCTTTATTTTTGTATTTATCTTTTAAAAGAAGTCCTACAGGTATGTAGGGATAAAAATTTTTTGCAGCTTCCACCATTGAGGTAAAAGGTGTCTCCAAAATTAATCCAGCGAAATTTTTATTTTGAGCTATCTCTGTTGCTATCCCGGTACCAAGCGATTCACCATAAATAATTATATCTTTTTCAACTACACCCTTTTTTCTAAGCCAATCAATTGCACTATTTCCATCAATATAAAGGTTATTTTCTGTAGGTTTTCCCTCATTACCACTAAAACCCCTCCAAGCTATGATTAAAAAATTTACATCTAAATCTTTAAAATGATTTAATTTGTATATTCTATTTTCAAGTTTTCCTGCATTTCCATGAAAGTAAAGTATTGTTTTATAATTATCTAAACTCTTGTTGTGAAACCAGCCCAAAAGATTTATGTTATCACTTGTTTTGATATTAACTTTTTCTATTTCTACTTCTAGCTTATCCCCAAAATAGTTATTTTCATCTGGGTGGTACATGAGATTTCGCTGAAATACAAAAAGTAAAATTAATATTGAAAGATAAATAGTTATAATTCCAATTATAATTTCCAAGAAAAAATTCCTACGTTTTAGTTTCATAATTTTTTTTTGCCAGGTAAACACCCAAAAACACCAAAGCTGTGCCTATATAGTGAAATGATTCAAGTTTTTCATCAAATATAAAATATCCATAAATTGCACCATAAATTGTAAAAACATAAAGTGTAAATCCAGTTAATGACGCTCCAAGACTTTTTTGAGCTTGAGTATATAAAGTGAATGCAATTATACCCGGAGAAATAGCTGCAAATAATACCCACATATAAAATTGTTCATTAAAAGTAGTTCTAGCTACTAAAAGCTCTTCAATAATATAAAAAGGCAACAAACTGAGTGCACCAAAAAGAGAAACCAATGTAAATCTCTGAAAAATTGATAATTCAGACTTCCAGTAAAAAAGATATATTGAATATAATGCCCAGCCTATAGCTGCAGCAAGCATCCATAAATCACCAATAGTAAAGTTTAAATTTATTAATAAGTTTAAGTCTCCCTTAATAATAATTGCAAAAACACCAATTAAACAAGAAATCAATCCAATTATTTTAAGATAATTTATTTTTTCATGAAAAAAAATTGCAGAGATTAAAATTATAAAAATAGGCGATGAAGTGTAAATAATAGCCATATTGGTAACTGTTGTTGTTGCTCCAGCTAGAAATGGAAAAGCACCACATACCCCACATCCCATAGCACCTAAGAAAAATAATTTTTTATATTCTTTTTTTATTATTAAATAATTTTTTTTTAAAGATATATAGGTAAAAGGTAAAAGGATTATAAAAACAAAAGTCCATCTCCAAAATGCTAGAGAAATTGGGGGAACAAATTCAATACCACCTCTAGCAACTATTAAATTAGAGGACATAAAAATTGGTTGAATAAACAATAAAGAAAAAGCAAAAAAATTATGTTTTTGATTAAGCAATTTTTTTTAATTAAAAAATTATTTTTTGTCGAAGAAAGCTTCGTAGATCATCATGGAGATTGCAATAATCATCAATATATATACAGGTAGAACATCAAAGAAACCAATTAACATAGACCTTGTTAAGGTCGTCGCTAAACCTACAAGAAAAAAAATTGCAAAGGAAAGACCAATAACTGTTGTTAATTTATTCATTAAATTTTTTACTCTCTTTTTCTAACCAGGCTGAAACACCTAAAAAACGATTATCATCGTATTTTTGACCAACAACCTGAATACCTAAAGGTAAATTATTTTCACCTTGAAGTAAAGGAAGAGAAATACAGGGAGTGCCTAAATAAGACCAGACTTTATTAAATTCTGCAGTTCCAGTACTTTTCAAGCCCTTTGGTGCAATCCCAGTGCTAGATGGTGTTAATATACCGTGGTAATCCTCAAACACCTCTTTATATGACTCATAACTTCTTTTAATAAAATCAATTGCCTCTGCATATTCTTTTCCAGAATGTTTGTTTCCATTCTTAATTGCAGTTTGCATATATTTAGAAAGTTTATTTTTTGATTTCTTATAATAATCACTAAAATTATTAGCTAAGTCTGTTTCATGAATTATTTGATGATACTTGTGAATATCTTTAAAATATGATGGTGTATCAAAAATCTCGATATTTTTTTTAAAAGATTTAATAAAATACTCAAAGCTTTCTCTAGATTTTTTATCAATTATCTTCCAGAACTCAGTTTTATAAAATATAAATTTTGGCTCATATAAAGGGCCCTCATGAATTGCTTCAATCATATTATCAGCTGAAAAATATACAGTAGCTGCATCATATGAGTCTTTTTTAATCAAGATTTTTGCAAGCTGAGCGACATCTTCAACAGATCTACCAAATACACCTATGTGGTCAAGTTTATCAGAAGTTTTAAGAACTCCATTTCTTGAAATAAGTCCATAAGATGGTTTATAACCTACTACACCACAATATGAAGCTGGTCTTATTATTGATCCACCAGTTTGAGATCCTATAGATAAAGGAGCCATATATGATGCAACAACAGCTGCAGATCCACTCGAGGATCCACCAGGTGTTCTAGTTGAATCGTGTGGATTTGAAGTTTCAGATGGACCAAGATAAGCTAATTCTGAAGTCGCTGTCTTTCCCATTACAATAGCACCTGCTGAATGGAGTAAATCGATTATTTCTGCGTTTTGAGAATATGATTTTCCTTTTCTTATTGTAGTACCACATTCAGTTGGCATATCTATTGTGCCAACAATATCTTTTACCGCGACAGGTATTCCGTGTAATGGACCTATAGGTTTTCCAGATTTTTTATAATCGTCAGCTTCTTTCGCTTTCTCTAAAAATAATTTTTTATCAAAATAAGCCCAGGCTTTAATAATTTTGTCAAATTTCTCTATTCTTTTTAGATACGCCTCACAAATATCAACTGAAGTTAATTGTGAATTATTAATTTTCTTAACTAACGTTGAAACTGAATCATTAACGATATGGTCCATTTATTAATTAGCAAATAATTTCTCAGGCAGCCATAAAGCTATGGCTGGAAATTTATACATTAAAATCATTCCAATAATTACAATAGCTAAAAAGGGCATTATTCCCTTAAATATTTCCATCAATTCTACATTTCTAGATTGCACTCCCTTTAAGTAATAAGCTGACATGGCCATTGGAGGTGTTAAAAATGAAGTTTGTAAGTTTAAAGCAATTAACATTGCAAAAAAATAAGGGTTTACTCCAAAAAATTCTACCAAAGGTAAAAATATTGGAACAAATATAATTAAAATTTCTGTCCACTCTAGAGGCCATCCCAATAAAAAAATAATTATTTGAGTGATTACTAAAAACTGCCAAGGTTGAATATCCATAGATTTAAAAAAATGCTCAAAGACCTCATGACCACCAAGATATGAAAATACAGAAGCGAATGTCCACGAGCCAATGAACAACCACATAATCATTGCTGTAGTTTTTGCAGTCAAGAAAACAGACTCTTTAAAATTTTTCCATTTCAAAGATTTGTAAAAGAAAGATAAAACTAAAGCTCCAAATGCTCCAACTCCTGCAGCTTCTGCGGGTGTTGCTAAGCCTGCAAGAATACTACCTAGCACTAATATAATTAATGAAAATAACGGAAGAAAAGATACCAACACCTCCTTCAAAATTACAGACCTTGGAGGTATTTCTTCTTTTGGCGGCTTTGGTGCAATTGATGGATTAAAGTAAGCTAAGACCACAGCATAAACGATATATAGTCCAGCTAACATTAACCCAGGGAAAATTGCAGCTGCAAACAGTCTTAATGGTGATAATTGAGCAATTACCGCATAAACAATAAGCATGATGCTGGGAGGAATTAATATTCCAAGACATCCACCTGCGCATATAACACCAGATGCAAATTTTTTATCGTAGCCTGCTTTGACCATTGCCGGCCAAGCCAATAAACCCATTAATGTTACAACTGCTCCAATAATTCCTGTTGCTGTTGAGAAGAGGGTACAAGTGACTAATGCTGCAACTGCCATTGAGGCTGGTAAAGAGTGGGATGCAAGTCTAATAGCATAAAACAGTCTTGCTACTATTCCGGCTCTTTCCACTAGATATCCCATAAAAAGAAACAGTGGAACAGCGGTAAGAACATGATTATCCATCACAGAATAAGTGTTTTGAACAAATAATTTGAAAATCCTATTATCAAAAAGATGGTCCATTCTTGCGGGATCAAAATAAGCGTAATACCCAAATCCTAAACCCATTGCCATTAAAGTGAAAGCTATTGGGAAACCTAATAAGACAGCAAATAAAAATATTACCATCATTAAAATTGCTATTTCAGGATTTGTTAAACTAAATAACATCTATTTTTTCATTCTCTTTTGATTTTCTCATTAGTATTTTTTCTGTTTCCTCTGCACCAGCCTGCCTTTCTGGCCAATGGCCAGTTCTAATACATATAATCGATCTAAAAACTTCACTAACTCCTTGAATTGTTAAAAGCGTTCCTGCAAGGGGAATTAAGGATTTTGCCATATAAATTTGAATTTGCGCTGGACTATTCCAGCTTGTCTCTTTTACCATCCAAGCTTTTGCTGCATACTCATATCCATAAAATCCAAGAGCAATTACACCCGGGAAGAAGAAAACAAAATAAAGCACCAAATCAATCCATCCTTGGACTTTAGTTGGAAATAATCTGTAAATAACATCCCCTCTAACATGGGCTTCTGTTGCTAACGTGTAAGCGCCAGCCATCATAAATATTGCTCCATACATTTGTAAGCTAAAATCAAAATTCCATAAAGTTGGAGCATTAAATACATATGCCATGACTACCTCATAACACGTACCACCCATTAATATTACTATGCACCATGAAAAAGCTTTTCCCATTGATGAACTCAATGTATCTGCAAATTTTATAAATGAATTCATAGAAATTTAACTTATCTTCAAATAATTATTTTTTTCAATAAAAAAAAGGGGGCTTATGGCCCCCTTTAATTATAGTATTTATTATTTACCTTAGATTTTTACTTTACCTAAAGGACCAAACTCATTCTCATAAGCAAGTCTGTAATTAGGCTGATTCATCAGTAAGTATTTCATTACTCTCTTAGCGTAGGCTTTTTGAGAGTCTACCACCTTCTTAAAGAATGGATCCTTACCTGAAAAATCACCGATTACTTTATCCCAACCCTTCAACTGCTCTGCTAGAATTGCATCAGAAGTTTGGTAAACATTTACTTTATGCTCATTCATCAATTTAGATAAATCAGCAGAGTATCTCACCAAAGCTTTGAAGTAGTTAGCAGTATTCGCTGCATAAGAAGCATTTTTTAAAATTGCTTGGTGTGCAGGCGATAAACTATTAAAAGTTTTTTTGTTGATTGGTATTTCAAACATCTCTTGTGACTGATGGAACGATCCTAAGTGATAATGCTTAGAGACATCTTGCATTCCGAACTGAGAGTCTGAAGTAGGGTTATTAAACTCAGCTGCTTCAATCAAACCAGTTTTCATAGCTGGTTGAATTTCACCACCTGGTAATTGTCTAACGACCATCCCCATCGCAGTAAGAACGTTAGTAGCAAGACCAACTGTTCTATACTTCATTCCTTTTACATCAGAAGCTTTAGTTACGTTCTTCTTAAACCAACCAAATGGTTGAGCTGGCATTGGCATAGCGAAAACTCCAACATAGTCATAACCAACTTTGGCTAGCGTTTCCTCATACAATGCTCTTCCACCACCTTCTTCCATCCATCCCATAACTTCTTGAGACGAAAGACCATAAGATGGACCTGTTCCAAAAAGTGATGCTGCAGGGTTTTTACCATACCAGTAAGCCGTTACCCAGTGTCCCATGTCTAGTACACCATCACTTACTGCTTCACCGATTTCACCAGTTTTAACAACTGCTCCGACAGGTTGAAGATCAATTTTCAACGAACCTCCAGACATATCCTCGACCATTTTAGCGTAATCTCCTGCCATCTCAAAAAAGATGTTAGCACCTGACGGCCAAGCTGCCTGCATTTTAAGTGTAGTGTGACCTCCACCTAAAGCTAAGTTTGGCATCGCCACAGCAGCTGTTGCTGCTGCACCAGTTGCTGCTGCTGCTTTGAAGAACTTACGTCTTGAAGGTGTCTTTGCACCTTTTAATGATTTTTTATTTTTAATCATTTTGTTCTCTCCTCTAGTTAATTAACTGGCTTAATTTAAACATAGATTCACAATAGAGTCTTTCTAAAAAGTCGGACGTTTTGCCCCTAATGGCGATTTATTCAATTTCAGATTGTATTTTAATTGTTTGTATTAATTTAAATTAATTCTGTAGAATTTATTAATGAAATCTAACAAAAATTCAGACTCTATTTATCCAAATGCAATGGCCGCTACTTCACATCCACTCGCAACAGAAGAGGCTCTTAATATTCTAAAAAAAGGTGGTAATGCAGTAGATGCTGCAATTGCAGCATCAATTTGCTTATCAGTCGTAGAACCAAATTCAACTGGTATTGGTGGTGATTGCTTTGCAATAGTTAAAATGGAAAATAAAGATCCAATTTCCTACAATGGATCTGGTATCGCTCCTAAAAAAGCTAACTTAGAATTTTTTGAAAGTAAAAACATAGATAAAATAGAACTAACAACCCCTCATTCCGTAACTATTCCTGGAGCCCTTGATGCTTGGAAAACTATTCACGACGAGCATGGAAAGCTAGACTTTGAGGAGTTATTTTTAAATTCGATTAATTATGCTGAAAATGGATATAAAGTAACTAAAAAAGTTTCTGAAGCTTGGGAAAAGTCATTTAAAAAATTAAATAATCATAAAATTACTAAAAACTTATATTTAAACAATGGAAAAGTTTATAAAAATAATGAGCTTAGAAAAAATATTCCTTTAGCTAATACTCTCAAAATAATTAAAAAAAATGGAATAAAGGAATTTTATCAAGGTTCAATAGCTAAGGATATGGTAGAGAGCTTAAATGAAATTGGAGGACTACATTCAATTGAAGATTTTTCAATTCAAAAAACTTTAAAATCTAAAACTATATCCTCGAATTTTAAAGATATGTCTGTTCACCAATGCCCACCTAACGGACCAGGTGTAACCGTGTTATTAATGTTAAAGCTGTTAGAGAAATTAAAAATAAGTAAATTTAATCCTGATAGTGTTGAAAGGTTCCATCTTGAAGCCGAAGTAACAAAATTGTGTTATAAAATAAGAGAAGAGAATATTGCAGACCCAAATTTTATAAGTATTGATCTAGAAAAAATTCTAACTGAACAAAATATTCAAGAATTATTTAACAATATATCTTTAAACAAATGTTATAAAATCAATGACCTAAAGATTCCAAATCATCCTGAAACTGTATACTTAACAGTAGTTGATAAGGATTTAAATTCAGTCTCCATTATAAATTCTATTTGTTATTCGTTTGGAAGCGGGATTACATCTAATAAGTCAGGTATCTTATTTCACAATAGAGGAACTAATTTTAGAGTAGAAAGAGATCATCCAAATTGTATTGAGGGTGGCAAAAGACCATTACACACTATTATCCCAGGCTTAGCTTTAAATAATGATAATAAAACCATACTTTCATTTGGAGTAATGGGTGGTCAATATCAACCTGTTGGTCAAGTGCATGTATTTAATAATATTTTTGACTTTAATATGACTCCCCAAGAAGCCATTTCTTATCCAAGGGCATTTCATTTTAATAATATCTATAAACTCGAGAGAGAAATTAGCGAGAATATTAAAAGTAAACTTGAAACTATTGGCCATAAAGTAGAATTTACTAATGATCCACATGGTGGAGGTCAAGCAATCCAAATAGATAGAAAAAAAGGTAAATTAATTGGAGGTTCGGATCCTAGAAAAGATGGATATGCATCTGGGTATTAGTTTAATTAACAAGCATTTCGTTAGAGTAAATACAACATTTTTCTGCAGGTAAATGAAGTTTTAGTTCTTCGGTTGATATTGGAATTTCTCTCTCAACCTTAGACTTAATCTCTAAATCGCCAGCTTTACCAGTTATGAGTTTAAAATTTCCAAAATCCTCAACTCTTGTTACTTTTACACTAACAATATTTTCTTTTTGATCAGTTGCAATTGTAATGAATTCTGATCGTATTCCCAATTTTACATTCTTGTCTTTAATTTTTGACAAGTCAGTTTTTGTTTTAATGGTACCATTATTAAACTTTATTGAATTATCCGAAAGAATTTCAGATCTAAACAAATTCATAGCTGGGGAACCTATAAAATATCCAACAAAAGTGGTTCTTGGTTTTTCAAATAAGTCCTTTGGAAGTCCTACTTGAACTATTTCACCTTGATCCATCACAATGATATTGTCAGCAAATGTCATAGCCTCATTTTGATCGTGAGTGACATAAACTAATGTAGTTTTGTATTGTTCATTTATTTCTTTTAAATTTCTTCTTAATCTAAATTTTAAATCTGGATCAATTACGGTTAATGGTTCATCCATCAAAACACCTGCAACATCCTCTCTTACTAATCCTCTTCCAAGAGATATAAGTTGCTTTTGGTCGGCAGTAAGTTTTCTTGCTGGTGAATTTAGAAAAGATGATAATCTAAGAGTGTCTGAAACTGATTTAACTCTTTCTTCAATTTTTTGATCTGTAAAATTTCTACATCTTAATGGAAAAGCTAAATTATCATAAACTGTCATGGTGTTGTAAATGACTGGAAATTGAAAGACTTGAGCTATATTTCTCTCTTCCGTTATAAGGTCTGTAACCTCATTTTCATCAAATAAAATTTTTCCTTTTGATGGTTTAACTAATCCTGAAACGATATTTAACATTGTAGTTTTTCCACAACCAGATGGCCCTAAAATTGCATATCTCTTTCCATTTTCCCAAGTCATAGAAAACGGATTAAGTGCGTAAGTTGGATTAGTGTCGTTTGGATTATAAGTATGAGAAATATTTGACAACTCGATTTTAGCCATAGGATACTCCATAAGGTGAAGAGACTAATTCTTCATTTTGATCAAAGGCATATAATTTATTTTCATTAAATTTAATTTTTACTTTTTCGTGAATTTTAAAATTCATAACTTCTTCGATAAGAGCTATCACTTTAGAATCTCCTTTTTTTAAATGCAATAAGGTTTCTGAGCCACTAATTTCAGCAAGTTCAATTTCAAACTCTTCACCTTGATCATCTAACTTTATTTCTGAGGCCCTAATCCCAAAATTATAACCTTGATCACTTAAATTTTTAAAATGTGAAGGAGAATTAATTAAAATATTTTCAAAACTTAATTTTTCAGAACTTTTTGTTCCCTTTAAAATATTCATTGGTGGATCATTTGAAATTTCAGCCACCTTTAAAGTTCTAGGATTTTCAAAAATTTCTTTTGCAGGCCCTTTTTGTAAAACTTTACCCTCATCTAACACTATCACCTCACCATTTAATTCCATGACTTCCTGTGGGTCAGTAGTAGAGTAGATTAAAATAGTATCTTCTGATAGACCTTGTGTGAATATTCTTTTAAATTCTTCTCTTAATTGTTCTCTTAATTTGTAATCTAAATTAACCAATGGTTCATCCAGTAATAAAATTTTTGCCTTTTTTGCTAAAGATCTTGCTAAAGCAACTCTTTGTTGCTGTCCTCCAGATAATTCTTGTATCTTCCTATTTTCGAAACCAACTAATCCTACAGTTTTAAGCGCTTCTTCTACATCCTTCTTTATTTGATCTTTGCTTATTTTCCTTTGTTTAAGAGGGAAAATTATATTCTCATAAACATTTAAATGAGGATAATTGATAAATTGTTGATAAACCATAGCTACATTTCTTTCCCACACAGGTATTTTAATAAAATCATTATTTTCAAATGATAAATTTCCACTGTCGGGGTTTAATAGACCAGCGATTGTTTTTAAAAATGTAGTTTTTCCAGATAAAGTTCTTCCTAAGATCGTATACAAATTTCCTTTTTTAAAATTAAATGAAACATCGTTTAAATGAAACTGATCGTCTGGTTTGTAAGTTATATTTTCTCCGATTAAATTCATTATTTTAATGCTCCAGATAAATTTCCTTTAGATAAATATCTCTCCACAACAAAAGCGACGATGATTAAAGGCGCAACCGATATTAAGGCAGATGCTGACAAGCTCCACCACGGTGTGATCGAAGAATTAAGTGCTACAACTTTTACAGGTAATAACTGTACTTCTGTAAATGTTAAAATAAATGCAAAGAAAAAATCTATCCAACCAAATATAATGCAAAACATACCCGCAACAATTAATCCTGGTATAGAGTTCGGCAGAACTACTTTATAGAATGCCTGGTAGGGATTACACCCATCTATCAATGCAGTTTCATCTAACTCTTTTGGAACTCTGTTAAAAAAATCTACCATGATCCAAACTGCTATAGGCATTAATAGAACTATATAAACTACTACTAGTCCTATCAAACTATCTAATAATCCAATCGTGCTTAAAAATATAAAGAAGGGTATCGATAAAACAATCGGTGGCATTATTCTCTGCGATATAAAAAAGAAAGTAATATCGTTATTTCTTACAAAACCAGCTTTAAAAGTAAATCTTGAAAGAGCATACGCTGCTAATGTGCCTAAAACTATACTTATTAAACTTGCTGTGCAGGTTACAAAAAGACTATTAAAGTAAGGTTCAACAATATCCACTCCACCTCTTGCAGGTGACTTAACTAATACACGCCATCCTTCAAGTGTTGGTTCAAAATCTAACCAAGGAATATAGGTAACCTTACTATTTACTGACTGGAAATCTTTAAAAGATGTAGAAATAGCCCACAGAAAAGGCGCCACAATAAAAACTGTCCAGAGAATAATAAAAGTATATTTTAAAAATTTGTAGAGTTTTTCCATTATTCTTTAATCATTAATTTTGTTAAAACTTTTGCTATAATCGTTAAACTTATGATCATTATAACTAAATAAGTAAAAGAAAGTGTTGCAGCATAACCCATTTGAAACTCCCTTAAGCCTTTAATGTAAATATAAAAACTTGAGGTCTCTGTTGCGGTACCTGGTCCTCCAGAAGTCAATACAAAAACTGTATCCATTATCTTTGAGGCCTCGATTAATCTAATAATAATTGCACCAATTGAGATTGGAGCCATTAGTGGAAAAGTAACATACACAAACTTTCTAAAAGGACTTGCACCATCTATGGCTGCAGCTAGAAAAGGTTCTTTGGGTAGAGATAATAAACCTGCAAGTAACAATAAAAACATAAATGGGGTCCACTGCCAAACTTCAACAATAATTACTGTGAATTTAGCAATAACTGGATCACTGAGCCATAATATAGGCTCTACCCCTAAGTTTCCCAAAAGATCATTCACAGGACCTAGGGACTCATGAAAAAAAGTTCTCCAAATTACCGTCATAATGACAGGCGTAGTCATCATAGGAATTAAAAATATGACTCTAAAGAATCTTTTAAATTTAATCTCTCTCCAAACTATAAGCGCTAATGCAAAACCAATAATGTATTGAAGAATAACAGTGGTAACTGATAAAAAACTCAGTCTAAAAAAAGACTCCCAAAATCTTGGGTCGTCAGTAAAAAGTCTTATATAATTCGTAATTCCTATAAAATTCATTTCAGGCGTATAGCTGTTCCAGCCTGATAAACTTAATCTAATAGTAAAAATAATAGGAAAAATAAGTATCCCTATAAGCACAAATAAACCAGGAAATAAAAAAACGTACTTGTGCTTAAAATTCATAATTGTAATTTTTGGAATTTGTTAGTTGTGGCCGTCGTTATGACGGCCACAAAGTATTTTTAAAGCTTGTTATCTTCCATTGCTACACCAACAGAGTAAGCTGCTCTTACATTATCTTTCCCTACTCTATTAAGTATGTCCTCCCACTGCTTAGCAGCTTCGTCTAAGGCAGCTTGCGGTGATAACTGACCAGCTAACGCTTTTGCAGCAGCTGTAGCTAATGCAGCGTTAAACTCAAATGTACCTGGAACTCTCAAAGGGAAAACTCTATTCTTACTATCTTCCATTTGAGCTAAGGTATCAACATATGATTGGGCAATATCTTTATCCCAACCAATTTGAGTCCAAACATCTGCTTTAAAGTCATCATTTCTAAATGGGTTAACTCCGAAACGACCAATACCTATATCAGCTTGGTGATTTGCTTCGTTTGCAAAGAAACATAAGTAATCAAACGCCATTTCTTTTTCTTTACTTTTCTTAGCAACACCAACTGCCCATCCCCATACGAAGAAAGGAGCTTGGTTAAAGCCTTCATCCCAAGAGTTTGTTGATCTATTCCAAACTTTCATTGCGCCAGGTAATTGAGCAGCACCAACTTTGTTGTTAATTGGGCTGTCAGGTTGCATAGCAGCAACAAATGCATCATCCCATGAGAAGCTAAACAAAGTTTGTCCTCCACCAAATGATCCAATTTCATCACCAAGACCAAAGTTTATTCCTCCTGGAGGAACATATTTAGTAGCTGCAACCCAGTCGGTTAAAGCTTCCACAAAACCTGGATTGTTAATTAATGGTTTCATAGTTTTTAAATCAAAGAAAAAACCACCTGGAGTTTTAGGATTTTTTGAGTAAGCAGCAGATCTTGAATAAAAAGCTGCATACATCAAGTCATCTTTTTTCATAACTTCTGCAGATCCATATTCTTTCTCGCCATCTCCATCCCAGTCCCAACCATTAAAGTACGCAGCCATTTCTCCATACTCTTTCCATGTTTGTGGAACTCTTAACTCTTTACCAGTATCAGCTTTATATTTTTTTTGATACTCAGGGTTGTCAATCACGTCTTTTCTATATTTTAAATAGTGTCTGTCACCATCAACTGGAAACTGATACATAACACCATCCCAAGATGCTATACCAATGTGAGATGGAGTAACGTCTTGCATTTGTTTCATCTCAACATATTTTTTTGGAACTGGCTCTAAGTATCTTTTCCAATCATTAATAAAGTTTGAAAATCCAAAAACTATATCATACGGAGCTTGACCTGCTTGAAATGGAACCATCGCTTTTGCATACAAATCACCAGCAGGTGTATGTGTTACATCAACTTTTGCTCCTGTAAGTTTAGCAAATTGCTCAGCATGTAAAGCTGTTGGCTCCCCCATAACTGGAACAGCATGTGTGTTTATTTTAAGTGTCTTACCTTTGTAATTTTTCTTAGACATAGCATCATAAGAACACTCACCTGGAATATCTCCAGTAGCCTTGATATGTGGAAACTGATCGCTCCACTTATCAGCATACGCAACAGGACTTAATACTAACAAAGCAGAGATAAGTGCTACTACGTAGGTTTTTATTGTCTTCATGTTTTTCCCCTCTTTTTGTTGTTAATTATGGAACCAAAACAGCACGACCTTTAATCTTTCCATCATTAAGGTCATGTAAAGCTTTGTTAGCATCTTCAAGTTTATATTCTTTCATCGAAAGCTTAACTAAACCTTTATCAGCTAGTTCCATTAATTCGTATAATTCAGCCCATGTACCAACAAGACTTCCAACTATACTCTTCTCTTGATCGATCATATCAATCGCCAAAACTCTTATTTCTTCACCGTAGCCTACAATATAAAAAGTTCCAGTTGCTTTGGTCATTTTAATTCCCATTGGTGTTGAACCTTTTTCACCGACAAAATCTATGACAGCCTCTGCTCCTTTACCTTTAGTAAGCTCTTTTACCTTCTCTATTTCATTACCATCTATTAAAACTCCATGGTCTGCTCCAAGCTCCATTGCATGATCTAGAGGTGCTTTAGCTTTTTCAACTACAATAATATTTGCAGCACACATCGCTTTCATACATTGAATTGCTATATGCCCTAATCCACCAGCGCCTATAATTACACAAGTTTCTCCTGGCAGAAGATGTCTTGTAGCTTTTTTCACTACTCTGTAGGCCGTCAAACCAGCGTCAGAAAAAGGAGCTACATCTATTGGACCAAGAACTTTTGGAATTTTTATTAAATTTCTAACACTTGTTTGAAGTAATTCTGAATATCCTCCATGTTTAACATTCAAACCTGCAAAAATAGGATCTTCCGCGTGCATATCATTTCCTCTTCTGCAGTCTAAACATGTTCCTCCTGTGCCAGAAACTTTAGGATGTAAAATAACTGCATCCCCTTTTTTAAATCCTGTAACATCTTTACCGACTTCTTCTATCCAACCAGCATTTTCATGTCCCATAACCATTGGTAATAGATCATTATTTTGGTCTGTAATGTGTTTCCAAACACCCTCAATGATATGTAAATCAGTTCTACAAACACCTGCAGCTCCAATTTTAACAATTACATCGCTGGCTTTCTCTATTTTTGGATTTGGTAACTCTTCACCTGTGACCCAAACCTTTTCTTTCATCTCTGGGTCATACTTGTGTAACACCTGTGCTTTCATTATATCCCTCTTTAATTTTTTTTTTTAAATTGTAGATTGAATTAAAAAATAAGTCTAGCCGCTTAGAATAATTTTAATTAATAACAGATTTAATCAATACAACTGCAGATTGTTAATTAACTTTATTTTTACAGTTACCTGTTTTAAAAAATTCATCAATATTATCTATTGCTAAATTAGCCATTGCTGTACGAGTTTCTTTCGTCGCACTACCTAAATGTGGAAGTATAAATGCGCTTTTATGTTTTAGATATCCAGGATTTAAATTTGGTTCATTTTTATAAACGTCTAATCCAACTGCATAAACTTTTCTTCGGTCAAGAGCATCTATCAAAGCTTCGTCGTCTATTATATCTCCTCTAGCTACGTTTGTTACAATTGCTCCTTTAGGTAAATATTCAATTGTATCTTTGTTAATCATATCAATTGTTTCTTTTGAAGCTGGACAACAAACAGACAATACATCTGATACTGAAAGTAAGTCTTTTAAATTATCTTGGTACGTTGCTCCATTTTCTTTATCTTCACTTAACTTAGATCTATTGTGGTAATGAATGATCATTCCTAAAGATTTGGCAACTTTTGCAATTTTTTGACCAATTCTACCCATACCAAGTATTCCAAGTCTGGCACCTGTTAATTGCTTACCGATTAAATAATCTGCAGACCACTTCCAGCCACCTTCTTTAGCACTTTCAATACCCTCGGCAGCTCTTCTACAAGCACCTAATATTAACAGCATTCCTATTTCAGCAGTTGCATCTGTTAGAACATCTGGAGTATTCGTAACTGCAATACCTTTCTTCTTTGCTGCTTCTAGGTCTATGTTTCCAAATCCAACTGCAAAATTAGAAATAATTTTTATAGAGTCTGGAAGTTGATTAATTGTTTCGGCGTCTAATTTATCAGTCAAAGATGATAGTATTCCATCTTGATCTTTGCTTAACTCAATTAATTTTTTTTGAGAATATAATTCGTCGTTTAAATTAAAATTTGCTGCAAATGTCTCTTTGGCTTTATCCTCACAAGATCTTAATAATCTTCTAGTGATCAGGATTTTTTTCATATTTTAGATTAGTTTAAATCAAAAATTTTTCCAGGATTCATTATGTTATTCGGATCTAATGTTTTTTTAATTGATTTCATAACTGGAATGCTGTCAGGGTGCTGTTCAAGTAAATATTCTTTTTTGTGAAGTCCCACCCCATGTTCACCTGTAATTGTTCCTTCAAGCTCTAAGGCTTTTCTAATTAAAGTACCATTAAATGCTCTAAGCTGTTTGTACATTTCTTTTTTTGTAGGATCGTAAGGTAATACGACATGAAAATTACCATCTCCCATATGTCCTACCATTGGCGCTCTAACTCCGAATTCTTTTGCTTTTTCCTCTGCAAATTTTACACATTCAGTTATTTTTGAAATTGGAACACAAACGTCAGTTGAATAAACTCTTCCATTATTGTTTAGAGCTTTAACAGAATAATATACATCCCACCTTGCTTGCCAAAGTTTGTTTCTATCCTCTAAGTCTTTGGCCCATTTAAATGAGCTTCCTTCATTTTCTTTTGATAATTCTTCTACAATATTAATATTTTCTTTATTTGAAGACTCAGATCCATGAAATTCAAAAAATAAAGTTGGTACTGCCTCAATGTCTTTTAATTTAGAATAATTTATAGAAATTCCCATCTGATCAGCGTTAAGCATTTCAATTCTTGCAATTGGAACGCCATACTGAATAACCTGTTGAGCTGTCATCACTGCGTCCTCTAATGAAGGAAAATGACATACAGCACTCATTATACTTTCAGGTATCGGAGATAATCTTAAGTGAACTTCAGTAATAATACCGAGAGTTCCTTCCGATCCAATAAATAAATTTGTTAAATTATAACCTGCTGAGGTTTTTTTAGTTCTACCACCTGTGTTTATGATGTCTCCATTCGGTAATACAACTGTTAGGCCAGAAATAACCGTTTTCATGGTCCCATATTTTACTGCCATTGTTCCTGAAGCCGAAGTGGATGCCATACCTCCTAAAGCAGCGTTTGCCCCTGGATCTATGGGAAAAAAAACACCGTCCTCTCTTAAATGTTCATTCAATTGTTCTCTTGTTACGCATGCCTGAACTCTGCAATCAAAATCTTCAGTATTTACACTTAAAATTTTATTCATTTTCTCCAAGCAGATTGTTATTCCATTTTCATTTCCCAAAACATTGCCCTCTAAAGATGTACCTGTTCCATACGGAACTACTGGAACTTTATGTTCGTTACAAAGTTTTAGTATTTTTGATACCTCCTCATTAGTTTCTGGAAAAACTACAGCTTTTGATAAAATTGGATCGTAAGTATCCTCGCCTCTCGCATAATTCCCGCGAGCAGACTCTGACGTTGAATATCTGCTGTTTAGTAAACTTTTTAATTCTGTTTCAACTTGTTGGTTCATAAATTTTAATATTATTAAAAAAAATAAAAAAATACAGCTTATTTAGAAAGCATCTTACCTATATTTTCTAATGCTTGCAGTATATTGTCTCTAGATGCAGCAAAGCTAAATCTTACGTAATCCTGACAAGTTTTACCAAATGCTGTTCCTGGAACAATAGCAACTCCAGCTTCATGCATAGCTTTTTTACAAAATTCAGAACCATTCATGCCTGTACCTATTACTTTTGGAAAAGCATAAAAAGCGCCACCAGGTAAACTACATTCAATTCCAGGTAAATCATTTAATCCTTTATGGATTAAATTTCTTCTTAATGTAAATTTATCTAGCATATCTTTGATTGAGTCGTCTGGTCCATCTAATGCTGCTATACCTGCAAATTGTGCAGCTGCATTTACGCAAGACACACTATTTATTAATAATTTATTAACATGCGGAATCATTTCTTTAGGCCAATAACTCCATCCTAGTCTCCAACCAGTCATTGAGTAAGCTTTACTCCAACCCTCTAAAACTATTAACCTATCTTTTAAAGCTTCATAATGAAAAAAAGATGGCATTTCTTTATAATCAAAAATTTGTCTGCTATAAATTTCGTCACTTAAAATAGTAACATGTGGATGTTTTTCTAATTCTTTAGCAAAATAATCTATTACAGGTTTCTCAACAAAACTTCCTGTTGGGTTATTTGGATTGATTAAAACTATCAATCTAGTTTTATCAGTAATTAAAGATAATATTTTATCTGGATCAAATTTAAGATCTTTATCTTCAGTGAGATCATAAGGAACCGGTGTAGAACCAGTATAATTTATCATTGATTCATAAATCGGAAATGCAGGTGTAGGGTGAATTATTTCTGCACCTGGTTCACCAAAACATTGAATGGCATAGCTCATTGTAGGCTTTCCACCAGGCATGATTAAAATTCTTTCAGGATCAATGTTGGTGTCATATTGTTTTTTGATCCACCTTGTTACTGCCTCTCTACATTCTGGAATTCCGTTAGACATCACATATCCATGATGTCCATCATCTAATGCTTTTTTTGCAGCTTCAACAACGTGTTTAGGCGTTTTAAAGTCTGGCTGACCTAGTCCTAAATGAATCATTGGATGGCCTTTGGCCTCTAATGCTTTAGCTTCTGCTAAGACACTAAATGCAGACTCTGTTCCTAAATTTTCTAAATTTTTTGCAAGTATCATAATTTTAAAAAATGAAAACCTAGACGAAAAGTAGACTAATGTCTATTCATGATTTTTAAAAAACTTTTTTAAGATATTTGCAATAATCCCAACAATTACTAATTGATTAGTTACGGTAGATTATTTTTGACGCATCTAAGTCTTCAATTTTTTTGCATCCCATTAAAATCATATTTCTTCTAATTTCTTGTTGCATGTTATCTAATAATCTTTCAACACCTTTTTGACCGCCTGCTCCTAAACTAAATAAAAATGCTTTACCAAAACTACAAGCTGTTGCTCCTGCAGCCAAGGCTTTAAGAACATGCGTTCCTCTTCTGATACCACCATCAAGTATAATTTCTAATTTATCACCAACTGCGTCCGAGATAGCTTTCACTTGATCAAAAGGAGATCTTGAACCATCTAATTGTCTTCCTCCATGATTAGAAATCATTATAGCAGTACAACCAATATCAATTGCTCTTTTTGCATCTTCAACAGACATTACCCCCTTTAAAGCAAAAGGACCGTTCCATCTCTTAATACAATACTCTGCATCTTTCCAATTCATCTTAGGATCATATTGTTCATTGATATAATCTATAACTGACTTAGCAATATTAGTTCCTTTGTCAGTCTTGTGTTTAATGTTAGCTAACTCAAATTTTTTATTTGTTAAATATTTAAAAACCCACTCTGGACGCATTGCAAAACTTAGCAAGCTTTCCAACGTTAATTTAGGTGGTGTGGTAAACCCTGTTCTATGATCTCTTTCTCTGTTTCCTGCAACTAAAGTATCCACTGTCAAACAAAGCCCATCAAAATTTGCTCTTCTACACCTATCAATTAAATCATCAGTGATAGATTGATCCTTATGGACGTATAGTTGAAAAAGTTTCGGACCACTTGAAATATTCGCAATTTCTTCAATTGAAAATGATGCCATTGTAGACATGCTGTACATCGTTCCGAATTTTTCAGCAGCTCTTGCTGATGCTTTATCCCCTTCAGGCGTGTATAAACTTTGCATTGCTGTTGGTGACAAAAAAAGAGGCATGTCAATTTTTCTACCAAATACTGTTGTGGATAAATCTGGTTCACCCACACTTGCCAATATATTTGGAACTAAATCACAGTCATTAAATGCTGCAGTGTTTCTATTTAGAGTTACCTCATCGTCTGAGCCACCGTCTATGTAATGAAAAATAGGAGCTGGTAATTTTTTTTTTGCTAATTTTCTAAAATCTTCAAAGTTATAACAATCATTTATGTTCATGATTATTATGTTCTAAATCTTAAATTACTTCTGTTGAGATCACTAATTTTAGTACAACCCATTAACTTCATATCTCTTACTAATTCAGATTTATACTTTTCTAAAGCTCTTTCAACACCTGCTTGTCCGGCTGCTGCAAGAGCGTATAAATACAATCTTCCACCAGAGCATGCCTTTGCACCTAATGATAATGCTTTAAGCATATGAGTTCCTCTATGAATTCCTCCCTCACAAATTACATCTAATTTATCACCGACAGCATCAACAATTTCGGCAAGTTGATCGAAAGGTGATCTTGATCCATCTAATTGTCTTCCACCATGATTTGATACCATTATTCCTGTACATCCAATATCAGCCGCTCGCTTAGCATCTTCAACACTCATTATTCCTTTTAAAGCAAAATGACCACCCCATTTAGAGCAAAGTTGTTCAGCATCTTTCCAATTCATTGACTGATCCAGCATTGTAGAAAAATAATTACCAATTGAAGAGTTGGTGCTCGTACCTTCTTTCACAAAATCTTGAAGATGAGGTAGTTCAAACTTACCTTTTGTTAAGTAATTTATTCCCCACATTGGCTTTGTTGCAAAACTAAATAAACTTGAAAGTGTTAGTTTAGGTGGTGACGTAAACCCAGTTCTCAAGTCTCTTTCTCTATTTCCTCCAGTTATTGTATCAACTGTTAGAGCCATCACATCAAACTTAGCTGCTTTTGCTCTTTCTAAGCATGAATCATTAAGACCTCTGTCTTTATGAAAATAAAACTGAAACATTTTTGGTGTATCAACAAGTGAAGAAATTTCCTCTACACTTACTGTTGCTAAAGCAGATACCCCAAACATGGTATTATATTTCTTAGCAGCTTTACCTACAGCTCTTTCACCATCATAATGAAATAATCTTTGCAAAGCAGTAGGTGATAAATAAAAAGGTAAATCTAATTTCTTTCCGAATATTGTTGTAGATAAATCAACATTCTCTACTCCTCTTAAAACATTTGGCACTAAATCAACATCATCAAATGCACTGGTATTTCTTGCATATGTAACTTCATCATCTGCAGCACCATCAATGTAATGAAAAATTGGAGAAGGTAATTTTTTTTGTGCTAGTTTTCTGAAATCAGCAAAATTATGACAATCTTTTAAGTTCATAAGTTTTATTAAAAGTTTTTTAAGAAATTAAACATATAACTATTTGCCCCAGGATTTTTATCCCCTAAACTAGCATTAGATATATGGTTGTAAGAAAAACCTAGCTCGCTCGTATTTGAGAAATCTAATGAAAATTGTAGTTCACTTTTAAATTCAACCAAGTGCCCTAAATCTTTACCATCTCCTTCAAAATATAAACCTGGGGTAAAACTGGGAGTAACATTCAAAGCACCTAACTTATATTGAGCTTGGACACCAGTATACACATAACCTGCAGCATCTGCTGTAATTAAAGCTCCAGTGATCGGTGAAAGATTTCCTAAAAAAGTATCCTTATTTAAATTCTCATTTTGATGCTGTAAACCCAATAATGTAGATTTTTTACCATCATCACTAAAGTCAAATATGCCTGTATAGACATTAAATTCTGTATTTTGATTTTTTGGTTTTAATTCTTCAGCATTTACTGAAAAAGTAAAAAAAACAAATAATAATGATGTTAAAAAATTCTTTATATTCATTGCTGATAAATAATTATTTTTTAAGTATAAAACTTTTAACAATTATTGCACCTCCAAATAGAAATATAAATATTGGTAATAACCATAGTAAATAGGTATTTTTGTTGAGTCCAGGATCGTATAAAATCCAATCACCATATTTTTCTTTAAAATAAACATATATTTCATTCTCTGATAAGCCTTCGTCTAATTTTTGATCAACTAAGATTTTCATACTATTTGCAAAATCAGAGTCTGAGTCATAAACAGATTGTCCTTGGCATATTAAGCATCTTAGATTTTTAGTGATTTCATTTCTTTCACTATTTTCATTTGCATAAACATTATTGAGAATTAGTAGTAGAAAAATAATTATAAAATTTTTAAATATTTTCATTTTATTATTTTTTGTATTTCTGTGAACAGCTCCTGATTGAGAGGTCCAATATATTTTTTAATTATTTTATTATTATAAATTATAAAAGTTTCGGGTACACCAAAAGCTCCCCATTCGATTGAATTTGTCCCATTTTTATCTACGATAATTTTTTCATAAGGATTCCCTAATTCGACCAGAAAGCTTTTAGCATTTTTTTTATTATCTTTATAATTCATACCGATAATAGTTAATTTATTATTTTTACTTAAACTCATTAATATTGGGTGTTCATCTCTACACGGAACACACCAAGAAGCCCAAATATTTAATAAATAGAATTTGTCTAATTCAAAAATTTCAGTTGAAATTGAATTTTCGTTTAAAAGAAGAAGATCAGCAGAGAAAATTGGGATATCATTGTTGATCTTCGTCTCTGGTGTATAAATATTTGTATCTTTTAAACTTTTGTAAAAAACAGCAAAAATAATTAAAAATATTAATATTATTGAATACGGAATTAATTTTTTTTTCATATTCTTCTTTGTAAAAAACTAACTAAACCACCTAAGCTTATCATGATAACCGATAACCATATCCACAACATAAAAGGTTTAACTTGATATCTTACATTAAAATAATCCTGATTTTGGACAAGATTAATTACAATAAATTTATCTCTCATTAATGTAGTTTTAATATCTGCCTCACTAGTTGTGATATTAGGCTGATTATATATTCTTAGTTCAGGTGACAAATTATTGTTTATACCTTCGGCATTCGTAATATTAAAATTAGCAATTATAGATTTATAATTTTTTTCTGTTTTTTGATTAATACTTTCAAAAACTATTTTTGTTTTTGAATTATCATAAGTTTCGCCTACTTTTAAATTAGTTATTATTTCACTTGAAAATAAATTGTTAAATAAAATACTTAAAATCAATAAACTAAATCCAAAATGAGCAGTGTTTTGAGCAAAATTTTTATATTTCTTTAAAAAAAAATCTCTCAATGTAATAAAAAATAAATAAAGAGCACTTGAGATTAGGATAGTATTAATAAGGATATTTGTATTAAAATTTTTGACAATAAAAAAAGATATTAAAATAGAGATAGTTAATAAAGAAATCAGATATATCTTATCTTTTAAATCAGATCTTATCCATTTTAATCTTGGCCCAATTGCCATCGCAAATAAAAAAGGAATTAAAAATGGAGCAATCAGTTTGTGATAGAATGGTGGCCCCACAGATATTTTTTGAGAGGATATGACGTCTAAAAATATAGGATAAACTGTACCAATCAATACAACTGATAGAAAATACATCATAAACCAGTTATTTACTAAAATTGAAGTTTCTTTACTTAACCAAAAAAAATTAGACGAATTATCTTTAGTGGTTTGATGAAAAAAGAAAAAAATAAATAAAGACAAAAAAATTAAAGCAAATAAGAATATTAAAATAAATAAACCTCTTTCTGGATCATTAGCAAATGTATGAACAGAATTTAAAATTCCAGATCTTACTAAAAAAGTTCCACACATGCTCAAAGTGAAAGTTGCAATAGACAATATGATCACCCATGAAGTTAAGATTTCTTTTCTCTCAAGTACTAAAATACAGTGTAAAAGAGTTGTCAAAGCTAGCCAGGGCATTAAGGAAACATTTTCTACTGGGTCCCAAAACCAAAATCCTCCCCAACCTAATTCGTAGTAAGCCCAAATTGATCCAAGCAAAATACCCAATGTTAAAAAAATCCAGGAGATTAAAACCCATTTTTTAATATGTACTGCCCAGCTTGTTGAAACCATTTTTAAGGTGGTTGCAGCTAAAGCAGATGAAAAAATAATAGAGGAGCCAACATACCCCAAATATAAAATTGGTGGATGAATTGCTAATGCAGGATCCTGCAATATTGGATTTAAACCTAAGCCCTCATCTGGAACTGGAAATAAATAATTAAAAGGGTTCGAAGTTTGAATAAGAAATAAAAAAAAACCAATTATAATTACTTGCTGAAAACCTAATGTTAAAATTTTATACTTAATTGGTTGATTTTTAGTTCTTAATAAAAATATAAATATAAATAATGTTAAAACTAATAACCACAGCAGCAAGCTTCCCTCGTGGTTTCCCCAAGTTCCACTAATTTTATAAAAAAGTGGTTTAGTTGTATGTGAATTGTTGAATACAGTTTCGTTACTAAAATCTGAAATAACAAAAGAAATAATTAAAGCTAAAAAACTAATTAAAACAAAAAATAATTGTAAAAACGAAAAAGATAAAATTTTAGTATCTAATTGATTTGAGTTTTTAAAATTTTGAATTGAGAAAAAAGTTAAAATTAAGCCAGCACATAAACCTAGGATAAGTGAGTAATGACCGACAACACTGTAAATCAATTTATTTCTCCTCCAAGGCTTCTTTTACTTCTGGTGGCATGTAATTCTCATCATGCTTAGCTAAAATTTTAGTGGCAGAAAAAAAATTTCTATCTTTTAAAAATCCTTCTGCAACTACCCCTTTTTCTTCAGCAAAGAGATTGGGGACAGCACCAGAATAACTTACATTTATTTCATTTTTAAAATCTGTAATAATGAAGTTAACTTCATCAGAATTTACATTAATTGAATTTTTTTTAACCATTCCTCCAACTCTAATTTTATTTGTATCTAATTCTGATAATGTTTTAATTTCAGTTGGTGATTGAAAGAAAACTACATTTTCCTCTAAAGATTTTAGGATTAAAAAAACTGTAAGAATTAATGTAATTAAAATTAATGTTACGAAAAAAAGTCTTAATTTAACTTTGCGACCATACATGGTTCAAAAGTTAGTTATTTGTGGCGTTAGCTAAAATTTCTTTGTTGATTCTTTGTGTTTTTGCAGAATTAGCTTTCTCAGGATTTAAAGACCCAAATTTAGCAACAAATTTACTTTGCTCTTTAACAAATTGTAGCTTCGTAATCATATACAAGCCTAAAAAACTTAAAAGAGTAAAGCCAAAAGCAGACATTACATATACTGCATATCCATTCATAAAAAGTAATTCATTGATCATAATCTATCTAAGCCTTTATTTTTAATTTTTATCAGTTCTGTATTATATTTCATTAAGAAAATTAACAACGAAAATAGAGCAAATGCCGCAGTCATTAATAATAATGGGAAAAGCATTGAAGAATGTATTGAGCTTTTTGTTAAAATATTAATTGATGCTGGCTGGTGAAGTGTATTCCACCAATCAACTGAGTATTTAGTAATGGGAACATTAATAATGCCTACAACAGTTATAAAGGTAGTAATCTTAAAAACTTTTTGTTCTTTCTCATAAATTCTCCAGGCTACTAAATACATAGCAAAAAATAGTGCTAAAATTAACATTGATGTAATCCGAGCGTCCCATGCCCACCAAGTTCCCCATGTAGGTTTGCCCCAAATTGCACCCGTAACTAAAGCAATTATATTAAAAACAAATCCAGATGGTGCTAAACTTTTTGCTATTAAAAAAAAATTTTTATTCTTAAAAATAAAACCACTTATCGATAAAAAGGTTATCGAAGAAAAAATTCCAAGTGAGATCCATGCTGATGGAACATGAACATACATAATTCTTACTGCGTCGCTTTGTTTATAATCCTCTGGAGACAAAATTAATGCCTCTGTCAAACCAACTGTTAAAACAATAACAAATAAAAATAAAATATATTTTGGGGCTTTAGAAGTTATTTGAAAAATTTTACTTGGTTCAAAGATCTTAAACATATCTATTATTTAATAATTAATTTTGGAATTTCTATTATGAAAAAGTTATCTGATCAAGAATGCAGAGGGGGAGACAATAAGACTAAATATAACGTTTAACATCCTTGATCAGAATATAACTTAGAGATATTGAGTATTTATGGCCTAGATTTGAGCTAAATGTGTTGGAATATTGATATGCTTAATTTGAAAGCTTAAAGTAGCTTGAACCCTTTTTTCCCGAGAAAATTTCTTCAATTAAAGGGTGTTTTATTGGCTCATCAGAGTCGTCTATAAGCAAGTTTTGCTCTGAAACATATGCTTCATAAGTAATTTCATCATTTTCAGCAAGTAAGTGGTAAAATGGCTGATCTTTTCTTGGTCTAACATTTTTTGGTATCGATTGATACCATTCTTCTGAATTGTTAAATTCAAAATCAACATCATAAATCACACCCCTAAATTCAAAGTGTTTATGTTTAACAATGTCGCCGATTGAGAATTTAGCTTTTTGGATAGGCATTATCTTTAGTATGAGTATTTAAATATAAAAATCAATGCAAAAAAGATTAATGTTTTGTGATGTGGCAAATATGTTAATATCTTTTTAGTGAATAAATCTTTTTTGAAATTTATTACCGATTTTGGGCCATTAGCAATATTTTTTTTCTTTTATTATAATAATGATAAAAATTTATCAGTTGCAATACCTCCACTTATAGTTGCAACTTTAATTGCTTTAGCAGTTGTATGGTTCTTTGAAAAAAAAATACCTCCAATGCCTTTGGTGAGTGGAATACTTATCACATTCTTTGGTGGACTAACTATTTATTTTAATGATCCAATATTTATTTATATAAAACCCACTATAATTAATATTTTATTTGCCTTAGTTTTATTTTTTGGAAAATACTTTACAAGAGAACCTATTTTAAAAAAAATTATGGGTAAATCAATACCCTTATCTGATATTGGATGGGAGATACTAAATAAAAGATGGATGTTCTTTTTTCTTGGGCTCGCTGTACTTAATGAATTTGTTTGGAGGACGCAAACTGAGGAGTTCTGGGTTAACTTTAAAGTATGGGGAATGTTGCCAATAACAATAGTTTTTACAGCATTTCAAATACCGTTAATTAATAAACATAAAATTGATGCGTAGTAATCTAAAATTGATAATCAATAACCCTCAAAATAAAATAGAGCAAAAGCAGTTCTTTGAAAAAGATGAACTTAAAATAATTTTAGATCTATATGCAAAAATGGTGTCTGAAGGGTCTTGGAAAGACTATGGGTTAAATATTTCTAGCAAACAAGTGAGCTTTAGTGTTTTTAGAAACGCAGCTGAAAATGCTATTTATAAAATTTGTAAAAATTTTAAGCCAAAAAATAAAAATCTTAAATATTTGATAACAGATACAAATGGTAAAATCTTAAAAAATTCTTATGAACTTAGATTATTATTAAAAAATACCAGTTGGAAAAACTTTAAAAATTAACGTCTTTGGCCAAAAAGTCTTAGCAACATTATAAATAAATTTATAAAGTCTAGATAAAGAGTAAGAGCACCCATTACAGCTTTTTTGCCCATGATTTCACCAGTGTCGCTAGCTGCATACATATTTTTAATTTTTTGAGTATCGTAAGCTGTAAGACCAACAAAAATTAAAACTCCTAATATTGAAATCACAAAATACATCATTGATGATTTCATAAATATATTAACTATTGAGGCTATAATTATACCAATTAAACCCATCATCAAGAAAGAGCCTAATTTAGTTAGATCTCTTTTTGTAGTGTAACCATAAATACTCATTGCCCCAAAAGTTGCTGAACAAATAAAGAAAACTCTTGTTACACTCATGCCTGTGTACACTAATAAAATTGATGATAAAGATAAACCCATCAAACCTGCAAAAACCCAAAAAGTTGTTTGAGCTTTTGATGCACTCATTTTATTAATTCCAAAACTCATATAAAAAACAATTCCTAAAGGCGCAAGCATCACGAGCCATTTTAAACCTGACAAATAAATTGCATTACCTATTTGAGTAAGACCAACAATAGATCCAGCATCATTAGTAACGACTGACATTTTAAATGTTATTAGCGCAACTATTCCAGTTAACAAAATTCCTGTTGCCATGTAGTTATAAACTTTTAGCATGTAGGCTCTTAAGCCTTCATCCATTACAACAGTTGATTGTTGAGCTGCTTTTGCTCTATTTAGTATTCCGTTTTTATCAAATTCCATATGACTGTTATATAATAGCCTTTTACTAATTATTCAAGATACCTTAAAAGGTTAATAAAACATTAACACAATTTTCAAATGAATTACAAAAATCTAGGAAATACTGACTTAAAAGTAAGCACAATTTGTCTCGGAACTATGACTTGGGGAGAACAAAATACGCAAAATGAAGCAATTGAGCAAATGGACTTTGCTTTAGATCAGGGAGTTAATTTTTGGGACACAGCAGAATTATATGCGGTACCTCCCAGAAAAGAGACTTATGGCGATACAGAAGAAATAATTGGAAATTGGTTTGAGAAAACTAAAAAAAGAGACAAGGTAATTCTTGCAACTAAAGTTGCGGGACCTGCTAGAGATTATTTAAGAAATGGTGAAAATAGTTTTGTAGGTCAAAATTTAGAAACAGCTTTAAATAATAGTCTTAAGAGACTAAAAACTGATTATGTTGATTTGTATCAACTTCACTGGCCTGAAAGAAAAGTAAATAATTTTGGAAGATTAGGTTATGTCCATCAAGAGAATGATTGGAACCAATTTGAGGATGTTTTAGAAGAATTAAACAAGCATATAGATCAAGGTAAAATTAGATATATTGGTTTATCCAACGAAACCCCTTGGGGTGCGATGGGGTTTTTAAAAGTTTCTGAAGACAAAAATTTACCAAGAATGATGTCTATCCAGAATCCTTACAGTTTACTCAATAGATCATATGAAATTGGATTAGCAGAAGTTTCCATTAGAGAACAAATTGGTTGTCTATCATATTCTCCACTTGCAAGCGGTTATTTGAGCGGAAAATACAGGAATAAGAATTTTCCTAAAGGATCTAGAATGGAGAGAGATTGGGATTTTTGGACAAGATATAGAAAACCAAATACTGAGGAAGCAGTAGAGCTTTATTACAATATAAGTAAGAAACACAATCTTGATATGAGTCAAATGTCTATCAAATTTTGTGAAATACAGGACTTTATGACTAGTGTGATTATTGGTGCAACAACAATGGAGCAGTTGAAAACAAATATAGAAAGTGTAAATGTAAATCTATCAGATGATGTCATTAAAGAAATTAACCACGTTCAAAAAATTTACCCTAATCCATGTCCATAATTAAAAAAGTTACAGCGTTTTTTATTATTTTATTTTTAACCAGCTTTAACCAGCTTCAAGCTCAAGAAGTAAAGAAAATTGGCAAATATAAAGACTGGGAAGCTATGGTAGTTTCTGAAGCAAGTGGAAAAGTTTGTTTCGCACAATCCTCACCTATCTTGCAAGCTCCAAAATCAAACAAAAGAGATGCAAAATTATTTGTAGCCTTTAGACCAAACGAAAGTATTAGCAATGAAGTGAGTGTAACACCAGGCTATGAATTTAACAAAAGCAACTCCGTTACTGCAGCTTCAGGAAAAAATAAATTTAAATTTGATATCAAAGAGCAAGGATTTGCCTGGATTGCTGATAATAAAATTGAACTAAAAATGATTAAGCAAATGAGAAAAGGTTCTCGAATAATGATTACCGGATACAATCAAAAGGGTTCTCAAACAATTGATCACTATTCATTGCTAGGATTTACTAAAGCTTATAACGCATCTCGAAAAGCTTGCAGTTAGTTTAATGAAATCAAAAAAAAAAATTGTTCTAGCATACTCTGGAGGGCTTGATACATCTATAATTTTAAAATGGCTTCAAGAAAATTATGACGCAGAAGTAATTTGCTATACTGCAGATGTAGGTCAAAAAATTAATAGAAAAAAAATTATAGCTAACGCAAAAAAATTTGGTGTTACTAAAATAATTATTAAAGATTTAAAAGATGTTTTTGTAAAAGATTATGTTTATCCAATGATCAGAGGTCATGCTATTTATGAAGGTGTCTACTTGTTGGGCACATCCATAGCTAGACCACTCATAGCTAAAGATCAAATTAGAGTTGCTAAAAAATTTAAGGCATTCGCAGTTTCTCACGGCGCAACTGGCAAAGGTAACGATCAAGTAAGATTTGAATTAGGCTATCATTACTTTGGCCCCAAAATAAAAATCATTGCTCCTTGGCGAATTTGGAAATTAAAATCAAGAACTGATCTAATTAATTATGCGAAAAAACACAACATAGCTATTCCAAAGGATAAAAAAGGCTCATCTCCTTTTTCAGTGGATGATAATTTATTTCACACCTCGACTGAAGGTAAGCTTTTAGAAAATCCCAAAAATTTTGCACCAGAATTTATTTTTCAAAGATCAGTTTCACCGGAAAAGGCACCAAATAAAGCATCTTTTGTTAGTATCAATTTCAAAAACGGAGATCCATTTGGTATAAATGGAAAAAAAATTACTCCAGCAAAATTATTAGAAAATTTAAATCAACTTGCGGGTAAAAACGGAATTGGCAGAGTTGATTTAGTTGAAAATAGATTTATTGGAATAAAGTCTAGAGGTGTATACGAAACACCTGGGGGTACCTTGTTAATGCATGCTCATCGTGCAATGGAGTCTGTAACTCTTGATAAAGATACAATGCATAAAAAAGATCAAATTATGCCAAGATATGCAGAGCTTATTTACAATGGCTACTGGTATTCAAAAGAAAGATTTAAACTTCAAAAAATTG
Source organism: uncultured Pelagibacteraceae bacterium (assembly GCA_902583635.1). Lineage (GTDB taxonomy): Bacteria > Pseudomonadota > Alphaproteobacteria > Pelagibacterales > Pelagibacteraceae > Pelagibacter. The sequence goes on along the minus strand of CACHWJ010000003.1, from coordinate 5,911 downwards.
TGGATCTAAGTAAAAATAAAGTTAACGGTTCAGTTAAACTTAAACTTTACAAAGGAAATGTTACGATAGTTTCTAGACAAACTAAGAGTGCAGCCTACTCTATGAAAAAAGTTTCTTTTGAAGAAAATAAAACCTTTAATAAAACAAATGTGGAAAGATTTATTAATTTTCACAAGAAAAAACTGCGTTCTTGATAAAGCTTAGGTCAATTTATCGTTTGTCAAATTTGTTTAAAACTATATCTTAGATTAATGGAATCATTAAAAAATTGGATGATAGAAGCAGCAAACATTCTGTTTGATGATAGTAAAAATGATTTGAGGGCTCTTCCTAAAACAGTAAGGTTACAAATTCTTTTAGTCTTAAGTTTTATTTGGACCACTGTTTTTAGTTTATATGTTTTTTCATATACAACTTTTGCATTTGGTTGGGCAGGTCTATTTATAGCTCACATTGGTTTGATTTTTGCTGTGTATATGACATTTAAACATTTTCACAGAGCCGAAGAAAGTTCTACTAGCGTTTTTAAAACAAAAAATTTTGATCCCTTTAAGATAATGGTAATTGTTTTTGTTATTGTTTTTATATTTGTCTTTTCAAAAGGAATTGAAGTTCTAACTAGTCCAAACCCATATTCATACTCAATTCCATATGATGGTTCTTCAAAGTCAGTATTTGAAAAATGGCTACCGTTTAGTAAAGATAAATAATGGATAAGATAGCAAAAAACTTACAATTGGGGTTGATGTGTATTATTTTAATCAGCACTGTTATTGCTGTTGGTATTGAGATATTAAATATGTTTTCAAATCAACTCGTTACTCTAGCTGATTTACTTTTAATGTTTCTATATTTAGAAGTTCTTGCAATGGTAAGAGTTTTTTGGAATCAACAATCTATAAGCATTACTCTACCACTTCTTATTGCAATAACAGCTCTTGCTCGATTTATTATTCTTCAAGGAAAAGAAATGGATCCTACAGCTCTTGTTTATGAAGCAGTTGCTATATTATTGATCGCTGGAGCAATTGTTGTTCTAAGATTGAGACATAGTGACAAACTAGGTCTAAAGAAAAAAAAATCTAGGTAATTAAATATGTTGTTTGAGGCTTCGAGGGCGAAAGCCATTGAAAAACTAAATCATTTTATTGAAAATAATTTAACAGATTACTCTAAATTAAGAAATTTTGATCTTGGTCCAGGGGGTAGATATAATGTTTCATGCTTATCACCTTACATTACACACGGGATAGTAAACGAAAAAGAAATAATCAAAAGATCTCTTGATAAATTTTCTTTCGCTAAAAACGAAAAATTTATTCAAGAAGTTCTTTGGCGTACTTATTGGAAAGGCTGGTTAGAACTAAGACCAAATGTATGGAATGATTATTTAATAGATCTAAAAAAAATAAAAGAAGATTTCAAAGATAACAAAGAATATCTAAATGCTATCGAAGGAAAAACAAACATTGAGTGCTTTAATTATTGGGTAAATGAACTCAAGGAAAATAACTATCTTCATAACCATACCAGAATGTGGTTTGCAAGTATTTGGATTTTCACTCTAGAATTACCATGGCAACTTGGTGCTGAGTTTTTCATGCAACATCTGTATGATGGAGATGCTGCATCTAATACCCTTGGTTGGAGATGGGTAGCTGGAATTCAAACACAGGGTAAGCATTACCTGGCAAGTGAATGGAATATAAAAAAATTTACTAATAACAGATTTCAAAACATCAAATTAAATGAGAACGCTCCTCCAAAAATATCAGAAAAAAATTACTCTATAATTAAACAAGATTTCGTTAACCAGCAGGAATTAGAAGGTAAAAATCTTATAATTTTTGAAAATAATCTCTCATTTGAAATCACTGACTTCAAAGAAAATAATTTTAAAAAAATATATATAGTTGCTGTTAAAAATGAAAATAGATCTATCAAGCTCAGTGAAAAGTCAGTGAAATTTAAGTCTCTTTTAATAAATGACCAAAAACAAAGATTAAAAGATAATTCTATTGAATGTGAGGTTATTGATATTAGTGAAATTAAAAATATTAAAAACTGCTGTGCATTATATCCAACTGTTGGTGAAAACTTAGATTATTTAAATTCAAATACTATTAAATTAAATTTTTTATACAGGGATCTTGATCGATTTTCCTGGCAATATTGTAACAAAGGTTTTTTTAATTTTAAAAATTATATTCCAAAAATAATATCAAGCTTTAATTAAAACCAACGCACCATCCCAATAATACCAGCTGTTGCATAAAAAAATTGTAGAAATAAAATTCCTTTATGACCACCCCTATAGGCCCATATTCCGATTAAAATTGCTGAAAAAAGTAATAAACAAAAACCAAAAAATTCAATTCCTATATTTAAAGCTACAAACAAAGAATATAATATTGCAGTTATAACTCCGGCCCATTCAAATATTTTATTATTCATAAAAGTTTTTTAAAATTATTATAAAGGATTGTAGAATAGTTATTCATATCTTTCATGTTATCCTTTGCAGATTGATCAAATTTTTCTAACGCACCGTTACCAAGCTGATCCTCCAAAGCTTTTTTATATTCTGGGACACATCCCCATTCATTTACTGTAGTATTTTTTATTTCTATATGAAATTGAATTCCATAAGCATGGTTTTGGTATTTAAAAATTTGAAATTTTGTAACTGGTGACGAAGCTAACAAAGTCACATCCTTATGATTTTCAATTCCCTGCACTTCATAAGAGTGCCATTGTAAACTTTTGATTTGGTTTGGAAATTTTGAAAACAAATTGTCAACTTTTTTTTCTTTTGTAAAGTTGATATCCATCATTCCGATCTCAGCAGGGTTTGATTTAACTACTTGCCCCCCTATTACTTCTCCTAGTAACTGACAGCCTAAACAAAATCCTAAATAAGGTTTTTTTAAATCTACAGCAAACTCTTTAATTTTTTTCTTTTCCTCAACTAACCACGGATACTGCTTTTCCATAAAGGTATCCATTGGACCTCCCATACAAAACATTCCATCAAATTTATTTAAATCATCGGGTATTTTTTCACCTTCATCTAACTCAATAGTGGTTAGATTAAATCCATCTGCTAACATTAAATCTTTGATATATCCTGGGTCTTCTATCTTAATGTGTTGTAATACAATAATATTCACTAAATTCAGCTTAGCTTAGAAAAGATCTCTGAACAAATTAAATAATATTATCTAGCAAGCTTTATAAATATATCACCCATTCCAGTTTTTAAGTTTTCTAAAGGAGTATTATTTCTTAATTCACAAAACCTTCCTGTTACTTGATGACTTTTTACAAAATCTATCTCTTCTTTTTTACAGCTTCTTCCCTCATGAAATAAACCTATTACTACTCGATCATTAAGATTATAAACTTGATTATTGTTGATTTTTTCTCCATTACAAAAGTAATCTTTATTTACCCTGTCGGGAAAATCTTTCTTCTTGCAAGGATTTCTGATGGTGAATACATAAAAATCTTTTAAACCATCCAAAAACTTATGAGTCATCTTTTCAACTTCAGAATATTTCATTATATCGCACGAGCACGGAATACAGCACTTATAGTAATCACCACAAATTTTTTCCCCAGTTCTGCTCTCTTTCGCATATAGAAAATCTGGTTCGCTATTTGGGTCAATTAATGATCCAGAAACTGCACAATATAATTTATTAAATTCTGTAAAATCTTTATAAGTAATTTCTTTATCTATAATATACTTAAAAAACTTTGGTCCAGCTGCATTTCTATTTTGATCTGGAAATATTCTAGACCAATCAGTAATTAATTCTTTATGATAATTTTTTTCTTCTGCGAATGACTCAAATTGAAAAAATATAAAGAAAATTAAAATGAATTTAGATAAGATTTTTTTCATTTTTGTTTTATAGTAACTGTTTTATTTAACGAAGTTATTTTAAATAAGTTTTTAGTACCATCAGTCCATTTAACTTCTACTTTAAAATTTTTTTCATTTTTTCTAATTCCGTAATGTGCCACAGGCTCCATTTGACACAAATAACCTGATCCAGCATCAATAGTTTTTGAATGTTTTCTTTGATTTGTAAATAATGTAACTGTTGCGCCTCTTGCTGGCGCTCCAAATTTATTAAGAGGTTTAATTCTCAAATATTTGCTCTGTTTATCAACTTTTGCTTTATATAAAGTTAACGGCTGTTCTTTACTTTCACCACGAGAAACTAGTAATTCTAAAATGCCATCATCATCAATGTCAGCAACTGCAGCTCCTGTGCCATACCCATCAGGTTCAAGGCCTGTTTCCAGTATTATTTCCTCAAAAACTCCATTCTCTTTTATCCTAAATAACTTGTTAGGCTCAGCTATGTTGTTCATGAAGACTTCATCATAACCGTCATTATCAAAATCAGCAGATATAATGGTTCGAATTCTAGAAGGTTTATCAAATTTACTATTACCTATATCTTTAAATTGATTATCTTTTAAAACGTAAGCTCTGTGATAACCTTGCCAGTTTCCACTTATTATATCTAATCTTCCTCGATAAAGTATGTCAGATAGTGCAGTACCTCTTCCATTTTGGATCACATCATCTACTCGATAGTCAAAAGCCACGTCTTCAAAAACCCCATTATTATTTTTCAAAAGAAAATTTGCACCTCTTTCATTTGCTGCAAAAATATCAGATCTATCTGTTAAAATATGCCCTGAAACAACTGCCCTTCCACCTGTAACCTTATCTAAATTTAAACTAACTGATTTGTCCCTAATCTTTTTATCTTCAATCTCATAAAACCTTGATGGTCCACCATAATTTGATACGTAGAGGCCATATTCGCCATTACCTTTTCTATCCACACATGCAACCGACCTTCCTGCTGTTAAATTTAAATCATCTTTATTTTTTTCAATTTCGAACATGTCTAAAAACTTATTTTCTACTAAATCTATAAGTCTGTCTGAATATTTTTTTGTTCCGCTATATGTGTCTGTGTTAAGAAAATATATTTCCTCATAACCATCCCTATCAACATCACATGCTGCAACACCAATAGTTTTTCTAGATTCATCAGAAAGTACATTTTGATTAGCAATATTAATTAATTTTCCACTATCATATGATAAAGCTAAATTAGGATAACCAAATCCTGTAACTATAAATTCATATTTTTCATTTTGATTTATATCAGCAACAGAAATGCCATAACTAAGTCTTTTTGGATTATCTACAATTTTATCAGTTATATCCTCAAAAAAATCAGCATTAACAATGTTGGGTATTATTAAAATTGTTAAAATTATTATTTTATTTAAAAAATTAGACGTCTTACTTTTCATTTTTTTCTCTTATATTGTTTCAACCAATCTTCAAATACTTTTATGGCGCCACTCATGTCTTTAGTTTTGTTTGGATGATTTTTGGCTCTACCAAGCATGGTCGAAACTACATTTACTTGATACTTTGTGGTTCTATTTTTAATTTTATTAATTGTAAATAAAGCTTTTTCTTTATTTTTAAATCCCAATCCAGGCGTTGTGGTTTTAGGATTATAATCAGAATATAAAGATAGGTTAATTGGTTTAATTTTTTTACCTAATGGCATCTTGTCAATTATTTGGAAAACTAGTTTGGGCTTTAAATCATTCATTATTTTTTTTGATTTCCCATCAAAACCAATAAGATTAATTGAAAAAGTTTTGTTTTTATTAGATTTGCAAATCAATTTTACATATCTTTTATGAAATTCCTTAATCTTGCTTTGATATATTTTTTTTACTTTTTGATATGATTGGTCTTTAAAATTTGGCGTAATTACTAATAAAATTCTACTTTTCCATTTATATTTTTCCAAATTCATATTTAAATTTTTTTATTAGAACACCTTTTTGAGCAGTATTTGAC
>CACHWJ010000002.1 GCA_902583635.1 uncultured Pelagibacteraceae bacterium | reverse complement strand
TATAACTCATAATAATTAAATAAAGTATAGATACTATGACTAAAATAATTGAAAAAATTCTTTTCTTATTAAGAATTTCCTTAAAAAAAATGTAACCTAACATCACACTAAGAATTGGCATTATAAAATAACCAAAGCTTGCATCAATTATTCTATTTGTGGCTATTGCATAAATCCAAGCTGCCCAATTTATAAAAATTAAACTACCTGAAAAGAAAAGGTAAATTAAATTTTTTTTATTTTTTAAAATTTTAAAAAAAATATTCCATTTGGAAAAAAAGAATGTTGTTATTATTAAAGTAACAGTCGACCAAAGGCATCTATGAACAACTAGTTCTATGTGGCCAATATATGTGATAGATTTAAAATAAATAACACCAACAAATCCCCACCAAAATGAGCCTGAACCAGCTAGTAGTATCCCCTTATTGAATTCATTATTCATTAGATTTAATGGAATTAGTCGTAAATAGTTTTAATAGACTATTTTAAGGTTGAATTAAATAATTATAATTATAAAACCTTGCGAACGGAGAGATGGCTGAGCGGTTGAAAGCACCGGTCTTGAAAACCGGCAAAGGGGCAACTCTTTCCTGGGTTCGAATCCCAGTCTCTCCGCCATTATTTAATATTTAAAATTTTTAAAAAGCAAATTTACTTTATTATTCTCTATTTCAAAATCTGTTTCAGCTCCTGTATAGAAGTTGTATAAATTTGTGTCATCTATATTTAGTAATTTTTCTAAGTCAATTAAGTCTTTATTATTCAAATTATTAATATTTTTTTTGGTAAATGTACCCAAAAGTTTGTCCATCTCTTTTGTGCCACGGTAATTAGATCTGTAAATAATTTTTTTTTTTAATTCATCTATATCGATAGTCATTATTAGAATATATTAATTTAATATGAATATTAAAAGTAGTTATAAATATTTATTATCAGATTTAACAGCGTTAAAAGGTGTTGGAGCTAAAACAACAAATCTACTTAAAAAGAAAAATATTAACAATTTATTTGATCTTTTATGGAAGCTTCCAAAATCATACACTGATAGAACCTTGTCATCAAAAATAAAAGATTTGAAAATTGGTGAGAATCAAACTGTTACTGTTACACCTCAAAAGTACTTATTTCCTAGGATAAGAAACTTGCCCAATAGGGTTGTTTGTTCAGACGATACTGGAAATTTAGACTGTGTTTTTTTTAATAGTTATGAAGGATATGTAAAAAAAATTCTTCCTCTTGGTAAAGAAATAACCATAAGTGGGAAAATAAGTTATTTTAAAAACAAATATCAATTAACAAACCCAAAATATATATCTGAGGACTCATCTCTAATAAAACAACTACATAATCAATATTCTTTAACAGAAGGGATATCTGAAAAAGTTTATAATAAAATTATTAATCAAATTATTAATAAATTGCCTGTATTAGATGAATGGCATTCTAATGAAATTATAAAGAAATTCGGAAATTTAAGTTGGAATAATTCTATTGTAGAACTTCATAAACCAGAAAATATAGGTAAATATAAAGATAACTTTTATCAAAGACTGGCTTATGACGAAATATTTTCAACTTTTTTAGTAAATTCTGAAATAAGAAAAAAAATAAAAAAAATTAAAAAAAAAAGAAAAAAAATTAATTTTAATTTACAAAATGATTTAATAAATAAATTAAGTTTTTCTCTTACAAATGATCAGTTAAAGTCCCTCAAACAAATTAATAAAGATTTAAGTACATCAACAAAAATGTTTAGACTTTTACAAGGTGATGTCGGAAGTGGGAAAACAATTATAGCACTCCTATCAGCATATAATACCATAAATTCAGGCTATCAAGTTGCTTTTATGGCTCCTACTGAAATATTATCACGACAACATTATAATTTAGCAAAAGAAATTTTTCCTAATAAAAAAAAAATAGAATTAATTTCTGGAAAATTTGATTATAAAAATAAAAAAATAATTTTAGAGAAATTAAAAAACAATAAAATAGATATTATTTTTGGTACTCACGCGATATTTCAAAAAAAAGTCAGTTATAAAAAACTTGGATTAATTATTATCGATGAACAACATAAGTTTGGGGTTAATCAAAGAAAAAAACTTTCTGATAAAGGTGGGGATGATTGTGATGTTTTATTAATGACTGCAACACCAATACCACGAACTTTGACCATGACAATATATGGGGATATGGACATATCTATAATAAAAGAAAAACCTAAATCTAGAAAACCAATTAAAACATATAGTAAATTGGAGAGTAAAATTGATGACGTTCTTAAATTTATTAAAAAAGAGATAAATTTAGGTAACCAAATTTTTTGGGTATGCCCTCTTATAGAGGAGTCTAAAAAACTAGATCATACCTCTGCAGTTAAAAAATTTGAATTTTTAAAAAAATTATTTCCAAATCAAGTTTTATTGTTACATGGAAAAACTAAAATAGAAGAAAAAGAGAAAATATTAAATGATTTTCAAAAAAATAAATTTCAAATTCTAGTTTCAACAACAATTATTGAAGTTGGAATTGATTTTCCAAATGCAAATGTAATAATTATTGAAAATGCAAACAAGTTTGGCTTATCTCAACTGCATCAGCTAAGAGGTCGTGTTGGTCGAGGAAACAAAGAGTCAACATGTGTATTAATGTTTAAATCAAATTTGTCTGAAAATGCAAAAAAAAGGATTAATATATTGAAACAAAGTAATGATGGTTTTCTAATATCTGAAGAAGATATGAAAATTAGAGGTTTTGGTGACATACTTGGTTTCAAACAGAGTGGTATTAAAAATTTTAAATTAGCTGACCCAATTCATAATAGTGATCTTTTTTTACTTGCTGAAAAAGAAATTAGAAGAATTGAAAATTCCAATGAAGATATTAAAAAATTTAAACCATTGATAAAGCTTTATGATAGAGCAGATGTTATAAACGATATTGCTTAAGATTTTGTAGAAGTCCCTGCAGACACTATAAATTTTGACGCCTCCTCAAATGACATATTTAAATATATAACATCTTCAACTGGAAACATAAGTAAAAAACCACTTGTAGGATTTGGAGTTGTGGGTACAAAAACATTAATTAGTTTTTTATTAGTCTTTTGAGCCATCTCACCTGTATTTTCTTTAGTTGCAAAACCAACAGCCCAAACTCCCTTTCTGGGATATTCGATTAATACAACACTTTTTTGACTGTCATCTTTTTTAGAAAATGTTTCTGTCATTTGAACTATTGCTGAATAAACAGTTCTTAAAAAAGGAATTCTTTTAAACAAGTCGTCAATTAATTTTAAAATTCTTCTTCCAAAAAAAGAAAGTGACAAACCTCCAACAAAAGTAATAAATATGATTGAAATTAATATTTCAACACCTGGAATATTAAAAGGCAAATAACTATTAGGATTAATATTTGCTGGTATTAAGTTTGAAGATATACCTATAAGAATTTTACTAAGGTATAATGTAAATCCAATGGGTATTAAAACAACTACACCAGTTATAAAATAATTTCTTAATGTTAAAGATATTGATTTTTTTGAATTTTTTTTAGCCATGTTTCTATTTATAACTAGCGTAAATAACAAAAATAATTGCAATGATAAATAAAACAATTAAAATTTTGTTATTAAGATTCATAAATATCTAGTATTATCAATTTTATACACTTATGAATAGAAGAAAATTTTTATCCTATGTTGGTTGTAGTTGTTGTGGATATTTCTTGCCATCATGTACGTCAGCACCAATTACTGAGAGAAAACAATTAAAAATAGTTTCTGAAGCCAAGCTTAATGCTCAAGCAGCCCTAATTTATGAAAAAATTAAAGAAAAAGAAAAAATGAGTGATGATAAAAAAACTCTTAAAGAAATTAAGCAAATTGGAAGAAAAATGGAAAATTCAATATCTGAATATTTTGATAGAGAGGGTTTAAATGATCCTACTGCAAATTTTGATTGGGATTATATTTTAATAGATAAAAAAAAAGTAAGAAATGCCTGGTGCATGCCAGGTGGAAAGATTGCTGTATACACTGGTATTCTTGATGCAACAAAAAATACGGATGGTTTAGCTGCTGTGATGGGTCATGAGATTGCACATGCAGTTGCAAAACATTCAGTTGAACGAGCTAGTAGAGGAACTTTATTAAATGTAGGAACAAGAATAATTGATATAGCGTCTGGGGGAGTACTATCAGATATTAACAGAACAACAGGCATGAATACTGTTGGTTTATTGGCACAGTTGGGGATTTTAAATCCTTTTAATAGAAAACAAGAAAGTGAGGCTGACTATTTAGGAATGATATTTTCATCTCTATCTGGATATGACATTAGAGAAACAGTAAAAATTTGGGAAAGAATGAAAAAACTTAATAAAGGTAAGGAGCCCCCTGAATTTATGAGCACTCACCCATCATCAGATAATAGAATTAAAGATTTAAATGAAAAAATAAATGAAGTTTTATTAGATTATCCGCCTATTAATACAATTTAGTTGAAATATGGTGAGCCCTGATGGACTCGAACCATCGACCCATTCCTTAAAAGGGAATTGCTCTACCAACTGAGCTAAGGGCCCCCAATTTATTCAAACTGAATGATTGTTATATATAGATTTATTTTATTTTTTCAAATGTCAATTTATGCCATTATTAAAAAGATACTACAACTTATCAATGTATTTATCATGAAATTTATCAAATGTGCCAGACTCTATATTATTTCTAATGGAGGACATTAATTCTTGATAAAAGTTGATATTGTGAAGAGTTAAAACCATTGATGCTAGAATTTCGTTCGTATTAAAAAGATGGTTCAGATAATTTTTAGAATACTTATTCAAGCTTAAATTATCACAATTAGAGTCAAGTGGTGTATTATCGTTTTGAAATTTTTTATTTTTAATATTTATTCTTCCTTCCCAGGTGAAAGCAAGGCCAGTTCTTCCAGATCTTGTTGGTAAAACGCAATCAAACATATCAATACCGCGTTTTACTGCTCCAAGAAGATCTGATGGTGTACCAACACCCATTAGATAGTGAGGTTTATCCTCAGGTAGATACTCTTTAACATCATCTAAAACTGAAAACATTTCCTCTTGTGTTTCCCCAACAGCAAGTCCTCCTAAAGCATAACCATCAAAACCTATATTCATTAATTCATTTAATGACTTAATTCTTAAATCTTTAAATAGTCCCCCCTGAACAATACCAAATAACGCTTTATGTGGATTTGTACCAAATGACTTTTTTGATCTTTTAGCCCAATATAATGAGAGATCCATAGATTTTTTTATTAAATCATAATCGTTAGTTTTTTTTGGACACTCATCCATGATCATAACGATATCAGAATTTAAACCTAATTGAATTCTTATACTTTCTTCTGGGCTTAAATAAAATTTTTTGCCATCAATGTGTGAATTGAAGATTGCACCTTTTTCACGGTCGATTTTATTTAGTTTTGAAAGAGACATTACTTGAAAACCACCAGAGTCTGTTAAAATTGGTAAATCACAGTTCATAAATTCATGTAACCCGCCAGCAGATTTAATTCGATCAACACCAGGTCTTATCATTAGATGATAAGTGTTGGATAAAATTATTTGAGAGCCAGTTTTTTTAATATCATCAATTGTACAAGCTTTAACAGTTGCTTGTGTACCAACAGGCATAAAGGCTGGGGTGTTTATATTACCACGATGAGTCTCAATAATACCTGATCTGGCAAATTTATCTTTCTTTAAAACTTTAAAGGCAAAATTTTTTAATGCCATTCAAAAGATTAAAGTGATTTGAAGCTTATGATTTTATCTGGATCTTTTACAGATCCATTATTACTTTCATCACCTCTTTTAATTTTGTCTACTATATCCATTCCTTCAATTACTTTACCAAAAACAGTATATTGTCTGTCTAGAAAAGGTGCTGGTTTAAAACATATAAAAAATTGGCTATTTGCACTATTAGGATCTGAGGATCTTGCCATTGATAAAGTACCTCTATCATGCGGTAAGCTACTAAATTCTTGCTTCAAATCTGGTAATTCAGATCCCCCCATCCCAGCTCTTCTTAAATCGAAATCATTTGATTCTGAATTACCAAATTTTACATCACCAGTCTGAGCCATAAAGCCGTCAATTACCCTATGGAAAACAACGTTGTCGTATTTTCCTGCATTTGCTAATTCTTTAATTCTTTTCACATGATTTGGTGCCACATCTTCAAATAACTCAATTTTAACATCTCCATCTTTTAATTTTAAAATCATTATATTCTCCTCAGCTATTGATTGATTAGTAATAAAAAAAAATAAAATAAATAAGTTAATTAAAATTCTATTCATATTTTTCTTTTAAAGATTTGATAGTACTTTTGGTAGTAAATTTTTTAATATCACCATTTAATTTTACAATCTCTTTAACAAATCTGGAAGAGATAATTTGATTTTCTAAATCTGACATTAAAAAAATAGTTTCTATATTATGATTTAATTTTCTATTCATTCCAGCTAATTGGAATTCATACTCAAAATCAGATACAGCTCTTAAACCTCTAAGTATAATATTTGATTTATATTTTTTGCACAAATCTGTAGTTAATGAGCTAAAAGATACTACTAAAATTTTTTTTTTGTTTAGTTTTAGATCTTTAAATAAAGCTTTATTGACTATTTCTATTCTCTCTTCTGAACTAAATAGATAAGTTTTGCTACTAACATCTGACACACCAACAATAATCTTATCAAATAGTTTCAAAGCTTTTTTTATTACATCTATGTGTCCATAAGTGATAGGATCAAATGTGCCTGGATATATAGCTATTTTAGTCATTAGATTAAATCAAGTTATCATCTATTTTAATAGCAGATACAACTTTTTCTTCACCAGATAATTTAATAATTCTAACACCTTGTGTATTTCTACCAGCAGTTCTGATTTCTTTAACAGCAACTCTTATAACTCTACCTTTGTTAGTTGATATTAAAATTTCATCACCTTCATAAACAGGGAAAGATGACGTGATGTTTCCATTTCTTGGTGAATTAACAATTCCAATAATACCTTTACCTCCACGATTAGTGACTCTGTAATCAAAATGTGAAGTTTTTTTACCAAATCCATTTTCACTTATGGATAAAACAAATTTTTCTTTTGCATTTAATTCAGATTTCTCATCTTTAGATTTTTTTGCATTTTTTCTAATTTTATCACTATCAATCACTGATAAAGAAACTATTTGATCATTTGTTGCTAATTCAATTCCCTTAATACCTTTTGACGACCTTCCTTTAAAAATTCTCAATTTTTTTGCCTCAAACCTTATACATTTACCAAATTTTGTACTTAAAATTACATCTTGATCATCTTTACAAATTTTAACCCCTACTATCTTGTCGTTATTATCTAATTTCATTGCAATTTTTCCAGATGCGTTAATTGATGAAAAGTCATCTAAACTATTTTTTCTAACTTTTCCTAAGGCTGTAGCAAAAATTATTTGATAGTTTTTAGAATCTGTTTCATCTTCTGGCATTGGCATAATAGAACTGATTGCCTGATGACTTTTTAATGGCAAAATATTAAATAAAGATTTTCCTTTAGATGAAGATGATCCTTCAGGTATTTTCCAAGCTTTTATCTTATAGACCAATCCTTCAGTTGAAAAAAACAAAACAGAAGTATGTGTATTTACAGATAATGTTTGTATAACAGAGTCTTGATCCCTTGTTGTAATTCCAGATTTACCTTTACCGCCTCTTTTTTGTTTCTTAACACCATCTAAAGAACCTCTTTTAATATAGCCTTGAAGTGTAACTGTAATGATTACAGATTGTTTTTGAATTGTTTCCTCAATATCATAATTTAAAACTGCATCAATAATTTTAGTTCTTCTTGGTACAGCAAATTTTTCTTTGATATTCTTAAGTTCATCACTGATAACTTTTAACAACTCTTTTTTTGACGATATAATTTTTTTAAATCTAGCAATCAATTCAGCTAGTTTTTTAATCTCAATTTCAATCTCATTTATCCCTAGGGCTGTTAATTTTTGAAGTCTTAACTCTAAAATAGCTAGAACTTGTGGTTCAGACAATGAATATAAGTTTTTACCTTTTTTGCCTTCAACTAATGATATTAATTTTTGAGATTTATTAATTTTCCACTTAGTTTTTAATATAGATCCTTTTGCATCTTCTGGAGTTTTTGAGGATCTGATTATTTTGATAATTTTATCTAAGTTTTCTACAGAGACGGACAAACCAATTAAAATGTGTGCACGCTCTTCTGCTTTTTGTAAATCAAATTTAGTTTTTTTAATTACAACATCTTCTCTAAAAGATAAAAAATTTGATAAGAAATCTTTAAGTGTACAAGTTTTAGGTTTACCCTCAACAATAGCTAATGTATTAAACCCAAAGGAACTCTCAATCTGAGTATTTTTATAAAGTTGTCTTTTAATTGTTTCTGGTTCAACGCCATTTCTCAGATCAATTGCAACTCTTATTCCTTCTCTGTTAGACTCGTCTCTTATATCTTTAATTCCTTCAATTTTTTTTTCTCTTACAAGCTGAGCAATCCTTTCATTTAAAACTGATTTGTTTACTTGATAAGGAATTGAAGTGATAACTAATCTTTCTCTTCCACTTTTTTGTTGTTCTATTGATACTTCACCTCTAATTTTAAAAGATCCTCTTCCGTTATTATAACCCTGTTTAATAATATCTTTTCCTATGATTATACCACCTGTTGGAAAATCTGGACCAGGTATATGTTTCATTAGTTCTCTAATTTTAATATCTTTGTCACCTATAAGAGCTAAAGTTCCATCAATTATTTCACCTAAATTATGTGGTGGAATACTTGTAGCCATCCCTACTGCAATACCTCCGGCACCATTCACCAATAAATTTGGAAATTGTGCAGGTAGAACACTTGGCTCTTTTTCTGTATCATCGTAATTGCTCTTAAAAGTTATGGTATTTTTCTCAATGTCATCAATTAAAAATTGTGAAACTTTTGATAAACGTGTTTCGGTATATCTCATAGCTGCAGCTGGATCGCCATCTATAGAACCAAAGTTCCCTTGACCTTGAACAAGTGGTAAGCTCATTGAAAAATCTTGTACCATTCTTACCAGAGCATCATAAACAGATTGATCTCCATGAGGATGATATTTACCAATAACATCTCCGACTATTCTTGCTGATTTTCTAAATTGTTTTGACCAATCATAACCACCTTTGTACATTGAATATAAAATTCTACGGTGAACAGGTTTAAGACCATCTCTGATATCTGGTAGAGCACGACTTACAATGACACTCATTGCATAAGAAAGATATGATGAACTCATCTCATCATGCATTGAGATTAGTTTAATATTATTATCTTTTGTCTCTTCAGATTTTTGCATAGAAACTAAAAGGGAATTTCATCATCCATATCATTAGATATTTGAGAAGTGTCTTCTATATTATTTTGTGGATTAGGATCATTTTGAATACCACTTCCATTACCACCTCCTAACATTGTTAATGAAGAATTATACCCTTGAATAACAACTTCAGTAGAATATTTATCCTGACCAGATTGATCATCTTTCCATTTTCTTGTTGTTATTTGACCCTCTACATAAATTTGAGCACCTTTCTTGAGATACTGTTGAACAACATTTACAAGACCCTCATTAAATACAACTACACGGTGCCACTCAGTTTTTTCTTTTTTTTCTCCAGTATTTTTGTCTTTCCAAGATTGACTTGTTGCAAGGCTTAATCTCGCTACACTCTTGCCATTTACCATTTGTTTGATTTCTGGATCTGCGCCCAAACGACCAATTAATAAGACTTTATTTAAACTTCCAGCCATAATATTTTTATATTTGTTTATTTAATTAATTAGATTTATACCACAATTCTTCTGAATATTAATTTTATTAATTCAAAGCAACAGAAATTATGATGAAAAAGATAGTTATTAAGGGCGCTAAAGAGCATAATTTGAAGAATGTTTCTGTTGAGATTCCAAAAGATAAATTTGTGGTAATTACAGGTCTCTCTGGTTCAGGAAAATCATCTTTGGCATTTGATACTATTTACGCTGAAGGGCAACGAAGATATGTTGAAAGTTTATCTGCATATGCAAGACAGTTTTTGGATAAAATGAAAAAACCAAATGTTGATCTTATCGAAGGATTAAGTCCAGCGATTGCTATTGAACAAAAAAATACATCAAAGAACCCAAGATCTACAGTTGCAACAGTTACAGAAATTTACGATTACATGAGAGTACTATATGCAAGAGCTGGTATCCCTTATTCACCATTCACCGGTAAACCAATTACTTCACAAACTATTACTCAAATAGTAGATTTAATTAAAAAATTGCCAAAAAAGTCAACTATTTACATATACGCCCCTGTAGTAAGAGGTCGTAAAGGTGAATATAGAAAAGATATTTTAAGTTATAAACGAAGAGGTTTTAGAAAAATCAAGATAGACAACGTTTTATACGATATTGAAAAATCTCCCAATCTAGACAAAAAGCTTAAACACGATATTTCAGTTTTGGTTGATAGAATCGTTTTAAACTCAAAGCTAGGAAATAGATTAGCTGAAAGTATTGAAACAGCTGTTAATCTTGCAAATGGATTAGTTTTTGTTGAATATGAAGATGAAACATTGCCTCAAAAACATAGAAAATTAGAAAAATTAATTTATTCAACAAAATTTGCTTGTCCTGAAAGCGGTTTTACAATTGAAGAAATAGAACCAAGATTATTCTCATTTAATAGTCCTTATGGAGCCTGTGAAGAATGTGAGGGTATTGGTATGAAATTAAATGTAGATCCAAATCTTGTTGTACCAGATGAAAGAAAAAGTCTTGCTGATGGTGCTATTGAACCTTGGTCAAAATCTACCACTTTATATTATGCTCAAACACTTTCATCACTTGCTAAGCATTATGGCTTCTCTTTAGATGAAAAATGGAAAAAACTTCCAAAAAAAATAAAAGATATTATTCTTTATGGGTCAGATGAAGATGAAATAAAGTTTAATTATGATGATGGTTACGAAAAATATTCTTACAAAAAAACTTTTGAAGGTGTAATTAACAACCTTGAGAGAAGATTTTTAGAATCTGATAGTGAATGGAAAAGAGAGGCTATAGCAGAATATCAATCTGATACTGCTTGTGAAGCATGTAATGGAGATCGTTTAAAAGAAGAAGCATTATGTGTAAAAATAAATAATCTTAATATTAGTGAAGTAACAAAAAAGTCAATATTTGATGCAGCAGAATGGTTTAAAGATTTAGTAAATCATATAGACAAAAGGCAATTTAAAATTGCGGAACATGTATTAAAAGAAATAAATGAAAGATTAAATTTTTTGTTAAATGTTGGCTTGGATTATTTAACTCTATCTAGAGAGTCTGGAACGTTATCTGGTGGTGAGGCTCAAAGAATAAGATTAGCTTCTCAAATAGGTTCAGGATTAACAGGTGTTCTTTACGTTTTAGATGAGCCATCAATTGGTTTACATCAAAAAGATAATGTCAAACTTATTAATGCACTTAAAAGATTAAGAGATTTAGGTAACACCGTAATAGTTGTGGAACATGATACTGAAACTATGGAGAATGCAGATCATATCATAGACTTAGGGCCAGAAGCAGGTACTAATGGTGGTCAAATATCCTCACAAGGGACTTATGATGAGATTAAAAAAGATAAAAATAGTATCACTGGACAATATCTTGCTAATAAAAAAAAAATAGATATTCCAAATACAAGACGATTAGCTAAAAATGGACGATTTGTTGAAATCAATGGTGCAACAGGAAATAACTTAAACAATGTTAATCTTAAGATTCCAACAGGAACTTTCACTTGCGTTACTGGTGTATCTGGAAGTGGAAAATCTACACTAATATTACAAACACTCTTTCATGCTTTAAATTTGACTCTTAATAATAAAGCAAAAAAAGCTCCAAAAGCTTTTAAAGGTTATAAGGGTGTTGAATTAATTGATAAAATTATTGATATAGACCAATCACCCATAGGAAGAACACCAAGATCAAATCCAGCAACCTATACAGGTGCTTTTGGCCCAATAAGAGATTGGTTTACAAGTTTGCCAGAATCTAAAACAAGAGGTTATAAACCAGGACGTTTTTCATTTAATGTTAAAGGTGGTAGGTGCGAAGCTTGTGAGGGTGACGGTGTGATTACTTACGAAATGCACTTTTTACCTGATGTTTATATTCAATGTGACGAATGCAAAGGAACTAGATACAATAGAGAAACTTTAGAGATTAAATTTAAAGGTAAAAGTATTGCAGATGTTTTAGATATGTCCGTTGATGAGGGATGCGAATATTTTGAAAATATATCCAATATTAAAACAAAATTATTAACATTAAAAAAAGTTGGATTGGGCTATATTAAGATTGGTCAGCAAGCAACAACACTCTCGGGTGGTGAAGCTCAAAGAATTAAGCTTGCTAAAGAATTATCAAAAAGATCTACAGGACGAACAATGTATATTTTAGATGAACCAACAACTGGTCTACATCAACACGATATTAAAAAACTTTTAGAAATTCTACACACATTTGTAAAACTTGGTAACACAGTTGTTGTAATTGAGCATAATTTAGATGTAATAAAAACTGCTGACTATATTGTTGATATGGGTCCTGAGGGCGGCGTAAAAGGTGGTAAAATTATCGCAGAAGGTAAACCTGAGGAAGTGTCTAAAATTAAAGAAAGTTACACTGGTCAATTTTTAAAGCCTTTACTAAATTAAATATTTAAACTTAAAAATTATCAAAATTTAGTGTATAAAATTAAGAATCATGAGTAATTTATTATCTTCCTTACCAAAAACAATACATGCTTCTCTTGCAATAGCTATAGTTCTGTTTGTAGGAATGTTTTTTCACAATGAAGGCATTGCATTTGATACGTTGTTTTGGAGTTGGTTATTTAGATTTATACATGTAGTAGTCGCAATAATGTGGATTGGATTACTTTGGTATTTTAATTTTGTTCAGATCCCAAACATGGCTAAAATTCCAGATGAACAAAAGCCTGCAATTGGAAAAGTAATTGCTCCAGCAGCTTTATTTTATTTTAGATGGGCTGCAGCTTTTACTGTTTTATCTGGGTTAATTCTAGCTTGGTTAAATGGTTATCTACATGATGCAATGACTTTTAGTATTGGATCCGGGATTCCAAAACACACAGCAATAGGAATTGGAATGTGGTTAGGTCTTATAATGGCATTTAACGTTTGGTTTGTAATATGGCCAAATCAAAAAAGAGCATTAGGTATTGTTGAAACTGATCCTGAAACAAAAGCAAAATCCGCTAAAACAGCAATGTTGTTCTCTAGGACAAACACTCTTCTTTCTCTGCCTATGTTACTAACAATGGTAGCTGCTCAGAATATTTATTAATTTATTTGCTATCGTCCTCTCTTAAAACAGTTTTTTGTGAAACTCTTAGTCTTACCAATACAGTATTGGCTATATAAATTGATGAATAAGTTCCAAAGACAACTCCCAAAATCATAGCTAGCGAAAATCCTTTTAAGATTTCACCACCAAAAAAATATATTGCAAGTAGTGCGAGTAAAGTTGTTGCTGATGTAATAATTGTTCTAGATAAAGTTTCATTAATTGAAATATTTGTTAGTTCAAAGATTTTTATATCTGAATATTTTCTTAAATTTTCTCTCACACGATCAAATATTACAACAGTGTCATTCATTGAATAGCCTACAATAGTTAATACTGCAGCAATAATTGATAAGTTGATCTCTAAACTGAATAGTGAAAATACACCAAGCGTAACAATAACATCATGAAATAGTGCTAAAATAGCTCCAAGACTAAACTGCCATTCAAACCTAACCCAAATATAAATGAGCATTATTGCAAGTGATAAGGAAATTGCTATTACACCAGATTTTAATAATTCAGCACTTACTTTTGGCCCTACATTTTCAACCCTTCTAAAGTCATAGTTGTTACCAAATGACTTATCAAGATTTACTTTTATCTCTTCAATTATATTTTTCTTATTATCTTTATTTTCAAATTTTATTAAAAAATCGTTATCAGATCCAAATTTTTTAACCGAAACATCACCTAGGTTCATCTGACTAAATTTATCACGAAGTGAGCTTACATTGATTTTTGTATCATTAGATCTTAACTCAATTAACGTTCCACCTTTAAAATCTATACCAAAATTAAGACCCTTAAATATGAGTAAAAGTAACGAAATAATAATTAAGGCACTAGATAGGACATTAAAATGATTATAATATTTATTAAATGCAATCATTATATCAGCTTCCCATTATTTTTGTTTTTAGCCACATAAAGACTGGTGAATAATCTGGCAATAAAATAAACTGAAAACAGTGTTGTAAATATCCCAACACCCAGAGTTACAGCAAAACCTTTAACTGGTCCTGATCCCATAAAAAACAGAATTATTGCAGCTAATAAAGTTGTAATATTGGCATCAATTATTGCAGTTCTAGATTTAGTATAACCGCCATCAAATGCTAAAATATTATTTGTTTCGTCTTTAAGCTCTTCTTTAATTCTTTCAAAAATCAAAACATTTGCATCAACAGCCATACCAACAGTCAAAATTATTCCTGCAATACCTGGTAGAGTTAAGGTTGCTTCAAAAAGAGTAAGAACACCTAAAAGGATAAATAAATTTACTATTAATGTAACGTTTGTTATTAAGCCAAAAAATCTGTATTTAACAAACATAAAAATAATAACTAATAAAAACCCAATTGATAATGCAATCATACCAGCATTGATTGAGTCTTGACCAAGATCAGGACCAACTGTTCTTTCTTCAATTATTTCTAAAGGAGCTGGTAATGCACCTGATCTTAATAATAAAGCTAGATCAGTTGCTGATTGAAAAGTAAATCCTCCACTAATTTGGCCAGCGCCACTCGCAATGGTATCTCTTACTACTGGAGCACTTATTATTTTTCCATCTAAGACTATCGCTAATTGTTTTCCTATACCTGTTGAGGTTGCTTTACCAAATCTTTTGGCTCCTACTCTGTCTAAAGTAAAAGAGACAATTGTTTGATTATTTTGCGTATCCATCTTAGGCTGTGCATCAAGTAGGTTTTCACCACTAATTATAATTCTCTTACTGACTACTGCTTCTTCACTTCCATCCTCAAATTCTAATTTTTCAACACCAAATCTGTCCTCCTCATTTTGTGTAACAAATCTAAATGTTAGATTAGCAGTTTTACCTAAGAGAGATTTAACTCTCATGGGGTCATCTAGTCCAGGAAGTTCTACCAGAATACGGCTGTTACCTCTTTTTAGAATATTGGGTTCATTAGTTCCTACTTCGTCAACTCTTCTTCTTACAATTTCAATAGCTTGGTCTTGAGATGAGGTTTTCAGATTAATAAGACCTTGCCGTGAAAAATTAATCTTTAGGTTAAGGCCGGTGTCTTCAATTTCTAACTGATGTGATTTAAATCTTGGATAATATGGATTAATTTCACTATTTTCATCTTCAAAAATTTCAATGACTTGTTGTTTGTTCTCGTCTGAAACATTAAAAAAAATGTTTTGTTTATCTATTTTTATATTATTTATTCTAATATCTTTGTCTTTGAAAAAATTTCTAATTGTAGTTGTTAGATTTTGTAATTTTTGTTCTATTACGGGCTCGTTATCAATTTCAAGTAATAAGTAAGACCCACCCTGAAGATCTAGGCCTAAATTAATTTTTTTATCAAAAAAACTATCATCAAACTTAAACAAATTAGATGAAGCGATTAAAACAAATAATAAAGAAAAAATAGTTATAAAAACAATTCTTAACTTAGAAAAATAAAGCACTTATCTAAAATTATTTATTTCTTAACTTCTTGAGTAGTTTGAAGACTTTGAATACCAGTAGCTTTTACAACTTCAACTTTAATATTTTCAGCTATTTCTACTTCAACTTTGTCATTATCTATAAGTCGCTCAACTGTTCCTGTGATACCACCTGAAGTAATAACTTTGTCACCTCTTTTAAGGTTTTCAACCATAGCCTTATGTTCTTTTACTTTTTTTTGTTGAGGTCTAATTAAGAAAAAATAAAAAATAACAAAGATTAAAATTAACGGTATAAATTGTCCTATTCCTGAACCTTCCATAATTCTCCTTTTAAATATTGTGAATATTTATACTATCTATATCTCTAAAACAACTTTATTTCTGTGAAATTAATTCTAAATTATTCATATATTCTCTTAGAACTTTAGGAACAACAATCGATCCATCTTTTTGCTGATAATTTTCTAATACGGCTATTAAAGTCCTCCCTACAGCAAGACCACTTCCATTTAAAGTTCCAACAAAGACAGTTTCTTTATTTTTGTTTTTATACCTAGTTTTCATTCTTTGGGCCTGGAAAGTTGAACAAGATGAACATGATGAAATTTCACGATACTTATTTTCTGATGGTAACCAAACTTCAATATCATAAGTTTTCTCAGCACTGAAACCCATATCTCCAGAACATAAAATAACTTTCCTGTAAGGCAGTTCTAATTTATCAAGAATATCGGTCGCACAATTTGTCATTCTTTCTAACTCATCTAAACAATTTTCTTTTTCAACAATGCTTACAAGTTCAACTTTATAGAACTGATGCTGTCTGATCATACCTTTTGTATCTTTACCATAACTGCCTGCTTCTTTTCTAAAGCAAGGTGTTGATGCTACAAATCTCATCGGCAAATGATTTTGATCAACTATTTTGTCTTTCACAATGTTGGTTAAAATTACTTCAGCTGTGGGAATTAAAAACTTTCTATCTGATCCTTCGTCAAATTTAATTTCAAACTGATCATTTTCAAATTTGGGTAACTGTCCAGTTCCATACATTGTATTATCTGATGCAATTAAAGGTGGTGATATTTCTTGATAACCATTTATATTTATATGAGTATCCAACATAAAGTTAGATAAGGCTCGTTCTAGTAAAGCTAAATGGTTTTTTACAAAAACAAATCTAGATCCAGTTGTTTTGGTCGCTAAGTCAAAATCTAGCATTCCAAGATTTTCACCAAGCTCATAATGAGATTTAGGTTTAAAATCAAATTTTGGTATATTTCCTGATTTTAATACCTCTACATTATCATTTTCATCTTTACCACTAGGGACATCAACGTGAGGAATATTGGGTATATTAGATAATAAACTATCTAACTCTGTTTTTATTTTTTTTTGTAAATCCGTTATTTTATCTAATTCTAATGTAAGCTCTTTAGATTTTTCAAATAAAGTTTTGTCTTTAGATTTTGAAATATTTTTTTTTTCTTTTTCGATAGCTTCTTTTTTTTGAATTAAATTTCTATTTTCCTCATCTAAATCTTGCAATTTTTTAAAATCAATTTTAATAGATCTTTTTTTTAGGGCTTTTTCAAAACTAGGGAAATCTTTTCTAATTTCCTTTAAATTATGCATCAGTTTTTTCTAAATTTTTGTTTTCTATAAATTTTACTGAAAATATTGATAATTCATATAAAATTAACAACGGTATTGCTAATCCTATTTGTGTAATTGGGTCAGGAGGAGTTAACAAAGCAGCAGCAGCAAAAATTATTACCACAACATACTTTCTTCTATCTTTTAAAAACTGGCTATCTACAACACCTATTCTTGCCAAAAGACTTAACACAACAGGTAATTGAAAACTAATTCCAAAAGCAAAAATTAATTTCATAACTAAAGACAAGTATTCATTTACTTTTGCTTCTAATTGAATTGGCAAACTTGTTGATAAACCAGTGCTCTCAAAAGATAAAAAGAACTTAATTGCTAGTGGCATAATCAAATAGTAAACCAACATACCTCCTAGAAAAAAAAGTATTGGGGTAAGTATTAAGTAAGGTAAAATTGCGATTTTTTCATGCTTATATAAGCCTGGTGCAATAAACTTCCATATTTGCATTAATATAAACGGGCAGGTTACAAAAAATGCTGTAAAAAAAGATACTTTTAAATAAGTTAAAAAGGTCTCTTGAAGTGCTGTAAATATTAATCTTCTATCTGAACCGTCATCTTTTACAGCTTGTGCAAATGGGTCTACTAGAAAACCGTAAATATATTCAGCAAAAAAATAGCAGAAAATAAAAAATATAAATAAAAAAATAAAACTATGTATAAGTCTTTTTCTTAATTCAGTTAAATGACTAACAAAGCCACTATCTTTTTCATCATTATTCATCTTTTTTTGTTTCTTTTTTTAATTCGTCATTAATTTTTTCATCATCAATTTCTAAATTAGAAACCTCGTTTTGAATATTACTGACATATCTTTTTGCGGTGCCAATCCATGAACCTGCTTTTTTTAACATCACTGGAAAATCTTTGGGACCAAGAACAACTATAGCGATAGCAACAACTATCAATATCTCAAACCAACCAATAGTAGGCATGTGAGTTATTCTTTGTTGTTAGAGTCTTTATTTTCGTCGGAAATATTTTTTGGCTCCGTATCGTCAGTTACATCTGACGCCATACCTTTTTTAAAGCTTTTAATACCTTTGGCAACATCTCCCATCAAACTAGAGATTTTACCTCGTCCAAATAATAAGACTACCAATATTACAACAACTGCTATTTGCCAAATTCCTATACTCATAGAAACTTATAACCTTTTTATTATAAATTTAAAAGTTACTTTTTTGTTACTCTTTCTCTTCACTATCAAGAGTGCTATTCAGCATCTCATCAATATTAGAATAAATATCTTCTTTTTTTTCTTCCTGCTTTTCTTTATAAAACTTACCTGTTCCAAAAATAGCGCTATCAACACTTGAGCTATCAATCATACCTGCTGCACCTAATTCATCGATATTTGGAAGATCTGATAGTTTTTGGATATTAAAATGACTTAAAAAATCATCTGTAGTTACATATTGAATAGGTCTACCAGGTACATCTTTTCTTCCCCCAGGTTTAACCCAATTTAGCTCCATTAAAATATCAAGTGTATTTGTTCCAAAAGCTACACCTCTTATCTCCTCAATTTCAGCTCTTGTTACTGGTTGGTGATAAACAATTATGGCTAAAGTTTCGACTGCTGCTCTTGATAATTTTTTTTCAACAGTTTTTTCTTGAGACATAAGGTTTGCTAATTTCGGAGATGTTCTAAAAGACCATTTGTCTTTAATGCATACTAAATTTATTCCTCGATTTGAGTAATCTTGTTGTAATTTCTCTAATGATTTTGAAACATTTAATTTTTTTGAAAGTTTGCTTTCAATAGTATCGATATCAAGTGGTTCAGCAGCAGCAAAAATTACACCCTCTATTTCTTTCTCAATTTCGGTTAATTTTGAGGGAAACTTGACTACATTATCTTTATTAATTTTTTGTTTTTTAATCACTTACTTCCTTTACATAAATATCATCAAATAGTTTTTCTTGTTTAATAGAAAGATCGCCTTCTTTAGCAAGCTCAAGGGACCCAGCAAAGATTCCTGCTTTACCAGTTCTTTTGTATCTTGAACCAGATTTAAAATTTGCAGGGATTAAATCATCAAGTTTTTTCCAGTCAGCTAGTTTTCCAAAAAAATCTTTAATAGTTTTAATTCCATCTTCTGTTGTAAATACTGGCAATTTTGGAATGTTCATTCTTTGAAAATCTTTAGTCATAATAATAGTTGAATAGGTTTTTAAAAGTTCAAATAAGCTTAAATTATATTCAGTACTATAAATAGATCTGATATTTCCCTTCATCCCTCTTGTTCTTATTTCACGACCTAACCTTTTTCTTTTAAGCATTTGTTCAGAAAGTAAACGAATAAGTTCCAATTTTTTTAGTTGTAACTTTAATTTTTCTGCCACTTCTTGAACTTTAAATTCTTCCTCTGGGGTTCCTGGTAGTAATAACTTAGATTTTAAATAAGCAAGCCATGTTGCCATTAATAAATACTCCGAGGCTATTTCTAAATTTAAGTCTTTTTCTTTTGTTATGTATTCATGAAATTGATCTGCTAGCTTTGTTATTGAGATCTCCTCAAGATCAACTTTTTGAGCTTTCGCTAAATCTAAAAGAACATCTAATGGACCGTTATAGTTATTTATATCAACATTAAACAAAGCAGAATCAGACACAGACATAACGAGATATTAACTTAAATTCTTATAAAATAGTGATGTTTTTTTGATAATAAAATTATTTACTAATGGTGAATTTTCAGCAACAACCTTCATTTCGTTGAAATTACCGTTACAATGTAAGGCTAGGTTGCATCCTGCTTCAAAACTTTTAATTGTATTAGTAATTAAGTCATATTTTAAACTCTTCATCGATAAGTCATCAGAAATCAAAACATTTTTAAATCCTATTTTTTTTCGAATAATATTTATAATTTTTTTAGAATGGGTTGCAGTGTTAAGTGGATCAATTTTTTTATAAATAATATGGGCAGTCATGGCGAATAAACTATCTTTATTTTTAAAAGGAAAGAAATCATTTTTACAAAGGTAATTAATGCTTTTATCTACAACTGGTGTAAAATTATGACTGTCTACCTTTGCAAGTCCATGACCTGGGATGTGCTTGATTACCGTGCCTATTGAGTTTTGATTAAATAAATCAATACAAATATTACCTACCTTTGAAACAATTTTCTTATTTTCTGAGAATGATCTATCACCAATAATATTACTCGATCCCTTAATTCTAAGATCCAATACAGGTAGTGTATTAATATTTACACCTATTTGTTTTAGAAGATATGAAGATTTATCAATAAATAATCTATAAATAATATTAAATTTTCTTTTATCTTGGACATATAATTTTCCAAAATATTCGCCTGTCAAATTATCAAAGGTTATAATATTTTTTAACCTGTTCACTCTTCCTCCTTCTTGATCAATCAAAATAGGATAGTGGGGATCTTTGAATAGTTTTCTGATACTATGAGTTAATAATTTAGTCTGGTTTATAGATTTAATATTTCTTGAAAATAATATTATTCCCCAGGGTTTTTGTTCTTTTAAAAATTTTACTTCACTAGTTGTTAATTTTAGTGATTTAATACCGGTAATAAATGCTTTTCTTTTA
Organism: uncultured Pelagibacteraceae bacterium; assembly: GCA_902583635.1. Lineage (GTDB taxonomy): Bacteria > Pseudomonadota > Alphaproteobacteria > Pelagibacterales > Pelagibacteraceae > Pelagibacter. Next base: position 80,079 of record CACHWJ010000002.1, on the reverse strand, counting down.
CTTATCATTTTCTAGAAGTTTCCAGAAATTAAACTTTTTTTTCTTATCTTTATTGGTTTGTTTTACATACTCAATGATGTCTTGGGTATCATTTTCTAATACAGGTAAATTCTCAGAATACAGTTTTATTTTCTCGTCATTATTTTTAAAGGAACGATAAGAATTTTTTAAATTTTCATCAGAAAAATAGTATCTGCCAGTAAAAAAAATAAATACTGAGATAACTATTATAAAAATTAAATATTTGATTTCTTTTAACATTACATTTTAGACGGAGTATCAACACCAACAATATCCATTCCAGATTTAATTACATTAGAAATAACTTTTAAGAATACTAACTTATCTAACGGAACTTCTTTTTGTTCATTTATAAAACGTTTATCTGGTTGTTGTTTTCCAAGGTTCCAATATGAGTGAAATTCTGAGGCTAACTCATATAGATAAACAGGAATTCTATGTGGCTCAAGTTTTGTACTTGATATATCAATACATTTTGGCCATTCAGACAATTTTTTTAAAATTTTAATTTCATCTTCAGAATATTCAAAATTAAAATTATTAGTTTCAATTTTTTTATTTAAATCTTTATTAATGTGTCTGAAAACAGATGAAATTCGTGCATAACAATATTGTACATAATATAATGGATTATCTTTTGACTTTTCTTTTACTGCATCAAAATCAAAATCGAGTTCTGCATCACTGCTTCTGTTCAGCATAATAAATCGAGTAGCGTCTTTGCCAACTTCTTGTATAAGATCATCAACAGTAATATAGTCTCCTTTTCTTTTAGACATTTTAAAAGGTTTATTGTCTTTTATAAGTTTTACTAACTGACTTATTTTACAAATTAATTTATCTTTCTCTCCTGAAAGGGCTTCGACTGATGATGAAATTCTTTTTATGTATCCAGCATGATCCGCGCCTAGTATATTAATCAGATAATCAAATTTTCTATCAACTTTGTTTTTATGATAAGCAACATCACTTGCAAAATATGTCCATGATCCATCTGATTTTTGGAGAGCACGATCTTTATCATCACCAAAATCTGTTGACTTAAACAACAATTGCTCACGTTCTACCCAATTATTATTGTTCTCGCCTTCTGGTGCTTTGATTTTACCTTTATAAACAAACTTATTTTTTTCTAAAAATTTAACAACATTTTCAACTTCTTTGTCTGAAACAATTTTTTTTTCACTTACAAAATTGTCATGCTTTATGCCAAGACTATTAAGATTGTTTTTAATTAGCATTAATGCTTGTTCAATTGATAATTCCGTTAATTTCTCACTAATTTCATCATAATTATCAAAATTTAAATTAGAGTTAGAGGATATATTTTTTGCAAAATCTATTAAATAATCACCAGGATATAAATCATCATTATCAAATGGAAAAGTTTCATTATGAGTTATTTCACGTATTCGAAAATATACTGATTTAGTAAAATTAATAATTTGATTACCATAGTCATTTACATAGTATTCTTTAGTAACTTTGTGATTATTAAAGATTAAAAGGTTTGAAATTACATCGCCAAGTATTGCACCACGACAATGTCCTACGTGTAATGGTCCTGATGGGTTAGCAGACACAAATTCCACAAGATAATTGTTCTTTTTTTCTTTTTGATTTATTCCAAAAGTTTCAAAATTTTCACTAATTTCTTTAGTAAAATTTGCCCAGAAAGATTTCTTAAACTTTATGTTAATAAAACCAGGCTTAGCAATAGATATTGTTTCAATTAATTTATCTTTATCTTTTATTATAGGTGCAAGTTGTTCCGCCAGTTCAAGAGGTGGTTTATTATTAATTTTAGATAAAACCATTGCAACATTTGTTGAGATGTCGCAATTAAATTTTAGTGGAGGTATTTCAGCATTTATTCCATTAAAATTATCAGGAACAATTATTTTATTATGTTTTTGAAGTTCACTAATTATAGATTTGATTTTTTCTAGATAAATTTCAAAAATGTTCATTTATTTGCATTATAAAGGTTGATAGCATAACGATCAGTCATACCAGAAATAAAGTCTGAGATAGCTCTATATTTATCTTTAGTCAATTGTTCTTTTGTAAGAAATTTTCTAGGTGAAGATTGAATTATCTTGAATAATTTTTTTATAATTTTTTTACCTCTTTGATTTTTTCTTAAAACAGATTTATTATCATACATGTTAGATCTTAAAAATGATTTAATTTCTTTTTCTGAACTTTGAATATTTTTAGAGAAACAAACTATTAATTCTTTTGATTTTGCAATATCTTTAAAAGATTTTATTTTTAATCTATTTATATTTTTTTGTGTATTAGTGATTAAATCTTTTATCATTAGATCAATTGAGTCTCTTACTATTTGATTAATTGCTATTTTATAATTTTTATTATTTATCTTTTTCTTATAATTTACATAAATATTTTTAAGAAAATTAATCTCACATAGCTCTTCTAACTTAAAAAGATTTGCTTTAATTCCATCTTGAATATCATGATTATTATAAGCTATATCGTCTGAAATAGATGAAATTTGCGCTTCTAATGAGGGAAAAGTATTAAATTTTATTTTATTTTTAAAAACTTTTGATCCAATAAGTTTATTTATAGTAGTCAATTCATTAACTGGTCCATTATGTTTTAAAAGACCCTCTAAAGTTTCAATTGTAAGATTTAAACCTTTAAATTTTAAATATTTATTTTCTAAAAACATAACAATTCTCAAAGTTTGTAGATTATGATCAAAACCACCATGATTATCCATACATTCATGTAAGGCATCCTCTCCAGCATGTCCAAACGGTGTATGACCTAAATCATGAGCTAGACTTAACGTTTCTGCTAGATCCTCATTTAGGTCTAAATATTTTGAGATCGACCTTGCGATTTGCGCGACTTCAATTGAATGAGTTATTCTGGTTCTAAAATGATCACCCTCAGTGTTTACAAAAACTTGCGTTTTATGCTTTAGTCTTCGAAACGATGCACTATGGATAATTCTGTCTCTGTCTCTTTGAAAAGGTGATCGATACTTAGAGTTAGCTTCTTTATTAAGTCTACCTTTACTTTTAAATACGCCCAACAAAGTGTCTTTTTTCATCCTTTAATTTAAATAATTAAGTATTATATTAGTAATATCAGTGTTCAGTCATGATTAAAGAAATTAAATTTACGGATAAAGCGTTAAAACAAATAGAAAATTTATTGTCTAAAAAAGACGAAGGTTCTTTTTTTAGAATCGCTATTAAGGGTGGTGGTTGTTCTGGTTTTCAATATGAGTTTACTTTTGATAAATCAAAGCAAGCTGACGATCTTAATTATCAAAATATTTTAATTGATAAGGCATCTGCTGACTTATTAAAAGGATCTGAAGTTGATTATGTATCTGAATTAATTGGTGAGTCTTTTAAAATTTCCAACCCTCAAACAAAATCTTCTTGTGGGTGTGGAGTTTCATTCTCTCTTTAATGCTCATTTCATCGTGGAATGTTAATTCTGTTAGAGCAAGGATAGAAAATATCAAAAGCTATCTACTAAAATATAAACCTGATATTTTAATGATGCAGGAGATAAAAACTGAGGATATTAATTTCCCTTATGATGATTTTTCCTCAATGGATTATGAAAGTCATGTGTTTGGTCAAAAAAGCTATAACGGAGTAGCAATTATTTCAAAAAAAAAATTAACTAATATTAAAACAGATTTAATCAAAGACAAATTAAAGCAATCTAGAATTATTTCTGCTGAAGTTGAATATAAGAAAAAAACTATTCAATTAATAAATATTTATACTCCAAATGGAAATCCTGTCGATACAGAAAAATACGATTATAAAAAAAATTGGATGGATCAATTAATTAAACAATTAAAATCATTGTCAAAGAAAAATTCTAACATAATTCTTGCTGGTGATTTTAATGTTATTCCTGCTGCAGAGGATGTTTATAATGTTAAAAGTTTTGAAGATGATGCTTTGTATCGGCTTGAAATTAGAAAAAAATTTAGAGAAATGTTAAATCTTGGATTTAGTGATGTTTACCGACATTTTAATGAAGACAAAGAAGGCTATACCTTTTGGGATTATATGAGAGGTGCATGGCAAAAAAATAATGGAATGAGAATTGATCACTTTTTAGTATCAAGCTCAATAATTGATAATATTAAAGGTATCAACATAAATAAAGATCCTCGTGGACGAGAAAAACCATCGGATCACACTCCAATTGAGATTAACTTAGCTTAAAGATTTAATTTTATTAACCAATTCCTCGTTAATATTTCTTGGGCCTTTGTCTAATCTGTTTTTATGTCGTCTTTCACCTGGAAGTCTTACTTCTCCCATAGACTTCATTTTATCAAAGAATCCATCTGCATGTTTTTGCCAGTCTGATCCTGATGTTTTATCTGGACTAATTGCTAAAATAAATTCACCACCACTCGGCGGACCACCATCATTGTTATCTTTGGCAGCTGTTTCAAAACTAAAATTATCACCAACTAATGCACCAGCTAATAATTCTACCATCATAGCAATTGCAGAACCTTTATAGCCACCGAAAGGAAGCAGCACGCCACCATCGGCTATTTGTCCTGGATCAGTAGTTTCTTTACCATCCTTTGTAAGTCCTGTTCCTAGTGGAACTTTGTGCCCTTCTCTTTTAGCAACTTGTACTTCCCCCAAAGCCATTGAAGCGGTTGCCATATCATAAACTACAGGTGTCTTACCAGGTCTGGGCCATGCAAATGAAATTGGATTTGTTCCAAAAAAAGGTTTAATTGCACCAGCAGGTGCAACAGCAGGCTTATATGAAGTACATGCAAAAGCTACTAAACCATCTTCAGCTAATTTTTCGGTTTCAGGCCACATAGCAGCCATATGATGTGAATTATTTATTGCTAAGACAGCAACACCATTTTCTTTAGCAGCTTTACTTAATTCTGGTAAACTTTTATTTAATACCACAGGAGCTAAACAATTATTTCCTGCAACTTTAATTACAGATGGTGAAATTTTTTTAATCTCAGGTTTTCCTTTGCCATTTATTTTTCCGCTTTTTAATCCTGAAACATAAGCCGGCAATCTAAATAAACCATGAGAAAGTGAACCATCTCTTTCTGCATTTGTAATTAATTCTGAAAGGATTGATGCAGTATCATCATCACATCCATTTGCTAAGAGAGTTTTTTTTGCTAAATTATTAATTTCGTCTAGGGTTAATGAAACAGTGTTCATTATTTTGATTTACATTTCTTACATAAACCAAAAAATTCTAAATTATATTTACTGTATTTCATCCCTGCTTCATCAGCAAAGTTTGATAAATATTTTGACAGTTTAGTATTACTTATTTCAGAAACTTTTTCACAGCTTTCACATATTGAAAATGCTGTAGCCTTAGAAATTTGACAACTAGAATTCTGACATGCGATGAAAGCATTTCTACTTTCAATTTTGTGGATTTTACCTATTTCAACTAATTTATCTAATGCTCTATAAACTTGAAGAGGTGCATTAATACCTTTTTTCTGTACATTAAAAAGAATTGAATATGCTTTTAATGGTTCAGGAGATTTGTCAATTAAATCAAAAATAATTTTTTGGTTTTTTGAAAGATTGTGTTGTTTTTCCATTTTTAAATTTCCACTTAGTTTTTTAATTTAATCGATTGTTTAATTTTAAACAAAGATAATATGAACAATATCAACGCCGCGGCAATAATTGAGGGTCCAGAAGATGTATTAAATTCTAATGAAGAGTATAGTCCTAAGATAACTGATAATAAGCCACCAATTATCGAGAATAGAACCATTTTCTGAGGACTATCAGAGATATTTCTAGCCATTGCAGCAGGGATAATTAACATTCCTGTAATCAATAATAATCCGACCATTTTGATAGAAATAGCAATGACCGCTGCCATTAATATTGTAAAAATAGCTTTTGCTCTATCGGGGTTTAATCCCTCTGCCTCAGCTAATTCATAATTAACAGTTGATGCGAGTAAAGGTTTCCAAATTATTTTAAGTACTATTAAAATTAATGCTCCACCTGTCCAGATTACAAGTAAGTCATCGGTAGTTACTGCTAATATATCACCAAATAATAAACCCATTATGTCAAATCTTATAAATGTTAAGAAACCAATAACTACTAATCCAACGGCTAATGATGAATGTGCTAAAAGACCTAACAATGCATCACCAGGAAGATTAGTTTTTTTCTGAAGTTGAATTAATATTAGTGCAATAACTGATGAAATTAAAAATACTGAAATAGCAATGTTTAAATCAAATGTATAAGCCATTGTAACTCCAAGTAGAGCTGAGTGAGCAAGAGTATCTCCAAAATAAGACAATCTTCTCCATACTACAAAACATCCAAGTGGACCAGTTACAAATGCAATTCCAATACCTGCAACTAGTGCTCTTATAAAAAAATCATCAAACATTTAATTTTTCTTTATTTCCCCTTCATCAGAATGAACATGATCGTGTGTATGCTCGTATGTTGTTAAAATTTGAGAAGCTTTTTCACCAAATAAAGCTTTATATTCATTATTTTTTGCTACATCTAAGGGTGAACCAGAACAACAAACATGGCCATTTAAACAAACTACATGGTCCGTTGCAGTCATTACCATATGCAGATCATGAGAGATTAATAATATTCCACAATTCAAAGTATCAGATATTTTTTTAATTAATTCGTACAAAGCAATTTCACCTGTATAATCAACTCCTTGTACTGGTTCATCTAACACTAATAATTCTGGTTTTTTAGAAATTGCTCTTGCAATCAAAACTCTTTGAAATTCTCCACCAGATAAACTTCCTAAATTTTTATTTTTAAGATGAATTACCCCTGTTAATGATAATGCCTCATCAATAGAACTATCTTCTATAGTTTCTGTTAAAAGCATAAAATCATAAACTCTTATGGGTAAAGTCCAATCAATTGAAATTTTTTGAGGAACATAACCAACTTTAGTTGTATATTTCTCAACAGAGCCCTCAATATTTTTATAAATTCCTAAAGCAATTTTAGCAGTAGTACTTTTACCAGAACCATTTGGACCAATGAGAGTTACAATTTTACCTTTTTCAACCGTAAGAGAAACACCCTCGACTAACCATTTTTCGCTTTGGCGAAAACCAGCATTATTTAATTTAACTAAAATATTATTATTAGAATTCATTTTACCCTTGACTTGTATATGTTATATTATTACATAGCGTTATATTATAACAACCAATTAATACTATATTTATGAAAAACCTAAAAAAACTTCCAATAATCATATCCATTTTATCTTTATTTTCTTTTTTTCTACCAGCCAATGCTGATATTAAAGTAGTTGCCTCAATTAAACCAATACATTCGTTAGCTAGTTACCTTATGAACGGAGTGGCTAAACCTGATTTAATTGTAGATGGATACGCGTCTCCACATGGCTTTGCAATGAAGCCATCTCATGCAAAGATGTTACAAAATGCTGATTTAATTTTTTGGGTTGGAGAAGATTTAGAAAGTTTCCTAGAAAAGCCATTAGGATCAATTGCTAAGAAAGCTGAAAAAATTGAATTAATGCAAGTTAAAGGGCTTCAAATTTTAAAGTTTAGAGAAAGAAATATTTTTGATGATCATGATGATCATGGACATGATGATCATGGTAAAAAAGACGATCACGATGATCACGACCACGACTCACATGCTAAGAAGGATGATCACGACGATCATGGACATGACGATCATGGTAAAAAAGAAGATCACGATGATCACGACCACGACTCACATGCTAAAAAAGATGGTCATGATGATCACGATGATCATGAAGGACATGACGATCATGAAGGACATGCACATGGTGAATTTGATCCACACATTTGGTTAGATCCAATTAATGCAAAGGTAATTTTGTTTGAAATGTCTAAGCACTTAATTGAAAATGATCCTAAAAATGAGAAAATTTATAGAGATAATTTAAGCAAAGGTTACAAAGAAATTGATAAACTTACTAAAGATGTTTCATCTGAATTAAGTAATAGTGTTGCATCTATAGTCTTTCATGATGCTTATCAGTATTTTGAAAAAAGATTCGGTGTAAATATATTAGGTGCATTTACAGTTAATACAGATGTAATGCCTGGAGCTGAGCAATTAGCGGAAATTAGAGAAGTAATCGAACACGATAAAGTTGCGTGTGTATTTTCAGAACCACAATTTAATCCTGATATAATTAAAGCTGTAGCAAAAGATATGAATATAAAAACTGGCGTAGTTGATCCATTAGGAGCAACATTAAATCCAGGTAAAGATTTATATTTTTCTTTGATTAAAAATATGTCAGCATCATTTAAAGGTTGCTAATACTACTTCATATTTCTATATTAAACACTTTAGGAATATTAATTAAAGCAATACGATAAATATAATTTAATATTTTTCGGCCTGCGAAAAAAAGGTAACTCTAGACAAATGAAAATTGAATATTATTTCAGTATCTTGTCTCCCTTTGCCTATCTGGGAACTGATAGATTTACAAAAATAGTAAGCAAATATAATTTAGAGGTTATAGAAAAACCACTCGATTTAGTTGGTGAAATTTTTCCAAATACTGGTGGATTGCCAGTTCCCAAAAGACACCCAGCTAGACAAAAGTACAGACTTTTAGAAATGGAGAGAATTTCAAGTAAATTAGGTTTACCAATTATTAAACAGCCAAAGTTTTTTCCACCAAAAGATCCACATTTAGCAGCAAAATTTTTAATAGCCTCAAATAAAATGGGAAATAAACTTCATTTTGGAAATGAATGTTTAAAATATTTGTGGTCGATGGATAAAGATATTTCAGATCACACTATACTTCAGGAAATTTGTGAAAAATTAAATTTAAATTTTGAAGAGACGAAGAATTTAGCTTTAACTGATGATGTAAACTTGGAGTATCAAAAGAATTCAAAAGATGCAGTTGATAACGACGTATTTGGATCTCCTTCTTACGTCTTAAATAATGAGATTTTTTGGGGTCAAGATAGATTAGATTATCTTGAAGATGCATTAAAAAAGTAATTTAAAGTTTCAAATTTCATATATCTTTATTTTTACTTTGATTAAAAATATGACAGATCCATTTAAAGGTTGCTAATATTATTTCATATTTCTATATTAATTGGAGTAAGGATTATTAATGTTATTTTTTTTATTAAAAATTGTTGGTGCAGGCATTATAATTGCTTTTGCAAGCTGGTTAGCTGGTCAAAATCCAAAACTAGCTGGATTTATTATAGCCTTACCTTTGGTATCCTTGATTGCAATCCTATTCTCTTACTATGAGCACAATGATACAGAGAAGACAATCATGTTTACAAAAAGTATTTTTATAGCAGTGCCTGCTAGCTATTTATTTTTCTTACCGTTCTTTTTTGCAAAATCTCTAAATATGAATTTTGCAATAATTTACGTCTCTGGCTTATTATTGTTGGTAGTTGGCTATTTTATACATAAGTACATAGTAAATTTCATTTAAAAGAGTAATTTTAACAAATCTTTAACATAAAAGTCATAAACATTAAGAAAGGATAATTATGTTTATAAAAAAATATCTAAAATGGATTAGTACAGCTCTTGTTTTAACAGGAATATTGTTAACTAATTTAAATATCTACCCTATCAATATTTACTTCCACGGTTTAGGAGTTGTGGGTTGGACTATTGCAGGATTTATATCAAAAGATAAGGCAATATTAACTAACTTTGGATTACAAATACCATTGTTTGTAATTGGAATTTATAAAATTGTTTTCTAATGAAAAATATCTTGTTCGTTTGTACAGGCAACTCAGCTAGAAGTATAATAGCGGAATGTATAATAAATAACGAATATAATGATAAATATAAAGCTTATAGTGCAGGTAGCAAACCTTCAGGTAAAATAAATGAAGATGTCAAAAAATTCTTAGAAAAAAATAAAAATTATGACCTTAATGATTATAAATCAGAGAATTTTGAAATTTATATAAATAATAAAATTAAAATGGATCATGTGATTACGGTTTGTAATAACGCAAATAATGAAATTTGTCCTATTTGGCCCAAACAAAACCAAATAATTCATTGGGATATTGATGATCCAGTTTCAAAATTAAAAAATCTTAATGATGAAGAAAAACAAATCATCATTCGAAAAACTTTTAATGAAATAAATAAAAAAATTAATTCATGGGTAAAAAGTGAAAAATAAAAATCGTTATTTTTTAGCAGAGCTTATTGGTAGTTGTTTTCTGGTTATGATTATTGTCGGCTCTGGTTTGATGGCTGAAAATTTAACTAATGATACAGCTGTAATGCTAATTGCCAACACGCTCGCTACTGGAGCGGGTTTATTTGTGTTAATAACCGTTTTTGCAGATGTATCTGGGGCTCATTTCAATCCATTTGTGAGCATTGCAATGACAATTACAGGTAAACTTAAAAAAAAACTTCTTCCCTTCTATATTTTTGCTCAGGTCTTAGGTTGTTTAATTGGTGTTGGTCTAGCTAATTTCTTTTTTGAACATCAAATTTTTGAACTCTCTACGAAATCAAGAGATGGTGTTTATATTTTTGTATCTGAAATTATCGCAACATTAGGGCTAATAATCATAATTTTTGGATCTATGAAGTCAGGTAAAATTACTGTAGCTGCATCAGTTGGCTTATATATTACAGCTGGTTATTGGTTTACTTCATCAACATCTTTTGCAAATCCTGCTGTAGCAATAGCAAGAACATTCACAGAATCATTTACTGGTATAAGCTATTTAAACACTCCTTTTTATATATTTGCAGAATTAATTGGTATGTTAATTGCTGTTTTTATTGCAAAAAAATTATTCTTAGAAAAATATTGAAAAATTTAAGACTAACAAACAATATTAAATTAATTAATAAAAAATTTAAAAAAAATGAATTTTATCATTTTTTAAAAACTTCAAACCTTTCAATTGTAATACCCAAAATTAAAAACAAGTATATTTTAGTTTCACAAAAAAAAGTTCCTATAAATCAAATTAATTTTGAGTTTCCATCTGGTATCATTGAAAAACATGAAACAGCCTTAATATCTGCTAAAAAAGAATTAATTGAAGAAACGGGATATAAATCAAGAAATAAATTGAGAAAAATTACTTCGTTTTATTCTGAACCAGGTCGACTCACCACTAAAATTACTGGTTTTTTTTGTAATAATCTTATTAAAATTTCAAAGCCAGAAAAAGGAATAAAAATACATATAGTTTCAGATCATCAAATAATTAAATTAATTAAGAATGGTAAATTTAACAACGCCTCTCATATTGGTATGTTTTTCTTTTATAAAAAAAAATACGCTCGATAACAGTATCGAGCGTATTTCAGGGGTTTGACTTTGGAGAAACTTCGCAGAAAAACATGACATTTGTATTAAAGATATATTTAAATAAAATTAAAAATTTATTTCAAAAAAACTACTAACTTATAAGTTGTGTTGAATTTACTTTTAAAGCCATAAAATGTGTGTTTAAATAATTTTTTAATAATTTTGGAGGGTTAAAAATGAAAAAAAAGTTAAAAAAAAATGAGAAGAAAAAATTAAAAATTTTAAAAGCAATAGATAAATTTAAAAATAAAATAACCACTAAAGAAAAAAAATTATCAAAAATTAATATCAAAATTGCTGCTATTGAAAAAAAAGTTGCAGAAAAAAAAGCAAGAAAATTAGCAAAGAATAAAGTAGAGCCAAGTACTTCATCAATTAATAATTAATATTTAATTATTTGAGTAAAGCACACGAGGCTCTAAAAATAATTCTCTAGCAAGTGCTTTGAATTTTTTTGTTACTTGTTTTGATATAATTTCTTGGTGTTGGGATGGTATTTTTAAAAAAAGTGCGTTTCCTCTTTTATAAAGTTTAAATTCTTCTAGAAAAATAGTTGAAATTGAAGTTAGTGAGTTAGCAAATCTCAAAGCAGCCCCCACTTGTTTACTTGAAAAAATTTCATTATTATTTAAAAAAGTTAAGTATTCCATCTTGGGATTATATTTAATACTGCAATATCTCCAGTAACAGGACAATGCTATTTGTATTCTTTCTTTATGTGATAATTTAAGTAAAGGTGTGTTAAGTGTTTCTTGAAAAACTAATTCTGCTTTTTGAAAAGCACCTAGTCCCCAATCCATATGGCTCAACACACATGCTAAATTTAATAGTTTTTGGTTATAATACTCATTACCGTCAAAAACAGGCTTTATAAAATGATAATATTTTTTAAATGTTAACCCTAAGTCACCTCTTTTTTTTGCAATATGCTCAAGAGATTTATTAAACATATCTGGACTTTCTAAATCTTTAAAATGTTCTTTAACTAATGCCCCTTCTCTTAAACCACTTATAGAACATAGGATTTTTTTAGGATTAGTGAAATTCATTATTTCATTTAAAATTATTGAGCTATATGGCAAATATTGAGTTCTAGATTTAGAAATATATTCAACTGTTTTTAATTTTGACTTATTGAATGATGAAATTTTATCTAAAAATTTTTTTAATCTTTCATTATCAATTGAATATTGATGAATTATATGAACAGGGTGGTCATTCTGGAATAAATGAAGTTTAAATAAAGCTCTCCACGTGCCTCCAACTAAATATAAGTTTTTAAATTTTTTCTTAGATAACCATTTTTCTTCAGCAAATAATTTTTTTATGTATTTTGATAGATTTCTTTTTTTAACAATTGGATTATTAATTAATCTTAAAACACCAAGAGGTAGTGAGGTTTTATTAGTAATTAAATTGTTTTCAACTCTAGCCAATTCTAAACTACCTCCACCTAAATCAGCAACAAGACCATCAACATTTTCAAATCCTATTTTTACTCCCTCAGCTGCACATTCTGCTTCTTGATCACCACTCAGAATTTCAATTTTTTTTTGAAATAATTTCTCAACATCCTCAATGAAAAGTCTGGCATCAGAAGCTTCCCTAAGAACTGCAGTTGCTATGATTTTTAAATTGGTAATTTTTGATACATTTAAAATTTCTGAAAATCTCTTAAGTACTTTGAGTGCATATATTTTTCCAGAATGATGTAATTTTCTAGATTTATCTAAATTTTTTCCTAGTTCACATACAGCTTTTTCGTTAAAAAAAGGGACTCTAGACGAGGTAAAATCATCATAAATAAGCATTCTAATCGAATTTGAACCTATATCAATTATTGCAAGCCTTGCTTGCTTCAACTTTAAATTTGGATTTGTTTTAAGAACTTTAAGTGTCATTTTTAATTAATCTCAAATTAAGTTTTTTTGGACGAATTTTTAATTTTGCTTTACCTCTACCTGATAAACTTGGATTATTCATAAAATATTCATGGGCTGAAAAAGAATCATCTTTACTATATTTAATTTTTTTATAATTTCCATTTGGATCTAATTCCCAACTTTGCTTGTTGTCTAAATAATTAGCTAACATTATTTGATCTAATATTTGTTCATGAACTGTTGAATTTTCAATTGGTACTAGAAGTTCAACTCTTCTATTCAAATTTCTAGGCATTAAATCAGCTGATGAAATAAAAACTTTTGCATTTCTGTTAGGCATCAATTCTCCATTTGCAAAACAATATATTCTTGAGTGTTCAAGAAATCTTCCTATCATGCTTTTAACAACTATATTCTCAGATTTATCTTTTATCCCTGGTCTCAAACAGCATACACCTCTTACAAAAAGAAAAATTTTAACTCCTGCATTTGACGCCTCATAAAATTTATCAATGATAAGTGGATCAACTAGAGAGTTCATTTTTGCCCATATTTCACCATTTTTTCCATTTTTAGCGTTTGAAATTTCTATATCCACACATTCATTTAGAGTGCTTCTTAGATTAACTGGTGAAATTGAAATTTTATTAAGATTTCTAGGTTTCGCATAACCTGTAACATAATTAAAAAATTTTTCCACATCAGCAGCAATTTTTCTATCAGAACTAAATAAAGATAAATCAGTGTAAATTTTTGCATTTACTGGGTGATAATTTCCGGTCCCTAAATGAAAATAGGTTTGTATCTTACCTTGTTCTCTTCTAAGTACTAGAGAGGACTTGGCGTGTGTCTTATACTTTGCAAAACCGTAAACAATTTGAACCCCAGCTTTTTCTAAACTTCTAGCTAATTGAATATTGGCCTCTTCATCAAATCTCGCTTTAATTTCAATAAGAGCTGTGACCGTTTTTCCATTTTCTGCAGCTGAGATAAGCGCTTTAACTATGGGTGAGTCTAAAGTTGTTCTATAAAGGGTTTGTTTTATTGCAATAACTTTTTTATCATAAGCGGCTTGATTTAAAAATTCAATTACGGCATCAAATGTTTCAAAGGGGTGATGAACAACTAAATCTTTTTGTTTTATAGTATCAAAAAAATTATTATTAAATTCTTTTAATCTTTCTACTTCTCGAGGATTAAAATTTTTAAATCTGAGTTTAGAGTTTTTTAACTTACATATTTGATCTATATCTTCAATACCTACAAGTCCTTCAGTTTCATATATATATTCTGAATTTACTTCTAGCTTATTGGTAATAAATTTAATTAAATCTTTATTACTGTTTTTGATGACCTCTAGACGGACTATATCTCCAATTCTTCTTCTTTTGAGTGCTAATTCAAATGATCTTATTAGATCTTCAGCCTCTTCTTGTATTTCGACGTCACTATCTCTTATAACTCTAAATATCATTTTGCTTTCTAAATTGTGATCTGGAAATATTTCAGAAGAAAAAAAACTAATTACATCGTCAATAATTACATATTTTTTGAAATTTTTTCCTCCATCTATCTCTATAAATCTAGAGAGAGCTTTTGGAATTACGATAATTGAATTTAATAATCTTTTTTTATTTTTTTTTTTAAGTTTCATAACCACTGCTCTGCCTTGATTTACTATGAACGGAAATGGATGTGCAGGATCAATAGCTGAGGGTGTTAGTAATGGATATATTTCCTCACTAAAAATATTTTTCAATTTGACCTTTTCATTTTTACTAAGATCTTCTGGTTTTACCAGAATAACATTGTTTTTCTTTAATTCAGATATTAGATTTTTATAAATCCTATTCTGTTTAAAAAGAAGATTTTTGGTTTCTCTAACAACTTCACTCATTTGTTCTTCTGGGTTTAATCCATCTGAACTTAATGATTCAACCTCTTGTTTAATCTGGCTATGTAATCCAGCAACACGAACCATAAAAAACTCATCTAAATTTGAGCCTGCAATAGAAAGAAATTTTACTCTTTCATAAAGAGGATTTTCTAAATTTTGAGCTTCAAGTAACACCCTATCATTAAATTTAAGCCAAGATAATTCTCTGTTGATATATTTAGATTTTAACTCTTGTTTCTGTTGTTTTTTTAATGGAGTCATATAATTACAAATAATGTTACATTTATATGTCATGCGTCACTCAAAATCCAGTTGGAGTGATCCCAGTCTAGACGATTTTGATAGACCGTTAAGTAAAAGAGGTAAGAACAATGCTAAATTGATTTGTGAATTTTTTGTTAAAAAAAATTATAAATTTGATTATGTATTAGTTTCTAGTGCAAAAAGAACAAAAAAAACTTTAAACATACTTTTAAAAAAAATCACTAAACCAAGAAAAATTTTTTCATCGAAGAAACTTTATTTAGCAACTGAAGATAGAATTATTGAATTAATTAAATCAATTCCAAAGAAATATAAATCTATTTTGTTAATTAACCATGAACCTACGGTAAGAAATTTAGTAAAATCCTTAACAAAGAACCAAAATAATAATCATTTTAAATTACTAAATTATAAATTTCCAACCTCTGCCTTTGCCAAAATTAATTTTGATTTAATTGAATGGAAAGAAATAAAAAATAATGGATTAATTAAAGAGTTTATCAGACCAAAAGATCTTCAAGACTCTAAAGAATAACCTGCCGATCTAACAGTTCTTATTAATGGTTTAGTTTTTTCTATATTTATAGCCTGTCTCAATCTTCTTATATGAACATCAACTGTTCGAGACTCTACATAGATATTTTCACCCCAAACATTATTTAAAAGTTGTTCTCGTGAATAAACTCTTTTGGGGTTTTTAATAAAAAAATCTAATAATTTAAATTCAGTTGGTCCTAAGGATATTTCTATATTATTTCTATAGACTCGTTTTGTTACTCTATCTATTTTTAAATCAGTAAATTCCACAACGTCTACTGAAGATTGAGGTTTAGACCTTCTTAGGAGAGATTTTATTCTAGCATTAAGTTCTTTTTGACTAAACGGTTTTGTCACATAATCGTCTGCACCTGTGTCAAATGCTTTAATTTTATCTGCTTCCTCACCTTTAGCAGTTAGCATTATTATTGGTATATCACTAAATTTTTTATCCTTTTTTAAATTTTTACAAAGATCCACTCCAGAAAGATCAGGCAGCATCCAATCCAAAAGTATTAAATCAGGTTGCTTATCTTTAATTAATTTAAGTGCTTCCTCACCATTTTCAGAAAAACTAACCTTATGTCCTTCTTTTTCTAAATTGTATTTTAATAAAGTTACTATTGGTGTTTCATCTTCAGCAATAAAAACATGTGCTGACATTATTATTTTTCTCCAGTTACTATTGGTTCTGTTCCTTTAGGTCTATCACCTTCTAAATATTCACCCGTAACTAAATAATATACTTGTTCTGCTACGTTTGTTGTATGATCGCCAATTCTCTCTATGTTTTTAGTAACAAACAATAAGTGAGTACCATCATCCAAATTTTTTTCGTTTTCTTTAAGATATTTAATTACTTCTTGCATACAAAGATTAGTTAAATCATCTATTTTCTCATCACTTTCCCAAACATTCATAGCCATAGATGAAGATCTATCTAAATAAGCATCTAAAATAGATTTTAATTGTTTTTGAACATTTGAGGAAACTCTCACTAAAGCATCAACTAGATTTTTTGGTAAATATTCATTTAATAATAGAGTTCTTTTCGAAATATTTTTGGCTAAATCACCAATTCTTTCTAAATCAGAGGATATTTTTAGTGCTGTAACTGTTTCTCTCAAATCTATAGCCATAGGTTGTCTTAAAGCAATTAGGTTTACAACTTGCTGTTCTATTAAAGTTTCAAATTTATCAATTTTTTCATCGTCTTTAATAACGCTTTCAGCATGATCACTATTTCTCGTTGTTATAGCTTGAATAGCTTTACCTAAAGCTTCTTCACAAAAGCCACCCATCTTAATAATATTGCTATTTAAATTTTTAAGCTCTTCCTCGTATGATTTAACGGTGTGTGGTGCTTCCGACATTAGCCAAACCTTCCTGTTATATAATCTTGCGTTTTTGTATTATCTGGATTCTTAAATATTTTATCAGTTGATCCATGTTCTATCAATTCCCCTAAATGAAAAAAACCTGTTCTTTGTGAGACCCTTGCTGCTTGAGCCATAGAGTGAGTAACTATAATTATTGTATGTTCTTTCTTTAATTCATCAATTAACTCCTCAATTTGGGCTGTTGCAATTGGGTCTAATGCTGAACAAGGCTCGTCCATTAAGATTACTTCCGGTTGTACCGAAATAGCTCTTGCTATACATAACCGTTGTTGTTGACCACCTGACAAACCTGTTCCAGGTTCATGAAGTCTATCTTTTACTTCTTCCCAGAGCGCAGCTTTTTTCAAACTTGTCTCAACTATTTCATCCATTTCTTGTTTTGATTGGGCCATCCCATGGATTGTAGGACCATAAGAAATATTTTCGTATAATGTTTTTGGAAATGGATTTGGTTTTTGAAAAACCATTCCAATTTTTTCTCGCAATCTTACTACGTCACACCCTTTATCGTTAATATTAAAATCGTTTATAACTATCTCTCCTTGAACTTTGCATATGTCAATTACATCATTCATTCTATTCAAGCATCTTAAAAAAGTAGATTTACCACATCCCGATGGTCCAATTAAGGCTGTTACCTGATTTTCCTCAATGTCTAAATTTATATTAAACAAGGCTTGCTTTTTTCCATAAAAAACATCAACATTTTTTGCACTTATCTTAATCATATTAACTCCATTTTTTCTCAAATTTATGTCTTATTATTTGTGCGAACAAATTCATAACTATTAAAAAACCAAGTAAAACCATTATACAAGCTGAAACTTTTTCAACAAATCCCCTCTCAGCACTTTCAGCCCAAATATAAATTTGAACAGGCAGACTTGCAGCAGGGTCCATTGGTGAGCCAGGGATAGTGTTTACAAAAGCTACCATACCAATTAAAATCAATGGCGCTGTTTCACCCAATGCTTGAGCTAATCCAATAATAGTTCCTGACAGCGTACCTGGCATCGACAAAGGTACAGTATGATGCATTGTAGTTTGCATTCGGCTAGCCCCCATTGCTAAAGCTGCTTCTCTTATGCTTGGTGGCACTGCTTTTAAAGACGCTCTACAAGCAATAATAATCGTTGGCAAAGTCATCAAAGATAAAGTTATTCCTCCAACTAAAGGTGTTGACCTTGGTAATTGAAACACTGCTAATAAAATTCCCAAACCTAAAAGACCAAATACAATAGATGGTACTGCTGCTAAATTATTAATATTTACCTCGATAAAATCTGTAAATCTATTTTTGGGGGCAAATTCTTCTAAGTATATTGCTGCTAAAACAGCCACAGGAAAAGCAATAGCTAAACAAACTAAAATTGAAAATATAGAACCCATAAATGAACTTGCAATACCAGCTAACTCAGCTTCACGAGAGTCTGGATAAGTAAAAAAACTTAAATTAAATTTACTCTCTACTTTTCCTTGTTCTACAAGTTGATCAAAAATTTTTAATTGATAATCGGTAACTCTTCTTTGGTTTTCAGGTAGGTCTCTTGGATAATTTCCTTTAAATACCTGGTCCAAATCATCTGATGCAGTGATATAAACATCTTTTGTTTTTCCCAGTAAACTTGGATCATTAATCAACTCTTGTTTAATTTCTCTTTCAAAGAAATAAGAAACCATTTTTTTTAATTCATTTTGTTGTTTCTCATTTGCATTTTTATCTAAGTTAAACATTGACTGGAGTGATATTTCAAAATAATCAGCTTCTTCCAAATCTTCTTTGGACGGATTAGCATCTAAATACATAGTTTCAGCATCAAAATTGACAGGTACTATCAACCAAGTTTTTTGAAAAGCGGTATAACCAGTTGAAAAAATTTTAAATATAAAAATTGCCAAAAACAAAAGTGCCATAAAAATTGCACTTTTACCTAAAAACTGAAATCTTTTTTCTGAGGAATATCTTTTTGCTAACAGTTTTTCTTTATTTTTATTCATATTTTTCTCTATATTTTTTAACTACTCTTAAAGCAACAATGTTTAAACACAAAGTCACTATAAATAATGACATTCCTAAAGCAAATGCAGCTTGTGTTTTTGGATCTCCGAATGCTTGGTCACCAATTAAAATGACAACAATTTGTGCAGTAATTGTTGAAGTAGACTCTAGTGGATTTAAAGTTAAGTTCGCAGCTAATCCAGATGCCATCACTACAATCATTGTTTCACCTATTGCTCTTGAAACACCTAATAATATTGATCCAACAATTCCAGGTAAGGCTGCAGGAAAAATAACTTTTTTAATTGTCTCTGATTTAGTTGCACCCATGGCATAACTTCCATCTCTGAGACTTTGAGGAACACTTGTAATAACATCGTCACTAAGACTTGATATAAATGGAATAATCATAATCCCCATCACTCCACCAGCAGCAAGAGCACTCTCAGCAGATACTTCTAGCCCCATTGCAGTTCCTATATCTTTTAAAAATGGTCCAACAGTTAAAGCTGCAAAAAAACCATAAACCACTGTTGGTATTCCAGCTAAAATTTCTATTAACGGTTTAGCATACTGTCTTACTTTATATGATGCATATTCAGCCAAATATATTCCACTCATAAGACCAATCGGTATAGCTACACACATAGCAATGAAAGCTATAAAAAAAGTACCTGCAAAAATTGGAACTGCGCCAAAAGTATCTGAATACATTGTTGGATCCAATGCTTCTGATGAGTCTCTTACAAAAGCTTTTGCTGGATACCAATGAGTTCCAAAAACAAAATCAAACAAAGGGATTACTTTAAAAAAATCTATTGTTTGAAATATTAATGAAAAGACAATTCCAACAGTAGTTAAAATTGCAGCTAAAGAAGCAGTAAATAAAACAGCATTAAAAAACTTTTCTACTGGTTCTCTCGTTCGATTATTCGATGAGATTCTTTTGTACGCATAAGCTACAGAGGCAATAATAATACATAAAACTATAACAACTTTTGAGCTTTGAGCTATTGAACGAAGATTTAAATATTTTTCTGAAGAAGTTTGTATAAGAGATGTAACCTCTCCTGTAAATTGGCCACGGGAAAGTGCTTTCGTTTTTTCATAAATTAGATTTAGTTCATCATCTAGATAACCTTGATTTGCATAATCACTTAAAATTAGTAATTTTACGATGGTTGGTTCGAAAATTGCCCATAAGGAATAAATAATAAATGCTGGAATAGCGCACCATATAGCTAGATAGTATCCATAGAATTGTGGGAGCGCTGTTAGTCTTTTATTTGTAGATTGTATTGTGTAAGCTTTTTTTCTTCCAAAGTAATAACTTGTGAAACCTAACAAAACGATAAATAAAAATAATATTAAATTCAAAGAATCTCCTCATCACGACATTACACTTATCTATAAAAAAAGGGGTCTAAAAAGACCCCTTATTTTTTATTTGTTAACCAAACTTATTAGTCAGCCATTGCAATTAGGTTTTTAGCGTTATCTCTAGTTGTTCTGTACAACTTTTTATCTAACGGTACTAAACCAATGTCAGCTAAATAACCATTTTTACCTATCGCTTTAGTTGTAGTGAACTCTTTTACAAATTCATGTAAACCAGGGATCACACCAACGTGAGCCTTTTTAACGTAGAAAAATAATGGTCTTGCAACTGCATAGCTGTAATCTTGAATAGATTCTAAAGATGGTTGACCACCCTCAATACTTGCAGCTTGAAGTTTATCTTTAGCAGCTAAGAAGTAACTGAAACCAAAGAAACCAAACATTTCTTTATCTTGAGTAAGTTTTTGAATAATTAAACTATCATTTTCACCTACCTCAATTGCAGCACCATCTTCTCTGTAAAGTTTTTGTGGTTTTTTATATTTTTTGTTTCCAGCTTCAAAACCTTTTTTATAAAGCGCTTTAGCTTCTTTTGGCATACCTTTTTTCATTACCAAAGAATTCCAAGCATCTCTTGTTCCAGAAGTTCCTGGAGGAATCATAACTGAAATTTTTTGTTTTGGTAAACTCGGATCTATTTGATCCCATGAAGTATAAATGTTATCAACTAATTTACCGTCAACAACAGAGTGTTTCGCCAATGCTTTCCAAAGTTGCTCTTTAGTAAAGTTCACTGGTTTTGCATCTAAGCTGTATGCTAAAGTTATACCGTCATTACCGATTACGATTTCAACGATTTCATTAACACCATTTTTTTTACATAGAGCTTTCTCTTTATCTTTCATTGCTCTTGATGCATTTGTTATATCTGGATGGTTTTCACCTACACCAGCACAAAATAGTTTAGCTCCACCACCAGTACCAGTAGACTCGATTACAGGAGTTTTAAATCCTGTTCCACCAAATCTTTCAGCAACAACAGTTGCATAAGGGAATACTGTAGATGAACCAACTATTTTAATTTGATCTCTCGCTTGTGCAACAGTTGCAATAGTAAGTGCAACTAAAGATGCAACAATTATAGTTAGTTTTTTCATTATCTTTAATCCTTTCATTAATTAAATATTTTCGACTCGTACAAATGGATTGAATCTTTAGTATTACAGATTTGTTACATTTTTGTTAAAAAGGTAACTTTTTAGTTGTATTTCATAGAGATAATTATCTCATTAGTTTCAGTTTCTAAGCCACCTTTACAAGAAACTGGACTAGAATTATCCCTAAAAGCAAGTTCTGGAGTTGGATATAAAGTAACTTCAAGTCTAACTAAATTTACTAGTTCCTCTAATACCATTGGATCATATCTCCATTTTGGCCAATTAGATGGAGTAGAGAATATAGAAGTGAGGTAACTCGTTGCCATAGTATACCTATAATTACTCAAATTTTGATCTTTTAAAAGATGGTCCCTTACAGAATTAAATATATTCCTACATCTAAAAGAATCTGACATGTAAGTTGATTTAACTAGCCCTTCTTCCATTGGAATAGATACAAGCATATCCACGCTATTTTTCCACCAAGATGACACGACATCTAAATAAAGTTCTTCATTATCAACTTCAGCATGTTGTTTTATAGCTGGATAAGTTTTTTTTAAATCCTCTTGTAATCTAAAAACCCCAATATCAAATACTGTTAGTTGCTGATTTCTTAAAATTGTGGAGATATCTAATGAATTACTATTTGTAATTGTTGAATAAATAAAAAGAAATGAAATTAAAAAATATTGAAATATTTTAATCATTATAAAATTCTAGTTATACGTTAGTGAGAATCAATAAAAAATTTGTTAAATTTTCCCTAAATAAAAGCTAATTTTAAATAGTTTTTTAAAAAAAATTATTTTGTTGGAAGATAAATTTTAATTTCGGTACCATCGTTAGGTTTACTTAGAATCTCATAATCTCCTCTATGTTGAGATATAATATGTTTCATAATTGCTAGACCAAGTCCTGTTCCACCAACTTTTTTACTTTTTTCTGTATCAACTCTAAAAAATCTTTCAGTTATTCTTGGAAGTAACTCTTGAGGTATTCCAATACCTTCATCTTTAATACTAATTAAAATATTTTTGTTAATTAACTTTCCTTCACTATTTTGACTTTTAATATAAATATTTTTTCCATCACTAGAATACTTTATTGAATTATCAATTAAATTAGAAAATACAGTTAGAAGCTTTTCTTCATCACCATAAACTAAAGTGGGATCCATAAGTTCAATATTTAAGTTAATTTTTTTTTTATCTAAAACTAATTGAAAGTTACTTTTAATATTAGTAAAAATATCATTTAAATTCACAATTTTATCAGGCTTGATGTGTTCCTCCAATTCTATTCTACTCAAAATCAATAAGTCATTAATTAGGTTTTCCATTCTTGAAACCTGATCATTCATAATTTTCATAAATTTTTTCTGAGCTTTAAAGTCATCAGCAGCAGGTCCTAATATAGTTTCTAAAGAACCTTTAATTGATACTAAAGGAGTTCTTAATTCATGACTCACATTTGCAACAAAGTCGGTCTTAAATTTTTGAGCTTTTGTAATTTCTGTAAAATCTTTAAAAAATAATACAACTGAATTTTCTTCAGGAAATAAATATGTGGGTCCTGGAATAATATAAATTTTATATAATTGGTAAGAAGGAAGATTAATCTCAACATCTGCATATTTTGTAGATTGATCTTTTATAGCCTCATCTATTTTCTCTAAAAGATTAGTATCTCTTATTACACTAGATATATTTTTATCAATTAGATTTTCACCAAATCTACTTTTTGCACTTTTATTTAAATATTTGATTTGATTATATTTATCCAATGCAAAAAATTGATCTTCTAATTCTTCAATAATAACTCTTTTACTTAAATCCTTTTTGTCAATTTTGTTTTCTATAGTAGCTGTATTGGTGGGATTGACTTTTTTTTTAAATAAAAAATATAATAATATTAAAATTATGATTACTAAAACCAATTCTAAAGAAAACATTATCTGTTTTAACAAATGAAATTAAGAATGTCTGTACTAATTGTTTGGTGAAATATTTTCGAAGAATATTTTAGCTGTTTCTTCCCAGCTATATTTTTTAGCAAATTCTAAACAATCTTCTCTATTAATCTTTAACGCCTTAAGTGCGGAGGCTTTAAGATCATTATCTAGGGTATCTATGTTACTTCCTCCTAATATATCTTTGGGACCTGGAACAGGATAAGCGGCAACTGGTGTACCACAATTTAATGACTCAAGGACAACAATACCAAAAGTATCTGTTTTGCTTGGAAAAACAAAAACGTCAGAAGAAGCAAAATGAGATGCTAATTCTCCATTTGTTTTCTCACCTAAAAAAATATCTTTCGGGAACTTCTTTTTTAAATTATTTAAATCTGGTCCTTTACCAATGATAACTTTTGTACCTTCTAAATCTAAATCTAAAAAAGCCTTGATATTTTTTTCAACAGCCACTCTTCCGACATAAATCCATATGGGTCTTTTGTAAGGTAAATCTCTTTTAACTGGGTTTTTAAAAGCTCCATGATTACCACCCCTTGTCCAAGTAACCATTTTATTATTATCAACCCCTAATGCTATTAGTTCTTCTCTCATTGACTCTGTTGTGACTAAAATCCTTTCAGCTTTATTATGAAAATTACATAAAAACTTCTCTGACCATTTTGCAGGTACGATTGGCATGTAAAGTTTCATATACTTATCAAATCTAGTGTGAAAGCTAGTAGTAAATTTTAAATCATTTTTAATACAGTGCCTTCTTGCCATAAAACCTAAAGGACCTTCGGTTGCAATGTGTATTGCATCTGGTTTTATCGCATTAATTAAATTACTTACTCTTGGCCAAACATTTAATGATAATCTAATTTCATTATATTTTGGCATAGGAACAGTAAGAAATTGTTGGGGTGTGATGTACTCTATGTTGTGACCTTGGGATTTTAATATTTCTCCAGTTTGATGCAAAGTTCTAACCACACCATTCACTTGTGGATAATATGCATCTGTTACGATTAGAATTTTCACGCTTAAGAAGCTTTCTTTAATTCGTCTATTTTATCTGATTTACTAATTTCTTTTTCTTTTTCTTGATCCTCTGCAACAAAATTGTTTCTTACCTTGTCCCAATATATAATTTCAAAAGTTCCATCATATTTTTCAGCTAGTGCAGTACAAGATTCTACCCAGTCACCACAATTCAAATAATTTACACCATTAAAATTTTGGTCTTCTGCATGATGAATATGACCGCAAATTATGCCATCAAATTTTTTTCTTTTTGCATAATCCGATACTGTTTTTTCATATTCACCTATATATTTAACTGCATTTTTAACTTTGTATTTTAAAAATTTTGCTAGAGACCAATAACTTTTTCCTCTTAGTTTTCTAAAAAAATTTATAACAATATTTAATTTAAGTAAGAGTTCATATGCAATTGACCCTAACTTAGATAACCATTTTGCATATTTCATTACGCCATCCCAAGCATCACCGTGGACTACAAGATATTTTTTTCCAAGTGGTGTCTCATGAATAACTCTGTTAACTATATTGATATCTCCAAAATGCATTGGTATAAATTTTCTAAAAATCTCGTCGTGATTTCCAATTATATAAAATACTTTAGTACCGTGCCTTGCTTTTCTTAAAATTTTTTGGATTACGTCATTGTGCTGTTGAGGCCAATAAAACGTTTTCTGCATAGCCCAGACATCTATCATGTCTCCTACAAGGTATAAATTTTCTGACCTTGAAAATTTAAAAAACTCTAGCAATTTGTCAGCCTGACATCCTTTAGTGCCTAAATGAACATCGGATATAAATAAGCTTTTGTAAGTTATTAAAGATTTTTTTGTTTTCATATTTTCTTGTTAAAATTAGTGATTCTATTATAAGTAGAATCATAAATTTAATACTGCATGTTTATGTTACAGAATTATTAAATATGAAATTTTGCCTTATATATAATAAGAAATCAGCAGGTGGAAAAAAGTCAAAATTTATCAAAAAAATAGTTGATGAAATATCAAATCACCACAAAGTTGATTTATTTGAAACATCCAATGAGTCTGAAGCCTCTGAAATAATAAAAAACTTTGAGATGAATAACTACGATAGATTGATAGTTGCTGGCGGAGATGGTTCCGTTTCTTTTGCAATTAATGAATTAATAAAAAATAATTTCAAACTCCATGATAATTTTGCAATTGGATATATTCCAGCTGGTACAGCTAATATTTTGCAAGCAGAATTAGGTATGACTAAAAATGTAAAACATATAGCAAATACGCTTACTTCAGATAATTATGATAAAACGTGTTTGGTTAAAATTAATGATAAATATTTTATTTTAATGGCAGGCATTGGATGGGACGCTCAAATTGTTAATTCTATTGACGCTTATTTAAAGAAAATTCTAGGTAAAGTTATTTTTGGTATCAAAGGTTTCCAAAAATTTTTATCGATGAATAATAAAAAAATTAAAGTATCAATAGATAAAGAGGATATATTTGCTGATTGGGTGCTATGCTCAAATAGTAAATACTATGCTGGACACCATAAAATTACAGACACTCATATATTTGATAAAAAATTTACTACCTATATTTTTAAGGATCTAAAAAGATATAAATTACTTTATTATATCTATTTAATAGCTGTATATGGAAATTTGGATAAATCTAAATCTGTGATTACTATACATGTAAATGAAATTAAATTTGATGGTCTGGGCAATTCCATACCTGTACAAATTGATGGTGATAATTTCGGTGAGCACAAAAAAATAGTTGTTTCGTCTTCGGAAAGAAAATTTAATATTTTAAAAGCAGCTTAATCTATTTCACACGTCCATAAAAATCTTGGTATCTAACTATATCTGTTTCTTTAAGTATTGATCCTATTTGAGCTTCCATTATTTTTACAGGTTTTTTTCCAGGGTTTTGAATTCTATGTACTGATTGTAGTGGTATAAATAGATGGTCATTTGGTTTTTTCATAAAACTATCTTTATTTAAAGTGATCTTGGGATTTCCTTGTGTAACTAGCCAATGTTCAGCTCTATGATGATGTTTCTGTAAACTTAATATTCCTTTTGGTTTAACAAATAATTCTTTAATCAAGAACTCTTTACCATTGAATAAATTTGTATATTTCCCCCAGGGACGATGGAAAATATTTTTTTTCTTAACTAATTTGTTTTTATTTTTGTCATACATCTTTAATATTTCTTTCCAACTACCAAGATCTGACCAAGGGATATCTAATTTAATTGCATTGATTTTTTTTGTTTTTTCTAAAATTGCATAATCAAAAGATTTAGCAGTGGCTTTTACAAATGAAGCTTTATTTAAATAATAAGTATTAGCTTTATACTTTGCTTTATTAACTGAATTTAAACAATTTCTGTAAATACTTGGATTATATTTTTTAAAGTTATTAATTATTGAATCTTTTCGAAGAAAAAACATTCCTGAATTCCAATAACCTTTTTGTTTAATTACTTGTTTTGCTCTACTTTCTTTAGGTTTTTCTATGAATTTTGTTACTTTATTAATATTTCCTTTAATTTTTTTGGTTACAAAATATCCATATTCACTTGATGGTGAGGTTGGTTTAATTCCAAATATGAAAATATTTTGGTCAGTTAATTTTGTCTTATTTTTGTTAATGGCTTTATTAAAAACGCTCATTTTTTCAATCAAATGGTCTGCTGTAAAAAACATTAACGATTGATTGTTAGGAATATCTTTTATTAAAGCAGTGCTTAAAATAGCAGGAGCTGTATTTCTTTTTGCAGGTTCTAAAACAATTTTATATTTTTTAATCTTATTTTTTTTAAGATGTTTTTTTACCTCTTTTAAATATTTCTTATTAGTGCTGATAATTGGTGCATTATAAATAGATGCTTTTGTTCTCTCTAAAGTTTTTCCAAGTAAAGTCCAATTACCAAAATCAATAAATTGTTTTGCATGATGATTTTTAGAATTTGGCCAAAGTCGAGTTCCAGCACCTCCACATAAAATGACTGGAAGAATTTTCATTAAATCTCTGAATAATCCTTAACTTCTTTTTTCTTACCTGGGTGTGTTGGTGCACCTAAAAACGCTGGACCAACGGTTTGGGCATATTTCCATAAAGTACCAGATCCAAAATCAGATTTTCTAGCTCTCCATTTTCTTTTTCTCGAAGCTAATTCTTTTTTGGAAAGTCTGACATTGATAGTTCCTTTTTTGGCATCGATATCAATGATATCTCCATTACGTAAAAGGCCTATAGGACCTCCTAGGGCAGCCTCAGGGCCCACATGACCGACACAGAAGCCTCTGGTGGCTCCAGAGAACCTTCCATCAGTGATAAGAGCTACTTTCTCTCCTTTACCTTGTCCGTAGATTGCACCTGTTGTAGATAACATTTCTCTCATGCCAGGACCACCAACTGGTCCTTCGTACCTAATTATAATTACATCACCATCATTATACTTTTTGCTTTGAACTGCTTTCATTGCACTTTCTTCATTGTCAAAGCATCTTGCTTTTCCAGTAAATTGTAATTTTGCTAATCCTGCAACTTTTACTATCGCACCATCTGGTGCTAAGTTTCCTTTTAATCCAACTACACCTCCTGTTGGTGATAATGGATCTTTGTAAGATCTCATAACTTTTTGTTTAGGATTAAATTTAATATTTTTTAAATTTTCTTTCATTGTTTTTCCAGTAACAGTCATACAATCACCATGAATGTAGCCACCTTCATATAAAGTTTTTAATAACATTGGGACACCACCTGCTAACCACATATCTTTTGCAACGTATTTTCCACCTGGTTTTAAATCAGCAAGATAAGGCGTTCTTTTAAATATTTTAGCAACATCCATTAAATCAAATTTTATTCCTGCTTCATTTGCAATTGCCGGTAAATGTAATCCTGCATTAGTTGATCCACCTGTTGCAGCGACTATTGTTGCAGCATTTTCTAAAGCTTTTCTTGTTACAATATCTCTTGGCTTAATCTGTTTTTTTAAAAGTTGCATTACCATTTTACCGCTTTCTTTTGCATACTTATCTCTTTCTTCATAAGGAGCTGGAGTTCCAGCTGAATACGGTAATGCTAATCCAATAGCCTCAGATACACACGCCATTGTATTTGCAGTAAATTGACCCCCACAAGCACCTGCACTAGGACAAGCAACTAATTCTAATTTTCTTAGTTCTGCAGCTGTCATTTTACCTGATGAATGTTTTCCTACCGCTTCAAATACATCAACAACTGTTACGTCTTTACCTTTGTATCTTCCTGGAAGAATTGAACCTCCATAAATAAATACACTTGGAACATTTAATCTAACCATCGACATCATTAATCCTGGTAAAGATTTATCACATCCTGCAATACCAACTAATGCATCATAACAGTGTCCTCTGACTGTAAGCTCTGCTGAGTCTGCAATTACTTCTCTTGAGATTAAAGAGGATTTCATTCCTTCATGGCCCATAGCAATTCCATCTGTAACAGTGATGGTACAAAATTCTCTTGGGGTCCCTCCATTTGATCTGACACCTTTTTTAACAGATTGAGCCTGTCTCATTAAAGCAATGTTACATGGAGCAGCCTCATTCCATGTAGAAACCACACCAATAAAGGGTTTTGCTACATCTTTTTCAGTTTCACCCATAGCATAATAAAATGATCTATGAGGAGCTCTATCTGCTCCTAATGATGTATGTCTGCTTGGAAGTTTCTTCTTGTTAAATTTTGCCATTATATACCCTTTATTGTTATCGATATCTTATCAACATCGTTCTTTAAATTATTATAATTAGTTTTTTCTTGTTCAACAATCTCTTTTGGCGCCCTATCTACAAAACTTTTATTTTCTAGTCTTTGAGATATCTTATGCATCTCTTGTTCTAATCGTTCTTGTTTACTAGTTAAATTTTCTTTTATTAACTTTAAATCAACATCTTTATCAAAATAGATCTTAAATAGATCCCCTGATACAACCATTGTCGCAGCTGGTTTATCTAAATCATCATTAAAGATATTGTTTATTCGACCTAACTTTTTAAGAATTATTTCATTTGAACTAATAAATTGCTTTTGATCTTTGTTAATATTGTTAATTGAGATGTCTATAAATGAACCAGGGCTTACATTTAGCTCATTTTTAAAAGATCTAAGCTCAGATATTATATTAATTATATTTTCTACCTGGTCTGTATTTGAGTCCTTGGTAGATTTTTCAGATATCCAATTTTTAAACATTAAAAAGTCATTACCCTTGTTATCAAATTTATTTTTCAGCCATATTTCTTCAGTAACAAACGGGATAAATGGATGAAGTAATACTAGTATTTGCTTGAATACGTAAGCTGAAACTCTTCTTACCTCTTCTTTAGCAGTTTCATCTTCTGAAAAAAGAATTGTTTTAGAAAGCTCTAAGTACCAATCACAATAAGAATGCCATGTAAATTGATAAGCATTTTTTGCAGCTTCATCAAATCTATAATCTTCTAGGTTTTTAACTATTTTATTAGTAGTTTCTGCTAACTCAGAATATATCCATTTATTAATATTAACTTTTAAGTCTGGAATTTGATCTGTATTTTTAAAATCACATTTATTGGTAATTAAAAAATTATTAGCATTCCATAATTTATTTAAAAAGTTTCTATAACCTTTAACTCTATCTTCAGAAAGTTTGACATCAGTCCCTGGTGAAGCCATTGATAGAAGCGTAAATCTTAAAGCATCTGCACTATATTTTTCAATTAGATCTAAGGGATCAATAACATTTCCTTTTGATTTTGACATTTTTTGTCCTTTTTCATCTCTAACTAAAGCATGAACAT
The DNA here is from genome assembly GCA_902583635.1 of uncultured Pelagibacteraceae bacterium. Lineage (GTDB taxonomy): Bacteria > Pseudomonadota > Alphaproteobacteria > Pelagibacterales > Pelagibacteraceae > Pelagibacter. The sequence continues at coordinate 49,375 of CACHWJ010000002.1, read as the reverse complement.
AAATATCTTTAAAAGGTTCTTTGTTTAAAAATTCAGTTCCAAACATAATCATTCTTGCAACCCAAAAGAAAATAATATCAAAGCCTGTTACTAAAACCGATGTTGGATAAAACTTCTCAACAAATTTTTTATCATCAGGCCATCCAAGTGTTGCAAATGGCCAAAGGCCAGAAGAAAACCATGTATCTAGAACATCAGGATCTCTATTTAATTCTACATCTTTACCATAATGTTTATTAGCTAATTGTTTTGCTTCATCTTCATTGTAAGCAACAAAAATTTTATCATCAGGACCATACCAAGCAGGTATTTGATGGCCCCACCAAAGTTGTCTTGAAATACACCAAGGTTCAATGTTGTTCATCCATTGAAAATAAGTTTTTGACCAATTCTCAGGAAAGAAATTTGTTTTCTTTGAATTTACAACTTCTTTAGCTTTAACTGATAATTTACCTGCATCAGCAAACCATTGTTCTGTTAGGAAAGGTTCAATTATTGAATTGGATCTATCTCCGTAAGGAACTTTATTTTTAATATTCTCTTCTTTTACAAAAAATTCTTTTTCTTTAAGCTCTTTTAAAATTTGTTTTCTTGCTTCAGAGCGATCAAGACCTACGTAATGTTTTGGAGCGTTTTCATTTATTTTTCCTGCTTCAGTAAAAATATTTATAATTTCCAGATTATTTCTTTGACCTACATCATAATCATTAAAGTCATGCGCTGGAGTTATTTTTAAAGCACCTGTTCCTTGTTCAGGATCGGCATAGTCATCTTCTATAATTTTTATTTTTCTTCCAACAATTGGGATTGTAACAGTTTTATCAACATAAGATTTAAAACGATCATCTTTCGGATTAACAGCTATAGCAGTGTCACCCAACATTGTTTCAGGTCTTGTGGTTGCAATTGTTATAAATTGATCCGTTCCATCAATTGGATATTTGATATAATAAATTTTTGAATTTACTTCTCTTTGGTCAACTTCTAAATCTGAAATAGCTGTTTTTAAAACAGTATCCCAATTTACTAATTTTTTATCCTTATAAATTAAACCTTTATTATATAGATCAACAAAAACTTTAATTACTGATTTTGATAAATTTTCGTCCATAGTGAAGGCGTTTCTGGACCAATCACAAGAACAACCAAGTTTCTTTAATTGATTAATAATAATGTCACCGTATTGATCTTTCCATTCCCAAACTTTTTCAATGAATTTTTCTCTACCAATTTCATTTTTATCAATTTTTTCTGCACTAAGTTTTTTCTCAACTAAGGCCTGCGTAGCAATTCCTGCATGATCAGTTCCTGGTTGCCATAAAGTTTCATAATTATTCATACGATGATATCGGACCAATAAATCTTGAATTGAATTATTCAGAGCGTGACCCATATGAAGACTGCCAGTTACATTTGGAGGAGGTATTACAATAGAAAATTTTTTAGAATTTTCTTTAGGTTTAAAAAGACCATTTTTTTCCCAATAAGAATAAATTCTATCTTCAACATCAGAATGTATATATTTATCGTTACTCATGGATTTTAAAGTTTATAATTTAATAATCCAAATTAACAATAATCAATTTCTATCGTTATTTAATAGACTAATGAAAAATATTTAATATAAAAAGGCATCTGTAGCTATAAGTCAAAAAATAAGATGGCAACGTGGCGGAATGGTTACGCAGAGGATTGCAAATCCTTGTATCCCGGTTCGATTCCGGGCGTTGCCTCCAAAATAGATCTTGTTTTAGTTATAAAAAAAAGTAAGTTGCTTTTTTACATTCCTCGGTAGCTCAGTTGGTAGAGCAGTTGACTGTTAATCAATTGGTCGCAGGTTCGAGTCCTGCCCGAGGAGCCAAAAAAGTTTCAGATTAAAAAATTTAAATTAAAAAATTATAAAATTTATTTACGGGTCTTAACTAAATTTTATTTTAGCCAGTTTTTGTAATTCCAACTGATGAAATCTGTAAAGATTTATTAAATTTTAATTTTTGATCAGCTGTTAACTCAGAATATAATTTTGTTAAAAAATTATAATTCACATTCATATGACCTTCTTGAGATTTTTCTAAATTAATTAAATATTCTGAAAAATCTTCAAAAAAATAATTTATTGGAACCTTTAAGTAATTTGATAATTGTAATAACCTAATTGAACTTACTCCGTTAGTACCTTTTTCGTATTTTTGAATTTGTTGAAATGTTACGTTGATTGCTTTCGCTACTTTGGTCTGTGTTAAACCTAAAGCTAATCTTCTTAGCTTAAGCTTGTTGCCTAAGTGTTTGTTGAAATTATCTTCCATTAAGACCCCTCTTAATTAAATTTTAAAGCCTCATTCAATAGAAAATTTAAATCCCCTGCAATAGAAAAATTTTTAAATTTATAAGGTTTTTTAACTAATTTTAAAACCTGTCAAGCATAAGTTGATAATAAAAACATATATTAAGCTTGATTTATTATATGAAAGATTACTCAAGTAGTTATGTAATTTATAAAATTTGACTTAAAAATAGCTTAGTTCTCTCGTTTTTAGGATTAGCAAAAAACTCCTTAGTATCAGCCTTTTCTACTATCTTTCCTTCATCCATAAATATCATACTGTCTGCCACTTCCTTAGCAAATCCCATTTCATGTGTAACAACAATCATTGTCATACCTTGATTTGCTAGGTTAACCATTACATCTAGAACTTCTTTAATCATTTCAGGGTCTAGTGCTGATGTTGGCTCATCAAATAACATAATTTTTGGCTCCATACACAAAGCTCTTGCAATTGCAACACGTTGTTGTTGTCCTCCAGATAGTTGACCTGGAAATTTTTGAGCTTGATCTAGTATTTGAACTCTTTCTAAATGTTTTAAAGCTAATTCTTCAGCTTCTTTCTTAGGTAATTTTTTAACCCAAATAGGTGCAAGAGTGCAATTGTCTAGAATAGATAAATGTGGAAATAAATTAAATTGTTGAAAAACCATGCCAACTTCAGCTCTAACTTGTTCAATATTTTTAGTATCTTCTGAAATTTCAGTACCATCAATAATGATGTTACCTTCTTGATGCTCTTCTAGTCGGTTTATACATCTAATTAAAGTGGATTTTCCAGATCCAGATGGTCCACAAACAACAATTTTCTCTTTTGGCATGACCTCAAGATTAATTCCACTTAGAACTTGAAAATCACCAAACCACTTGTTTACATCTTTGATTTGTATAATTGCTTCAGACATTTGCTACCTATCAGTTTTATATTTGAGTTCCAAATTATAGCTATATTTACTCATAGCATAACAAATAATCCAGAAAATTATCGCTGCAAAAACATAACCTTCCATAGCATAACCTAACCATTTAGGATTTGTTTTTGCCATTTGTAACATTCCAGCAAGTTCTGCTAAACCTACTACAAAGATTAAAGGAGTGTCTTTCACTAATGCTAAAAATGTATTTGCCATCCCTGGTATAACTAATTTCAGTGCTTGTGGTAATATTACAAAGATGTGCATTTTCCAATAACCCATACCTAAAGACTTTGCTGCATCGTATTGACCTCTTGGAAGAGCTTGGAGACCACCTCTGATAACCTCTGCAACATAGGCTGCTTCAAACAAAGAAATTGCAATAATCACTCTTACAAGTTTATCCATGAAAAAATCTTCGGGCAAAAACATTGGAAACATCACAGAAGACATAAACAAAACTGTAATTAAAGGCACGCCTCTCCAAAATTCTATAAAACCAACCGATACATATTTTACTATTGGTAACTCAGTTCGTCTTCCTAAAGCAAGAGCCATTCCCAAAGGAAAGCAAAAAATTAAACTAAAAAAAGAAACAATAAAAGTTAAAGATAAACCACCCCAAGCACCTGTTTCAACCCATTCTAAACCAAATTCACCCCCAGATATTAAATAATAAATTAATATAAAGGCAATGATTGGATATATTACAACGTAATATAATGTCAGAAGGTTTCTATACTTTTGTGGAGTAACAAAACCAACAAAAGCCAAAACGACTAAAAAAATAAATGCCAAGTTTACTCTCCAAATATGTTCGTTTGGATACATCCCATACATAAACCTTTTGAACCAAACTTTTATATAAGTCCAACAAGCACCTGACCCTGTACATGCATCTTTTGAATCACCTGAAATATTTGCATCCAAAATCATCCAACTCATTACAGGAGGTATTGCCTTAATAATTAAAAAAATGATTAGTAAAGTTAAAGCAGCATTAAAATTATTTGTGTTAATATTTTTGTTTAACCTATCAAGATTTTTTATTCCTGAAAATTCAATCCTCATTAAATGAAAACCAAACATTCCTAATAAAAAAGGTAAAACTATACTTATAATCGATGGTAAAAAAGAAGTAATGTTTAACTTTAAAAATGAATTAAGAAATACGTCCAAAATAGAAATTCCAACTAAAAAAGATCCTAAATACAAATTGCTTTGTAAATTGTCTTTTGAGGGATTTAATAAATTTAATGTGCTCATTATTTTTCTACAATTGCAATTTTAGCGTTATACCAATTCATGAAAAATGATATTGATAAACTTAAAGTTAAATATGTAAGCATTGTGATTGAAACAATTTCAATTGCTTTTCCAGTTTGCATTAGAGCTGTCCCTGCAAAAACTAAAACTAAATCAGGATATGCTATTGCGGCAGCTAAGGATGAATTTTTTGTTAAATTCAAATACTGATTTGTTGTTGGAGGAATTATTATTCTCAGTGCTTGAGGCATAATAATTAAATTTAAAACTTGTTTTCTATTTAAACCAATAGATGATGCAGCTTCTCTTTGTCCTTTTCCAACACCCTGAATACCTGCTCTTACACATTCAGCGACAAATGTTGCTGTATAAAGTGATAAAGCTATTACTAATGACAATAATTCTGGGGGTATACTTAAACCACCTTCAAACTTAAATGAGGTTTTTGCTAATTGTTTAAGCTCAGGTGTTTCATAACCCACATTAACTCCACCAAATAAAAACGATAAGAGTGGTAATACAAATAGAATTGCTATTGAGATATTTAATACAGGTAAATGCTTACCAACATTTTCTCTGAGTTTTTTAGCTTGAATTCTTACAAATATAATTGCAATTATTGCAGCAATAACTGAATAAATAAAAATATCTAAATTTTCCCAAATTAAAGATGGTGTATAAAAACCTTTTATTGTTAAGTATGAGGCACCAAAAATAGCTTCTGCATCTTGAGGTAATGGTAATGCTCTAAGAGCAGCATAGTACCAAAAGAAAATTTGTAAAAGAAGTGGAATGTTTCTAAAAAATTCAACATACCAAGCAGCTGTAGTTCTAATTAAATAATTGGGAGAAAGTCTTGCTATACCAACTATAACACCAAGTAATGTACATAAGATTATTCCTAAAATAGATACTAATAAAGTATTTAAAAGACCTACTAAGTATGCTCTTGCATAACTATCTGAGCCACTATACTCAATTAAAGAAAATTGAACATCAAATGATGATTCTTGGGATAAAAATCCATATCCAAAATCTATCCCTCTGTTTTCCATGTTTAATTGGGCATTCATGGTAAAAAAACCAAAGATTAAAATAACAACGAGTAATGTTATTGCTTGAGGAAGAATTTTTTTAAGCTTCATTAGGAGGAATATATTTAATATTAAAAAAAGGGCTAGATAAATCTAGCCCTTTTTAAAATTGTTTTAATTTACAATTATCTTGCAGGTGGTACGTATAAAATTCCACCTTTAGTCCATAACTCATTTGGACCTCTGTCTGGTAGGATTCCGGTGTCAGCTATATTTCTTTTATAACTCTCACCATAATTACCTACTTGAGTGATAATTCTATAGTTCCAATCATTATCAAGACCAAATGCTGCACCCATCTCACCTTCAGCACCAACCAATCTTTTAATTGCTGGGTTATCTGAAGTTTTCATCATGTCAGCATTGCCAGAAGTAATTCCATACTCCTCAGCTTCGATCATAGTATTCAAAGACCATCTTACGATATCTTCCCATACTGAATCACCTTGCCTAACAACAGGGCCTAATGGCTCTTTTGAAATAGTTTCAGGTAACACAATGTGCTCATCTGGATTAGACATTTTAGTTCTTTGTGCAGCTAAACCTGATTTGTCAGTAGTGTAAGTATCACATCTACCAGCATCATATGCAGCTACGACCTCGTCAGCTTTTTCAAAAGCTACTGGCTCATAAGAAATTCCTCTAGAATTAAAGAAGTCTCTCATGTTTAACTCAGTTGTAGTACCAATGTTTGTACAAGCTGAGATACCATTTTTGAATTGGTCTGTCGAAGTGATACCAGAACTTTTTCTAACCATGAAACCTTGACCATCATAGAAGTTCACACCAACGAACGTAAGTCCGATATCTGCATCTCTAGAAAGAGTCCAGGTTGTGTTTCTTGACAAGATATCAATCTCACCAGAAGTTAAAGCTGTAAACCTTTCTTTAGCACTTAGTGGTGTAAACTTTACTTTGCTTGCATCACCTAGTACCGCAGCAGCTACTGCTCTACATACATCAACATCTATACCAGTCCAATTTCCTGCAGCATCAGCATTTGAAAATCCTGGAAGACCTTGAGATACTCCACATCTTACAAAACCCTTTTTTTGAGTGTTTTTAAGTGTCTTAGATTTTTTAGCAGCCATAGTTTCTGTTGTAAAAGTAAACAACACAGCAACCATTGCTACTAAAGAAGTTAATTGTTTTAAGTATTTAAACATTATTCTTCCTTTTGTTTTTATTTGTTAACAAATAATTCAAAATCACTTTTGAATATCCATAATTTAAGCACGTTAAATATTTACCATCAAGATAAATTTATGGATAATTATGACCTAAAATGAACAAGATGGCGCGCCCTGGAGGATTCGAACCTCCGACCCTCGGTTTAGAAAACCGATGCTCTATCCAGCTGAGCTAAGGGCGCTAATTTATTATGATACTGTTATAATACTATATTATTATTTAAAAAGGAATTTTTTAGCTATTAATAACAATGATAACAACTCAAGCCTACCTATAATCATAAAAAAAATAAGAAAATATTTAGTAAAAAAATTTAGGTTTTGAAAAGTAAAATCACTAATTCCATAAGCAGAGGAATTTACAGTATTCATTAGGGTTAATACTGCCAATTTAAATGCATTTTCAAACTCAATATTACTCAATGATAATAAAAGCGTTAATGAGAAAAGAGAAATAACAAATATTAAAACTGTTAAAAAATATTTATTAATATCATTTGTGTCAAAATTGATTTTAGAAAAAATAAGTTTATTCATAAATACTTTATTAGGTTTACTGAAAGAAAGAATTTGATTAATTGAATATTTAGAAAGAGAATAGATTTTCAAAAACCTTAATCCTGAACTTGTTGAGAAAAAGGAACCTCCAACTATTACTAAGATTAAATAGATAAGATGTAAATTTTTTTGATCTAGTTCTAAAGATATACCAATATTTGAGATACTACTTACTAAATTTAAAAAATTTATTGAAAAATTTTTATCATAACTGAAAAAGATGAAAAAAATACTTAGCAATAATAAAAAATACAAAAATAAATGAATGTCTTCATAAAAAAAATTAAGATTTTTTTTTCTTAGAAAAATAAGATTATAAATAAAAAAAATACTAAAGAAAGATATTAGCATTAAAAGAGAAAAAACAATTATTTGTGTATTCGTAAATAATATACTTGAAAGCTCGTTATCAGGTAAAAAACCTCCAGAGGAAATAGCTGTCATTGCTAAATTAAGAGAATTAAATGTTCTAACACCAAAAATATTGAGAATTATAAAAATTAAAATAGTTAAACTTGAATATAAAAGAAAAATTTTTATTGTTTGCTTTAAAATCTCAGAGCTACTAAATGATAAAAAATTTGTTAATGATTTTTTCAAACTTTCATCATAAATATCTATTAGAAAAATTATTGAAAATAAAAAATATAATCCTCCAATCCATTGAATTGAAGATCTCCATAATATTAAACCTTGGTCTATATGTTTGATATTTTCGAAAATAGTAAAACCAGTTGAAGTAAATCCTGATACTGACTCAAAAATAGAGTTTAAAAAAGTTAAATTATAAATACTTAAATAAAATGGAATACATAATACTAAAGGTATTAATATATATCCAAGTAGTACTGTTAAAATCTTCTCAAAAATTGATGGTTTTTTTAAACTTGGTTTTAAGTAATAAAAAAGAATTCCTATTAAACCTGAAATTATTAAGCTTACATAATAAGTGTTTAGATTAAGATATAAGTTAAAATAATAAGAATAAATTATATTAAAAAAAGAAAGTATAGAGACAAGTATAAAAAAAAAACTTAGATATTTAACTCTGAATAATAACATTTAATTAGATTGAACTAATTCTAAAAATATTTTCTACAACTGAAATAGAGTCTTTCTTAGCTAAAAACACAACCTTATCTTCTTTAAGAAAAATAAAATCGGATCTAGGAATTATTATTTTATCTGCTCTTAAAACTGCACCAATTCTAACTTCCTCTGGTAAATTTGAATTCTTTAACTCTTTATTAATCAACTCTGAGGTCTCAATAATTTCAGCTTCAATTACTTCATACTCACCATTCATAATTGTATAAGCTGTTTCTATGGTTCCTTTATGGACATGCTTCAATATACTGGAAACAGTATTCATTCTTGGATCAATTAAATCATCAATCTTAAGAGAGTCTTGCAATAATGAATAATTAGGTTTGTTTACTAATGCCATGGTTCTTTTATCTTCAATTTCTTTTTCATCTTTTGCAAATTTTTCAACAAGAACACTAACCATTAAGTTATCCTCATCATCATTTGTTAAAGCAAGGACAGTTTCGGCTTCTTCCAGATTTGCTTCAGACAATACTTCTTCATCTAGGCCATTGCCATTAATCACTATTGTATTGTTTAATTCTGATGCAAGGAATTCAGCTCGCTCTTTATCTTTTTCAACAATTTTAACTCTCGCAGTATCTAATGTTTCTTCAATATTCTTTGCAAGATTAAAACCGATATTACCACCACCAACAATAAGAATTTTTTTAGATACCTTTTCTGTATGACCAAAAGCTTCTAATGTTTCGGTTGTTTGAGAAGAATTGATAATTACATAAATTTTGTCATTTTTTCTAATATCATCTTCCTTTTTTGGAATTAAAAACTTATCATCTCTAATAATTCCAATTACATTTGCATCTAAATTAGGATATTTTTTTGTTAAATCTTTAAGCTTTATACTAATCAAGCTGCAACCATCATTGATTAGAATTTCTAACAATCGTATTTTATTATCTGCAAAAGGAACACTATCTAATGCTCCTGGAGCTTCTAGTTTTCTTTGAATTGATTTTGCAATTTCAAGTTCAGGAGAAATAATTACATCTATTGGGAGATTTTCTTTATTATAAACAGTTGTAAATTTAGGATTTAGATAGTCTTGTGATCTTATTCTTGCAATTTTTTTTGGAATATTAAAAATGGAAAATGCTATTTGACATATAACCATGTTAATTTCATCATTTCTTGTTACAGCAATGATCATATCTGTTTCTGCTGCATTAGCTTTTTCAAGTATAGAAGGATAAGTTGCCTTACCAACAATTGCTTTTACATCTAAAGCATCATCGATTTTTTGTATATCTTCGCTAGAAGTATCTATTACAGTTATCGAATGTCCTTGTTCACTTAATTGTTTAGCGATAGTAAACCCGACTCTTCCAGCACCACAGATGATTATATTCATTAATTAAACTCTTTAATTCCTAAACCTTTAAGTTTTCTATGTAAGGCACTCCGCTCCATACCAACAAAGCTTGCTGTTTTTGAAATATTTCCATTAAATTTTTTTAGTTGAATAGTTAAATACTCTTTTTCAAACTTTTCTCTAGCCTCTTTTAATGGCACAGATAGGCTATTTTCCGCAATTTGATCATCAAAATTATTATTTTTTAATGACTCTTTAATAATATTTGAAATTTTATCTTTTGTATTAGGTTGCAATATGGCTATTCTTTCAATTAAATTTCTCAGCTCTCTAACATTACCTTGCCAATTATGATTTAAAATATAACTATTGTTTTCATCAATATTTAATTCTTTGATATTATAATTTTCGGAAATTTTTTTAGAAAAATAATTTATCAAAAGTGGAATATCAGAAATTCTTTGATTTAAAGGCTCAATATTTATTTCAAAAACATTTATCCTATGAAAAAGATCTTCTCTAAAATTACCTATTTCGATTTCTTTTTTAAGATCTTTACTCGATGAGCACACTAACCTAGCATCAACAGTTACATCGTTGCTACCATTGACACGTTTAAATTTTTGGTCAGTTAAAACCCTAAGTATTTTCGATTGTATATCTAAAGGAATCTCTGAAACTTGGTCAATTAAAAGTGTGCCACTATTAGCTTTTTCTAAAGCTCCATAAGAAATTGATCCATTTTCTTTTTCTTCACCAAATAACTCAAGCTCATATTTATTAGAGTCTAATAGAGCTCCATTCAATATCACAAAAGGATTTTTGCTTCTTTTAGAATTTTTATGAATTTTTCTAGCTATCAACTCTTTAATATTAGTTATGTTTTTACTATTTCCTATAATGTCATAAGATGAAAATAGTTTGTTTTCATATTCTTGATTTTCTTTTTTAAGATTAAAATTTTCGACAGCTCTTTTGATAAAATTTAGTAACCTGTCACTATCAAAAGGTTTTTCGATAAATTCAAAAGCGCCTTTATGTAAAGACTTAACTGCCATTTCAATGTTAGCATGACCAGATATTATTATTACAGGAACATTTTTATTTTTTGACTTAATATGAGAAAGAAGTTCGATACCATCATTATCTCCTTTATCTAACTTAACATCTAAAATAGCAACATCAGGTAATTTTTTATCAATCTCAGATAAGGCTTGGTTGAAATTAGCTGCTAGTCTAGTTTTATAGCCAGCGTCCAATATAAGCTCATTAATGATATTTCTTATATCCGCATTATCATCAACAATTAATATTTCAGTACTCATGTTATTTTAGAAAATTAATTTTAATTTCGGCACCACTATCTCTTGGGATAAATTCAATTTTACCATTGTGATCATTTATAATTTTATTTACTATTGACAATCCTAAACCAGTACCATCTTTTTTGGTTGTAAAGTAAGGGGTTAAAATATCCTTAATATTTTTAAAAAATTTTCCAAATCCAATCCCATTATCGATTATAATTAGGTTTATGTGGAGATCATTCTCAAAAAGTTCAATGCTAATTTTTTTACTGAAATTACTATCATTTTCAGCTTTTTGCTGAATACTTTCAATTGAATTTTTAATTAAATTTAAAAATACTCTACTTATCTGCTCTTTATCACTATTTAAAATTATTTTTTCTGAATTACAGTTTAAGGTGATCTCAATAGAATGGTCTAATTCCTTTAATAATTTAATATTTTCTTTAAGTAAAATAACAATATTGTTTTCTCTCAATGTTGGTTTTGGCATTCTTGCAAAATCAGAAAATTTATTAACTAGGTTTCCAATTTGTTTAATCTGATTATTAATTATTTTTAAATTATCTTTAAATTTTTCTGAATCTTTTTCTTTTAACAAATCAGAATATTTTTCTCTTAATCTATCAATGGTTAATTGAATTGGAGTAAGAGGATTTCTTATTTCATGAGCTAATTTTCTTGCTAAGCTACCCCATGCTTCATGTCTTTCATTAATAATAAGTTTTTCCTGTTGAGTTTTTAGTCTGTCAATCATTAAATTAAAATTTTTATTTAAATTCTCAAGATCTTTGTCAGTTGTTACTTCTGGAACTTTTGCATCAAAGTTTCCTTCTCCAATTGAAGTTGAGGCATAAATTAAATTATTAATAGATCTAAAAAATCTTGATGAAAATCTAATGGCTATTGATATAGATACAAACAATAAAACACTCACAACTACAATATAAATAATTGCAAAAGATATTTTTATCCCACTACTTTTTTCCTCAACAGTATAATAAAAATTAATTGCTTCCTCTGACTCGGTTAAATATCTAGAGATTTCTTTATCTAAATATTTTACAACATAAAGAAATCTGTCATCGAAATTTTGAAGTCGCATTATTGCTGCAGAAATATTTTCTGGGGCATTAATAATTTTTAAAGGTCTATCATCGTCTAAAACTAGATTAAGAGCTCTATCAACTGGAGGAACGAAAAACTGACTATTATTAATTGTAGTAAATAAAAGCTTTTTATTTACATCAATTATATGAATTTCGTCCACATCTCTTATTAATTTTTGTGTATTTAAAAAACGCTTATACTCGTTAATATTATCATTTAAAAAATTTTTGCTCTTATTAGTATCAAACGCGATTAAGACGATATCTGATTGAATTTTATTTCTTATTTCCTCAACATAACTTCTCGCTAGTTCATAAGAATTATTAACTACAGTTGTGACTTTTTTGTCAAAATATTTTTCAAGTGCAAATGAAAATAAAAATAACGAAAAAATAGAGATTAAAACAGATGGTATTAACGTGAATAAAGCAAAATACGTAATATACTTTTTGTTTGATTTCAAACCATCTTTATCAATATCATTTTTAATTGCTTTTTGAATTTCTGAAAAAATAAATAAGAAAAGAGAAACTAATAAAATGATATTAAGTATTAATAAATACTGTAAATTCTGATCATTTAATTCAATAAAGCCTTTATCGATGAAAGTTAAAAAGGTTAAAAAACCTATCGATAATGTGATAATAAATAATATTATTAGATATATGTTTTTTTTAATAAATTCTGACATTTGAGTAAAAAATCACCACTATAAATGAATAACTATTTTATAATACTAGCATCAGGACAAAGCAAAAGATTTAATTCAAGTAAACTTAAGCAATATATTATCTATAAAAATAAGCCTCTTTTTGAACACTCAATTGAAAAAGCCTTAGGATCTAAATTATTTAAAAAAATAATATTAGTTGTTAATAATAAAAAACAAATCAATAAAAAATTTCCAGAAAATGTAATTATTTTGAAGGGAGGCAAAGAAAGATCAGACTCCACTCTAATAGGACTTAATTACATTAAAAAATTTAAACCATCAAATGTCTTGATCCATGATGCTGCAAGACCAAATTTTTCCATAAAACTTTTAAAAAATTTAGTTAGATCCCTTAGCAAAAATAAGGCTGTTATTCCGATAATAAATACAAATGACTCTATTAAGTACAGAGTAAAAAAAAAATTATTTAATTTAAAACGTGAAAATTCTTTTTCGACTCAAACCCCACAAGCTTTCAAATTTAATAATCTTTATAGTCTAGCATTAAAACAAAAGGCTAAAATTCAGGATGAGGCAACATTATTTATAGAGAATAATTTCAAAATTAAATTTGTTAAAGGTGAAAATTTAAATAGTAAAATTACTTATTTAGAAGACATCAAAATTAATAAAACATTTGTTGGAATAGGTTTTGATATTCATCGATTAGTCAAAGGTAAAAAATTATATTTAGCTGGTTTAAAAATCCCGTTCCATTCAGGGTTAAAAGGTCATTCAGATGGAGATGTTATAATTCATTCCATTATTGATGCTCTATTAGGGGCAATGAGAAAAAAAGATATAGGAACATTATTTCCAGATAATAAAAAAAAATTTAAAAATATAAGATCTCCTAAAATGTTAAATACAGTAATTGAAATGATCAATAAAAATGAATTCTACATTAATAATCTTGATATAAATTTAATATGTGAACAACCCAAAGTCTCAAAATACAGGGATAAAATAATTAAATCCTTATCTAAATTATTAAACATTGATACTTCATTAATAAATTTAAAAGGCAAAACTGTTGAAAAATTAGGATTAATAGGAAAGGAAAAAGCAATTGCTTGCGAGGTAATTTGCTCAATTTCTCAATGAAAAAAATTAACATTTTAATATCTACTTTCTTTGGGTACGGATATCTAACCAAAATGCCTGGCACTGTGGCGTCTTTGGTAACAACAATTTTTATTTATATTGCTTATGAATATCTTGGATACACTGATTTAAGATTTTCAATTATCTTCTTTATTATTATATTTTTTTACTCATTTTATGCGGTGAAAGATAGTGAGAGTGAATTTGTAAATAAAGATCCAAGACAAATAGTAATTGATGAAGTTTTGGGTCAATCTATGCCGTTAATTTTACTCCTACATTTGAACCAAACTAATCAAATATCTATGCAAATAGAAATTTATTATATTATTTCTTTCTTTGTTTTTAGATTTTTTGACATCTTTAAGCCATTTCCAGTAAGTTATTTTGATAAAAATTTTAAAAATTACTTTGGAATCATTATGGATGATATAATGGCTGGATTTTATACGATGTTGGTAATTTATTTCATAAGTCTTAAATTTTGATGAACATTAAACGTCTGCATAAAAAACTAATTCATAAGAAATTGACTATTTCTGTTGCTGAGTCTTGTACAGGAGGTCTTTTAGCTAGTAACTTCACAAGATTGTCCAATGCATCTAAATACTTTCAAATTGGATTCATCACTTATTCTAACAAAGCAAAAATCAATATATTAAAAGTTAACAAAAAAATTATTTATAAATATGGTGCAGTAAGCCCAGAAACTTGTGAGGCAATGGTTAAAAACCTAGCTAAGATTTCTAAAAGTAAAATTAACATCTCTATTACAGGAATTGCAGGACCTAATGGGGGAACAAAACTTAAACCAGTTGGATTAGTTTATATTGGAGTAAAAAAAAGTAATAAAATATTAATTACTAAAAATATATTTAAAAACAAAAACAGATTTAGTATACAAAAAGCTACCGTCAAAAGATCTTTAGATATTGTGAATTCTTTGATCTAGAGATTTTCAGCTTTTTTTTGAAAAGCATCTGCTATTTTATTTAGACCAAATTGGAAAGATTTTTCCATAATTAAATTTAAAAACTTATTTTTAATTTCAAAATCAACATCAAATTGAACCTCAGTATAATTTTCTTTTTGAGTAAATTTCCAGTTATTTTGTAGATGTTTCAAGGGACCACCGATATTAGTAACATGTATTGAGTCGTTTTTTTTATCATAACGTACGTCACTTTTATAAGTATCTACAAAAGGTTTTCTACCGATAGTTAGATCTGCAATGATTGCTATCTCATCTTTTTTATCCTCACGCTCATAAACTTTAGAGTCAATACAAAAAGGAATAAATTCTGGGTATTTTTCAATATCCAAAACAAAATCTATTAACTTTTGTTTTTCTCTTTCTATGTGCCTTGTTACTGAGGCTTTAGGCATTAATTATTTTTTAATCTATTTTGTTGGAGTTTAGCAAAATCTTCGTCTGCATGATAAGACGATCTTGTAAGTGGTGATGATGACACTAGTAAAAATCCTTTTGATTTTGCAATATTTTCTAACTCTTTAAATTCATCTGGGTGATAATATCTGCTTAATGGATGATGTTTTGGAGAAGGTTGTAAATATTGACCTATAGTAATAAAATCTACATCAGCAGATCTTAAGTCATCCATAACTTGAATTAATTCATCTTTATCTTCACCAAGTCCAACCATTAAACCAGATTTAGTAAAAACTTTTTTATTAATTTTCTTAACATTTTTTAAAAGTTCTAAAGATCCAAAATATCTCGCACCTGGTCGAACTTTTAAATAAAGACGTGGTACTGTTTCAATGTTGTGATTAAACACATCTAAATCTGCCTCCAAAATTTTTTTATAAGCGTCCCCTTTTCTTAAGAAATCTGGTGTTAAAACTTCTATCGAAGTTTTAGGATTTTTTTTACGAGTTGCATTTATTACTTCATAAAAATGATTTGACCCACCATCATCTAAATCATCTCTATCAACTGATGTGATGACGACATGTTTTAAATCTAATTTACTTACAGCTTTTGAAATTTTGTAGGGTTCAAATGGATCCAATTTTTCTGGCTTACCCGTTTTTACATCACAAAATGCACAAGCTCTTGTACAAGTGTCACCCATGATCATAAATGTTGCATGTCTTTTACTCCAACATTCAGTAATATTAGGACAATTAGCCTCCTGACAAACAGTGACTAGATTATTTTGGTTAACAATTGTTTTTGTTAAAAAAAATTCTTTACTGTTGGATAGTTTGGATCTGATCCAATCAGGTTTTTTTTTGATTGGATTAACAGGCTTATTTACTTTTTCAGGATGTCTAATTTTTGTTTTCATCATTTTTAATTATATAAATCGTCTCTCCTTCTTTGCCAAATAGAAATCGTTCTCTAATTAAAGTCTCAATATAGTCTAAGTCTAAATTAGTACTTAATAGTGAATTTTTATGATCCATATCCTCTATTTTGTTAATTAAGGTTAATTCCTCATTTTTCAAGTTGGATAAAAGCTCTTTTTTCTCAATATAAGAAAAAAGACCTCTTTCCCCAGAAACAAGATTAAAACCAAAATAAAGAATCAAAAAAAATGATATTAATAAAAAATAATTTCTTTTTATTAACCTCAACATTAGTTGATTTTATTCATTCTCACTTTTTTTCCAAGTTCTTCTTCAATACGAATTAATTGATTATATTTAGCTACTCTTTCAGATCTTGCTAATGATCCTGTTTTAATTTGATTTGAGTTGGTTCCAACTGCAAGATCTGCAATAAAAGTATCTTCACTATCACCAGATCGGTGAGATATTATAGTTTTATAACCAATAGTTTGGGCAAATTTGATCACATCTAGTGTTTCAGAAACAGTTCCAATTTGATTTAATTTAATCAAAATTGAATTTGAGGAAATATTTAAAAAACCTTTTTTCAGTCGTTCTAAGTTTGTCACATAAAGATCATCCCCCACTATTTGAACTTTATTAATTGATCTCATCAATTTATTCCATGCGAGCCAATCATTCTCAGCAAAAGGATCTTCAATGGATTTAATTTTATATTTTTTAATAATTTTTTGATACTCTTTGATAGATTTTTCAACAGATATGTAATTTCTAGAATGAATCGAATATTTATTTTTTTTAAACAATTCATTTGCAGCTACATCTAAACAAATTGAAATATCTTTACCATTAACAAAACCTGATTTTTTTATAGCTTTAACAACTAAATC
This sequence comes from uncultured Pelagibacteraceae bacterium, assembly GCA_902583635.1. Classification (GTDB taxonomy): domain Bacteria; phylum Pseudomonadota; class Alphaproteobacteria; order Pelagibacterales; family Pelagibacteraceae; genus Pelagibacter. Next base: position 32,172 of record CACHWJ010000002.1, on the reverse strand, counting down.
AAGAGCTTGGTTGTTGCTACTTATCATGGGTGCGAAGCCACCCTCATCTCCAACAGAAGTAGATAGTCCTTTAGCTTTTATTAATTTTGATAAATTTTTAATTACTATGAAGCATATTCTCATCGCCTCAGAAAAACTCTTAGCTCGATCAGGTCTGATCATAAATTCTTGAATTCTAAGACCATTGTTAGCGTGAGCTCCGCCATTAATAATATTCATTAAAGGATAAGGTAATTGGAAGTTTTTCCTTAAAAAAAAGGTTTTGTACAAAGGTAATTTTTTTACTTTAGCTGATAGTTTTTTAACAGCCATTGAAACTGCAAGCATTGCATTTGCACCTAGATTGGTTTTTTGTCTTGTCCCATCTAAGTTTATTAATAGAGTATCAATCCGTTCTTGATTGTGAACACTTTGGCCCTTTAATTTATTTGAAATTTTAGTGTTAACCAAGTTAACAGCATTTAAAACACTCTTGCCCAGATAACGTTTATTATTTTTATCTCTCTTCTCAAACGCTTCATACGTTCCCGTTGATGCTCCTGATGGACAAATAGCAGTTGCTCTATTATTTTTTGTATAAACCTCGGCTTCTAAAGTTGGATTTCCTCTACTGTCAAATACTTGACGGGCCTTTACTTTTAAAATTTTATTCACTATTTTTTTATTAATTTATCTATATCTGATAGTTGATGTAACAAATTTTCCAATTTATCCAATGGTACCATGTTAGGACCATCTGATGGTGCATTATCTGGATCTTGATGAGTTTCAATAAAAACTCCAGCAACACCCACGGCAACAGCAGCTCTTGCTAAATGCTCCACAAACTCTCTTTGACCTCCAGATGACTCACCTTGTCCTCCAGGTTGTTGTACTGAGTGGGTAGCATCAAAAATCACTGGATAACCATTTTTAGCCATAATAGGCAAAGATCTCATATCGGAAACTAAAGTGTTGTAACCAAAACTTGCTCCTCTCTCAGTAACTAAAATATTTTTATTTCCAGAATCTGAAATTTTTTTAGTAACATTAACCATATCCCATGGTGCTAAGAACTGTCCTTTTTTTACATTAATAATTTTATTTGTTTTAGCAGCAGCTATTAAAAGATCTGTCTGTCTGCATAGGAAAGCAGGAATTTGCAATACATCAACATGATCGGCTACTTCTGAACACTGATTAATATTATGAATGTCTGTTAAAATTGGAACATTTAATTCTTTTTTTATTTTATCAAAAACAGGTAAAGACGCTTCAAGTCCTGCTCCTCTTTCTCCTTTAAGACTAGTTCGATTAGCTTTATCAAAAGAGGTTTTGTAAATAAAACCAAGACCAAATTTTTTAGTAATTTCTTGAATTTTGCCAGCCATGTCCATTGCGTGCTGTTCGGTTTCAAGCTGACAAGGTCCAGCAATAATACAAATTTTATTATTATTTGAGATTTCTATATTTCCACAATTTACTTGTTTGCTACTCATTTATGATTTTTTGCTGCCTTGATAAATGAAGAGAATAAAGGATGAGGAGATAAAGGTCTAGATTTAAATTCTGGGTGAAACTGTACCCCAATGAACCATGGGTGATTTTTTAGTTCAATAATTTCTGGTAATTGCTTATCAGGTGATAAACCTGAAAAAATCATACCTTTTTTTTCAAATTTTTCTCTATAAGCAATATTCACTTCATACCTATGTCGGTGTCGTTCTTTAATTAATTTTGACTTATAAATTTTTCTTATCTTTGAGTTGTTTTGTAATTTAGCATCATAAGACCCTAGTCTCATAGTGCCACCAAGATCTTTATCTGTGCCCTTAATAGTTTTACCATCTTTATACCATTCGTTTATTAATCCAATAATTGGAATACCTTTTTTATCAAATTCACTTGAAGTGGCATTTTTTAAGTTTAGTTGATTTCGAGCAAATTCAATAATTGCCATTTGCATTCCATAACATATTCCAAGGAAAGGAATTTTGTTAATTCTGGCATGTTTTATCGCTGCTATTTTTCCATCAGTACCTCTTTTTCCAAATCCACCAGGTATCAATATTCCAGAGATGTTTTTTAGTTTTTTCTTAATTTCAGAAATTTTTAATTTTTCTGAGTCAATCCTAACTAAATTAACTTTAATTTTATTGTCTATTCCACCATGAGTTAATGCTTCATCCAATGACTTATAAGCATCTTTAAGCTCAACATATTTTCCAATAATTGCAATATTTACTTCTCTTTTATTTTGCAAAATTATTTTAGTTATTTTTTTCCATGGATTTAAATTTACTGGCTTTTTAGATTTTAATTTAAAATAATTTAAGACTTGAACATCTAATTTTTCTCTAAAAAAACTTATTGGGGCCTCATAAATTGTTTTGACATCAACAGTTTCTATAACATTTTTGATATCAACATTACAAAATAAAGAAATCTTTTTTCTATGCTCTAATGGTATTGGTCTTTCAGATCTACAAATGATAATATCTGGCTGAATACCAATGCTTCTTAACTCTTTTACAGAGTGTTGAGTTGGTTTTGTTTTTATCTCATCTGATGCTCTTAAGTAAGGAACTAATGTTAAATGAATAAATAAAGCATTTTTCTTACCAACGTCGTTTGCAAATTGTCTTATTGCTTCGACAAATGGCAAACTTTCTATATCTCCAACTATCCCTCCAATTTCACAAATTACAAAGTCCTCTTTTGATGAGTCGTTTTTAATAAATTGTTTTATGCGATCTGTAATATGTGGGATTACTTGGACAGTTTTTCCAAGATACTCACCCTTGCGTTCTTTTTTTAAAACATCATTATAAATTTTGCCTGTAGTGATATTGTCTGATTTCTTTGCTGATACTCCAGAAAATCGTTCATAATGACCAAGATCTAAATCTGTTTCAGCACCATCATCAGTGACATATACTTCTCCGTGTTGAAATGGGCTCATTGTTCCAGGATCTACATTAAGATATGGATCAAGTTTTCTGATCCTAACTTTAAAACCTCTTGATTGTAAAAGATACGCAAGTGAAGCTGAAGATAAACCTTTACCTAATGAAGAGACCACGCCGCCCGTTACAAATATATATCGCGCCATGGAATTATCTTATAGCGAATAAAAAAGAGATTGAAAAGTATTAATTAATTATTTTCTGGAATTGAAGGAGTATCTTCAGTTTTTTCATCAACTGTATCTAAAACAGAGCTTGTGGGAGTTAGTTCGGCTCTTGAAATAATTGTAAGTGCTAAGCTACAAATAATAAATAAAGTTGCAACAATTGCTGTGGCTTTGGTCATGAAACTTCCAGCTGATCTTGATAGCATAAAGTTTTCTTGTGATACACCTATTCCTAATGCACCACCTTCAGATTTCTGTATTAAAACTAGTAATACCAAAATAACTGCAAGTATGATGTTGATTACTAATAATATAGTTTCCATGGCGATCTAATTAATGGTTTTTTTAATTATATCAATAAATTTCTTTGGATCTTGAGAGGCTCCACCTATTAAAAAACCATCAATGGTATTAATATTTTTCAATTGTTTGATGTTGTCACTATTTACAGAGCCTCCATACAAAATTTTATAAGGTTTTTTGCCTAATTTTTTTTTAATAAATGAAATTGATTTTTTCAAGTCTTTTGACTTTGGAATTAAACCAGTACCAATCGACCAGACTGGTTCATAAGCAATTATTATACTCGATTTTTTTTGAATTAATTTTAGACCCATCTTAATTTGATTACTTAAAACCTGATTTGTTTTTTTATTTCTTTTCTCTTTTAATGTTTCCCCAATACAAAAAATAATTTTCAAACCTGATTTTAATGCACTTTTAATTTTAGAATTTATTTTTTTATTATCTTCACCTAACTGCCTATTCTCTGAGTGACCCAATATAACATATCGTGCTCCAACATTTTTTAACATTTTAGAATTTATCTGACCAGTGAACGCACCATATTTATCGCTCTCGTGAGAATTTTGAGCACCCACTTCAATTTTTGTTTTTTTCAATTTATTAGATAAAGAATTAATTAATGTGCTAGGTGGGCAATAAATTAACTTTATTTTTTTCTGTTTTACACTCTTAGAAAATTTAATTACTTTATCCAGCGAATTAAGTGCTTTTAAGTCACCGTACATTTTCCAATTAGCTACAAAATATAGATATTTATTTGTCATAATTGAATTTTTAATCTATAGATTTGTTTTTTACAGATCAATATATTATTGGCTTTATGTTAGAAACTTTAAAAAATTTTGGTGGAAAAAAATTAGGTGGTTTGATCCTAATCATAGTGATTATTATTGCATTTGGTTTCGGTGGATTTGGTGGTGGCTTCAGCACAAATAATCAAAACAATATAGCAAAAATAAATAAAACAAACGTAACCACCCAAGATTTTATGGATTATGTGAATCAAAGTGGCATATCACTTGATGCTATTAGAACCAATTTGGATAATAATATAATTGAAGAATTATTATCAGGTTTGATTTCAACTACATTAATTGATCTCGAGGTAAAAGACTTTGCTCTTTCAATCAGTGAAAGAACAATACTCAAAACAATTAAAGACAACAAAAATTTTCAAGACGAAGATGGCGTTTTTCAAAGAGTAAAATATGAAAAATTTTTGCTATCAAGTAATTTATCAGCACCCATGTTTGAGTTAAAATTAAAAAATAGAGAATTACAGAAACACCTATTTGACATCATAGGTGCTGGAACAATAACACCTAATTTTTTAATTGAGAAAAAATATGAAGAAAACAACAAAACATTAAATGTTGAGTACTTCAATATGGAAGGGCTTTATAAAGAAAAAGATGAATACACAGATCAGGATCTTGAAGTATTTATTAAAGAAAATGAAGACCAACTAAAAAGAGAATACATAGATTTTAAATATGTTGTTTTAAATCCTAAAAATTTAATTGGAATTGAGGAATTTAATCAAGAATTTTTTGATGAGGTTGATAAAATTGAAAACCAAATCTCAGAAGGAGCAGATTTTGAAACCATTTTAGAGAATATAAATGTCGAAGTTAAAGAAATAATTGAATATGCTCCAACATCAGAAGCTCAAACTAGTGAAAGTTTAATCTATCAAAATAAGTCATCAAAATTAAACTTAATTGAAAATGGAGATAATTTCTTATTGTACAACGTCAATAAAGAATACAATAAAAGTCCAAATTTAACTGATGATAAAACTAAAGGTGAGCTTATAGAGTTAATTTATCAAAAAGGTAAATTTGATTTTAACAGAAAAATCTTAGAAGAAATTCAAAGCAAACAATTTAATAATAGTAAATTTGAAGATTTAGGAAGTGATAATTTATTAAAAGCAGAAATTAAAAATATTACTGATGATGCAATGTTTGAGATAAATTCGGTTAAAATGCTGTACACCTTAACTGTAAACTCTTTCACTTTAATTAATGACAAAGATAATAACATTTTTTTAGTTAAAATTGCAGATTCTAAGAAAAATTTTTTTAATAAATCTGATGAAAATTATGTTCAATTTGTAAAAAATCAAAATACTGAAAACCGTAAAAGTATTTTACAATCATATGATCAATTATTAAACAATAAATACCAAGTTAAAGTTAATCAAAAATCTGTTGATAGAGTTAAAAATTACTTCAAATGATCATTAATCGAAGCTTCAAGGACTTCAAGTTTCGACATAGAAGCAAAAAAAATCAAATAATATATACCTCAAAAAAAGTTAAGAATGATGAGGAAATATTAAATTTAATCGATAATTTTTTAAACGAAAAAAATAGTTTTATATTTGAGTCTGTTGAAAAGGGTAAAATCAAAGGTAGATACACAATATTTGGAAAAAACCCTGATAAAATTTGGGAGTTTAATAATCAAAGCTCTTATCTAATCAAAAATAATAAAAAGATAAAACTGAAGGATAAGCCAGATCAATTAATAGAGAAAATAATCGAGGAGTTTAAATTTGAGACCCCAAAAAATTTGCCAAAAATATGCTCATTAATTTCTGGATACTTTTCTTACGACTCTATTAGATATATTGAAAAAATACCAAACAGTTGCAAAAATGATTTGAATATACCAGATGTTAGACTTCTGCGTCCTAGAACATTAGTTATTCATGATAATTTAAAAAAAGAAATATTTTATATAAGTAATATTTTTAAAGATGAAAAAATAACTAACTATGAAAATAAATTTAGTGAGATTAAATCTGATCTTTTTAAACTATTAATTCAATCCTCAATTAAAAATTTAAATAAACCACTCAAAGAAAAATTAAATAATATTAAAGTTAAATCTAACACTTCTAAAAGTAAATTTTTAAATATGGTTAATAAGGCAAAAAAATACATCAAAATTGGTGATATTTTTCAAGTGGTTTTAAGCCAAAGGTTTGAGGCTAAATTAACAAAAAAACCAATAGATATTTATAAAAAATTAAGAGTAACTAACCCCTCTCCTTTCATGTTTTTCTTTAATTTTAACGATTTCCAAATAATTGGTGCTAGTCCAGAAATTTTAGTGAGATTAAGAAATAATAAAATTACTGTAAGGCCAATTGCAGGGACAAGACCAAGAGGTAAAACATTAAAAGAAGATATTTATTACGAGAAAGATTTATTAAAAGATAAAAAAGAACTCTCTGAACATTTAATGCTTTTAGATTTAGGGAGAAATGATGCCGGCAAGGTATCAAAAGTAAATTCTGTCAAAGTAACTGAGAGCTTTATTATAGAGAGATATTCACATGTGATGCATATAGTATCTAATGTAATTGGTGATTATAATAAAAAGTTCTCCAAGTTTAAATCCTTACTAGCTGGATTTCCTGCCGGAACAGTGTCTGGTGCTCCAAAAATAAGAGCTATGGAAATTATTGATGAATTAGAAACGACGAGGAGAAAGGTTTATGCAGGTGGCATAGGTTATTTTTCTGCAAACGGTGAATTTGATACTTGTATTGCTTTAAGAACAGCTGTTGCCAAAAATAAAAAATTCTATGTACAAGCCGGTGCAGGAATTGTCGCTGATAGTAAACCTATAAACGAATATGAGGAGACTGTTAATAAAGCTAAGGCTTTAATTAATGCTTTAAGATAATGAAAGTATTACTGATAGATAATTACGATAGTTTTACTTTTAACTTGTATCATTATATATCTTCATTAGGTGTTAAAGTAGATGTTGTTAGAAATGACAAAATCACAGCTAAAGATATTAAGAAAAATAAATATAATAAAATTGTTATATCTCCAGGACCAGGAAATCCAAATCAATCAGGAAATTGTATAAATATTTTAAAATCTCTTCATAAAGAATTGCCCTTTTTAGGAGTATGTCTAGGTCATCAAATTATTGGACAGGTATTTGGGTCAAAGATCATTCAAGCAAAAAAACTTATGCATGGAAAAATAAGTAAGATTAAATCAAAAAAAATTGGAATTTTAAAAAATCTGCCGAATACTTTTGAAGCCACTAGATATCACAGTCTTATAATTGATAAAAAAACTTTATCTGATAATTTAGAAATTACAGCACAAACAGAGGATGGCTTGATAATGGGTGTGCAACATAAAGAATTTGATATTCACGGTGTACAATTTCATCCGGAAAGTATTAAAACTAAATTAGGAATAAAAATATTAAAAAACTTTATAAATTATTAGTTAAATGGATCAAATTTTAGAAAAATTAAGAAATAAGAAAAATCTTACTTTTCAGGAAAGTAAATCCGCCTTTGAATTACTTATGACTGGACAGGCCAATGAGGATCAAATTTATGACTTTTTAACTTTGCTCTCAGACAAAGGTGAAGTGTCAGATGAAATTGCTGGTGGTGTTTATGTGCTTCGAGAAAAGTCAAAAAGAGTAAAAGTCACAAACTGTGTTGATACTTGTGGAACTGGGGGTGATGGCATGAATACCTTGAATATTTCAACGGCATCAGCTTTACTTTTAGCAAGTATGGGGACTAAGGTCGCTAAACATGGTAATAAGGCAGTCTCTTCTAAGTGTGGTTCAGGAGATGTTTTGGAGGCACTAAAAATTAAAATCGACCTTGAACCAAGTGATATAGAAAAAGAGATCAATAATAACAATTTTGGCTTTATGTTTGCTCCTAATTATCATAGTGCAATGAGATTTGTTGGACCAGTAAGAAAGAAAATAGGTAGAAGGACAATATTTAATATGATTGGTCCATTAAGTAACCCTGCTTTAGTAGATAGACAAGTTGTTGGTGTTTTTGATAAAAAATTACTCATGATTTTTGCTGAAGGGCTTAAAAATTTAAATATTAAATTTGCATGGATTGTAAATAGTGAAGATGGCCTAGATGAAATTTCACCTTATGCTAAGACAAATGTTATACAATTAAAAAACGGAGAAATATCTGAAATTATAATTGATCCCACAGTATTAAATATTAACGCTGAAAAATTTGATAATTTAGTTGGTGATGACGCAAACTATAATGCAAGTAAGATGATTGAAATTTTTAAAGGTAAAGACAATGATTTCTCAAAAGCAGTTTGTTTAAATGCTGCAGCAGGTTTAATTGTTAATGAAAAATATTCAGAATTTTTAGATGCTTACAATTATAGTAGAGAATTTATTTTATCAGGAAAAACGCATATTCATTTAGAAAAAATACAAAATGTCTAAAAATATTCTCGAAGAAATAATTAAAAAAAAAATAGATAAGATTGATATTTTAAAAAAATCAACAAGTTTAAATTCACTTGCAGATATTATTGATAAAAATAATTCTTTCTTGAATTTTAAAGAAAAAATTCAATCTAATTTACTAAATAATAAAACATCAATTATTGCCGAAATTAAAAAGGCTAGCCCTTCCGCTGGTGTAATTATCCAAAATTACAATCCAGTAGAAATTGCCAACACATATAATACTAATAATGTTACCTGCTTATCTGTACTTACTGAGGAGGATTATTTTTTAGGAAACCTAATTCATATCAGCAAAATAAAAGAAAAAGTTAACTTACCAATTTTATGTAAAGATTTCTTTATAGATAAATTTCAAATACCCTTAGCTAAAAGTTATGGAGCAGATGCAATTTTAATTATTTTGGCTGGTGTATCAGATAATCTAGCAAATGATTTATATGAAGAGGCATTAAAGTACAAAATGTCAGTGATTGTGGAGGTTCATACTATTGAAGAGGCTAAAAAAGCTTTAAACTTTAAAGAGGCTTTAATTGGAATAAATAATAGAAATTTAAAAACACTTAAGACAGATATTAATACAACCTATGATATCCATAATGTATTAATTAATCATGATGGACCTTTGATTTCGGAGAGTGGAATTAAAAATAAAGAGGAACTTTTAGATTTAAAAAACAAAACATCGATTAATACTTTTTTAATCGGTGAATCACTCTTGAAGAATTTGGATAAAAATTCTATTTTTTCAGTTTTATAGTCAATAAAACCCCCTATTTTGCTAGTTTTTTTAATGTTGTTAAATTAAAAGAACTTTTATAGAACATTATTTGTACGATATTTGTTCTTATGCTTACAAAAAAACAAAAAAACCTGCTTTTATTTATCAACAAGAAGTTGAGAAGCTCTGGTGTTTCTCCTTCGTATGAAGAGATGAAACAATCACTGAATTTAAAATCTAAATCAGGAATACATAGATTGATAAGTGCTTTAGAAGAAAGAGGTTTTATAAAGAGACTAGCTCATAAAGCAAGAGCTTTAGAGGTAATAAAGCTTCCTGAAACTGCCTCTGCAAACGATATTTACAATAATTTTTCACCAAGCGTTATAAAAGGTGGTTTAGACGAAGAACAAGTACCTTCTGATGAAGTAGAAGTACCAGTTCTTGGTAAAATTGCTGCAGGAACACCGGTTGAAGCAATCCAGAATGAAGTTGCTAGAATACCTTTACCAAATAATTTAGAAAAAAATGGTGATTACTTTGGTTTAAAAGTTCAAGGTGACTCTATGATAGAAGCTGGTATTCATGAGGGCGATACAGTAATTATTAGAAGAACAGATACTGCAGATAATGGAAAGATTGTAGTTGCTTTGATTGATGAACATGAAGCAATGCTTAAAAGAATTCGTAAAAAAGGTAAAGTTGTCGCTTTAGAAAGTGCAAATAGAAACTACGAAACTAAAATTTTTGGACCTGATAGAGTTAAAGTCCAGGGTGTTTTAGTATCTTTATATAGAAACTTCTAAAAAAATAGTCTAAACATCATTGATGTCAAAAGTAGCAACTCGTTTTGCTCCCTCACCTACTGGAGCTCTTCATATTGGAGGTGTAAGAACGGCGTTGTTTAATTGGCTTTATTCAAAAAATCAAAAAGGTGCATTTCACCTAAGAATTGAAGATACTGATAAGGAAAGATCTAAAGATGAGCATAAAGATCAGATTATAAATTCTTTAAAGTGGATTGGAATAGAACATGATGGAGATGAATATATACAATCAACAAAAATTAACGACCATATTAAAGTTGCAAATGAATTATTAAATAATGGAAACGCATATAAATGCTATTGTTCCAGTGAAGAGATTGAAGAACAAAAAAAGAGAGCTAGACAAAAAAAATTACCTTATATCTATAATAGAAAGTGGAGAGATGCAGATGAAAAAGATATTCCTAAAGATATTAAGCCAGTAATTAGATTTAAAAGTAAAATTGAAGGAAGTTCTGTATTAAAAGACTTGGTGCAAGGTGATGTGGAGATTGAAAATAATACAATTGAGGATTTTATTATATTAAGAAATGACGGAACTCCTACATATAACCTTTCAGCAACTGTGGATGACTATCAAATGGGAATGACACACATTATTAGAGGTGATGATCATAAAATAAATACTTTTAAACAAATTCAGATTTATCTGGCTATGGGTTGGGAAGTTCCAAGTTTTGCACATATACCTTTAATCCATACAATTGAGGGTAAAAAGCTATCTAAAAGAGATAATGCTTCTACATTGGATGACTATTCAAAAATTGGAATTATGCCAGATGCTTTAAGGAACTACTTGTTAAGACTAGGTTGGTCCTATCAAGATAAAGAAATATTTACCTTAGATGAAAGTATTAAATATTTTAATTTAGAGGGAATTGGAAAGTCACCTTCAAAACTTGATATGAGCCGTATTTTGTCACTGAACGAGCACTATATTAAAACTATTGATGAACAGCAGCTTTTCAAAAGCTTGATTGAATATTGTGAGATTTACAAAGAAAAAATTAAACCTGAAAAAGAGGAAAAAATAAAAAACTCACTTTCATTTTTAAAAAATAAGGCAAAAACATTAGAAGATATATTCAACAACGCAAAATATATAATCCTAGATAAAATCAATTTTAATCCAGATGATATGAAGTTAATTGATAATAAAGCAAAAAAAATAATTCAAGAATTTAAAACCGAGATTTCTTCATTAGATAATTTAAACAGAGAAATATTGGAGCCAATAGTAAATAATTTAATAAAAAAACATGAGACTAATTTTAAAGGTGTAGGGCAGCCTCTAAGAGTAATTTTAACAGGATCTAAATTTGGACCAGGCCTCTATGATATTTTAATTTCTTTAGGTAAGGAAGAAGTAAATCAAAGATTAGGGAACGAGATAATTGAATAGAATTGTTGAGGACTCATCTGATGAAGAGGTCTTTGATCTGATGCCATCTAAAGTTTTATTACATTCAGCTAATTGTTTTTTAATAAGGTCAGGTTTCTTTAAAAAATATATTACAGTTTTATAAATTTCTTGAGCATTACATTCGTTTTGGAGAAGTTCGGGGATTATTTCTCGATTATTGATAATATTAATGATATTTGCAAATTTAACATTCACCAACATTTTAAATATCATAAAATTAATAAAGCTTAATTTATAAATAATTATAGATGGTATATTTGCATTACAAATTTGTAGAGAAACAGTACCTGATTTTGATACAGCAAAAATAGATCTAGATAAAACCTCTGATTTAATATTTTCTTCGGATATAACATCTATATTTTCAATATTTCTTTGCTTAATAATATCTAAAATTGAATTTTTATTTTCATCAGTAGCATGAAAATAAAAAAAATAATCCTTATGTTTTTTATTCATTAACTCTATAAAACTAATTAAAATTGGTAAAAGAACTAATGTCTCAGATTTTCTACTTCCTGGAAATAATGATATTATTTTTTTATGATTTGGTATTAAATCCTCAATTAAAGTTTTTGGATTATTCTTAGTTTCAATTAAAGGGTGTCCTACAAAAGTATTTTTTATATTTTCTTCATCAAAATATTTTTTTTCAAAATTGAATAGTAAAAGAATATGATCAATAAACTTTTTAATTTTTTTAACCCTATTTTTTCTCCAAATCCAAACCTGAGGAGCTACATAATGTACAGTTTTTATATTGCTTTTAATCTTCTTTACTTTTTCAGCTACTCTCAATGTAAAATCAGGGCTATCTACACTGAATAAAACATCTGGATTAAATTTTATTATTTCTTTAACAGCTTCATTAATTTTCTTTCTAATTTTAAAAATATTTAAAATAACACTTGTAAATCCAAGATATGTTATTTCTTTAAGGTCATAAATAGAGTTAATACCTAACTTTTTCAAATTTGATCCGCCAACAGATAAATATTTGATTTCAGAATTTTTAGTTTTAAGCTTTGCTATAACTGTTGAGGCTAGCTTGTCACCTGAGGGTTCACCTGTAAGTATAAATATTTTTTTCATATAACTGTGATAAATATCCTATTTTTGTTACCATAATGAATACATTTAGCTTTTTCTAAAATTATATTTTTTTTAGATTTTAAAATTATTCCTTTGAGACCATATCTTTTACAATCCTTAAGCGTTTGAAGTCCAATTGTGGGCAAATCCATTCTTAAATCCTGTTTTTTTTTCGGAAATTTTATTAACATGCCCTGTGTTTTTTTCTTTAATTTAGCTAACATTTTTCTTGTGCCTTCTCTTCCCTCTTTTGCAACAATTTTACTGTCATTAACAATTAAAGCTTGCACATGATCTAGATTATTCAATTTATTAAAATATTTAATACCTGCTTTAATTGACACTAAATCTTTGTTATTTGGTTTAAATTTTGTATAATTTCCTGATTTTAAAGCTAGTTCTGGATTAAAACTAATTGAACTTATAACTTTTATTCCTTCATTGTTTAAAATTTTTATTATTGCTTTTATTATAGCTGCATCTCCTTTTTTTGCAGCCTTGATTACACTTGGCATATAATAAATACCTTTAAAATCTAATCTTAGTGATGAAAATTTTGGTTTTGCTATTTTGCCAGCAAATAAAACTTTTTTTGATTTTTTATCTTTAATTAAATCAAGAATTTTACCAAATTTTCCAATACTTATTCGGTGAGAGTATTTATTTTTTTTAAATTTTGAATTTTTTGAAAAATCGATGATAAAATATTTTTTTTTTAATTTTTTTATTTTGTTTAATACATTCTCTGAAAAGTCCGTGTCTCCTAAAAACAGTCCAATCATCTTATTTTGAAAATGGAGTGCATATTGGTCTCTTTTTATCTTTCTCTATAAAACCAACAACTTCACTTACCAATTCATGTTGTCTTAATTCTTTGCTTAAATTATTTAAATTTTCAGTTAAATTTTCATTTTCAAATATTTTTTTGTACGCGTCACTTAAGATTTTTATGTCTTTGTTTGGAATATTTTTTCTTCTCAAACCGATTAAATTAAGTCCTTGAAGTATACTTCTATTACCATGAGCTATACTATAAGGAATTATGTCTCTAACTACACCACACATTCCTCCAATCATTGCAGATCTTCCTACTCTGGTAAACTGCTGAACAGCTGAATTTCCACCAATAATTACATTATCCTCTATATGCGCATGACCACCCAAAGGAACACTATTAGCTAGGATGACATTGTTACCTACAAAACAATCATGTGCTATATGAGCCGACACCATAAATAAACATTTATTACCTACTTTTGTTACTCCTCCACCACCATTTGTACCTGGATTAATTGTTACATATTCTCTAATTTTATTATCACTCCCTATTTCAAGTTTTGTTTCCTCACCCTGGAACTTTAAATCTTGAGGATCATTTCCAATAGATGCAAAGGGATATATTTTATTATTTTTTCCTATTTTTGTATTACCAACAATACTAACATGTGATTGTACCTCTGTATTTTCATCAATTTCTACATTTGGTCCTACAACAGAATAAGGTCCAATTTTTACACTGCTATGTAATTTAGCTTTTGGATCAATTATCGCTGTTTGATGAATCATTTGTTGTCCTTTAAAAATTGTCTTATATTTTTGGCTGGATATCCCATTACTGTTGAGTTTTCAGGAATATCTTTAATAACTCCACTGCCACCAGCTATTTCAACATTATCTCCAATTCTCAAATGACCTGAAATCCCAGCTTGTCCTCCAATTTTTACATTTTTTCCTAAAATGGAACTACCAGCAATACCCACCTGTCCTGCAATTATTGAATTTTCACCAATTTTAACATTGTGAGCTATATGAATTTGATTGTCTAAAAAAGTATTTTCACCTATTACAGTAGTAGACATAGATCCCCTATCTATGGTTGCACCACAACCAATTTCACAATTGTCTTCAATTCGAACAATCCCAATATGTGGATATCTTAAGTTTTTTTTATTTTTGGGAAAAAATCCAAATCCATGTTTACCAATATTACAATTATCAAGAATTGTAACATTATTACCAATTAATGTATTCCTTATAATTGTATTTGACCCTATAGAACAATTATTGCCAATTGATACATTTTTTTCAATAATTGTATTATGGCCAATTAAACAATTTGAACCTATTGAAACATTTTTTCCTATTAAAATATTTTTTCCAAATTTGACTGTATTTAAATTTTCAATTTCATTAATATCAATTACAGTGTCATCAAAATCATCATTAACAGAAGTGGGATAAAATTTCGCTGTAACTTTTGACGTAGAAATTAAAACATTTTCAACAATCAGTGGTATACAACTTTCTGATAAATCACTTTTTAGATTATTAGTAGTAATACAATATGATGCTTTTGTTTTATTGGCTAAATCTTTATATTTTTTGGAATGAAAAAAAGTAAGGTCACCTTTAGATGAGCTAGTTAAATCTTTAACATCATTAATATTTTCTTCTTTAATATTATTGTCATCTATATTGAGTAATTTTAAAATTTCAAAAACATTAAAGGGACCATAATTTTTGAAGAAAGGATTTGCCATATATGCTTTTAACAAAGCAATTCTATAAAAGTTATCAATATTTATTGCTATTTATTTCTTATCTACGATTGTAGCTGACCAAATTGCATCAGCCATTTTAATATCATTAACAAAAGCCTCACCCTTATATTTCCAGACTCTACCATGTGACCTTATCGCTTCGATTTTTAGTATTAATTTACAATCAGGTATCACAGGATTTCTGAATCTAGCTTTTTCTACACCCATTAAAAAAACAAGTTTATTTTCATAAGTTGATTTATCTAATCCATGGGCAGTTAAAGCAGCTGCTGCTTGACCAAAAGACTCAACAATTAAAACCCCTGGCATAACTGGATTTTCAGGAAAATGTCCTTGAACAAAAAAACTATTCTTTTTAACATTTACTACTGCCGTTGCAGAATAAAGTTTCTTAATATCATAAAGCTCATCTATTAAAAGCATAGGCTCTCTATGTGGTAATAAATTAGTTATTTGCTCCTTAGTAAGTTTAGTCATAAATTTATTTTATACTTTTGTTTATTATATTAATTAATTTATCAGTAATGTCTAAACTATCCTTTCCAATAACTATATTTTTGTTATTGAACAGTATGTCAATTGAATTTTTGCTTAAGTAATCCTGAACATAAGGATTTATTTGATCAAAAAAAATAGTTATTTCATCATTTTTTAATTTTTCAAAATTATTATAAACCTGTTTTTTATATAATTGAAAATCGTTAATTCTCTTTTTTAATTTTGATAACTCCTTATTAAATTCATCTTGTGAAATTATATTTTGTTTATTTTTAATTTCTACTTCAAGTGATTTAATATTGTCTTCTCTTTCATTTATTTTTTTTTGTTCAATATTTTTTTTTTGGTCAATTCTTATTAAAGTTTTTTTTCCTAAATTAGAATTTTGCAAAATACTATCTAAATTTACATAAGCAATATTGTTAGCATTTGATAATGAACCTATTGAGTTAAAAAATATAACCAATAATATTAATTTAAATTTTTTTATCACTAAAAAGTAGTTCCTAGATTAAATCTGAAAGTTTCAGTAACATCTGTTTTAGATTTAGTTATAGGTTGTGCTAAAGAAAAATTTAATGGACCTACAACTGTCATCCAATCCACTGAAAGACCAATTGAGCTCCTTAAACTGTTACTCGTATCTATTGATGAATCATAATCAACACCCCATACATTTGCGGCATCTATAAAAAATAAAAAGTCAAAGTTTTGTGCATTTGGAAATAATTGTGGAATAGTAGTATTAAAATTCAATGATGTTAAATAATTTCCACCTATATAATCATCTCCATCCTTAGGCCCTATTTTTCCATATTCAAAACCTCTTAATTTTCTACTAGGTACAAATAATCTCTCTGAAAGTTTTATATCCTCGTTAACTATGGAATTAGCTGACTTAATAAATAACCCTGCCGTTGTAATATTGTCCTCAAATAATTCAGTAAAATATTTATAATCATAGGTGTTAGTTAAAGTACTTGTTTCACTAATGATGGGTAAATCTAAATTATAATAACTTCTAAAACCTCTTGATGTTCTATATTTTTGATTTCTTTTATCATAATCTAAGTTGAATTTTGCAAAAGTGTCCCAATAATCGCCCTCCATTTTTTTTTGCCTAACTGAAGCAGTACTATCTGTTTCTATTTTTTCATAAAAGGATGAGGTTCCAAGGCCTAAATTTAAATTTTTTAGATATTCAAAATTTGTTGAAACTGCAAAACCAGTTTTATTTGTTTTATATCCAAATGAACTTAATTTATCTGTCTCTGATGTTTCTAGTGATAATGACATAGATTTATCAGAGTTATTAAAATTTGGATTAGTAATAGCTATCGCTCCTTTGATAGAGTCCTCACTTAAAGAAAGGTTAGAGTTAACTTTTACACCTCTGCCTAAATAATTATTTTCTTTTACTCCAAACTCTATAGCTGCACCAGAAGTACCAAAACCTGCACCAGCCATAATTTCTCCGGTTGCTTTTTCCTCAATATTAATATTGATTATTTTTGATTTATCTGTGGATCCTTCCAACACATCAACATTTGCTGTCTTAAAAATGTTTAAAGATTTTAAATTGTTTTCAGTTTTTTTTGTTAATATTTCATTAAAAATATCTCCTTCATCAACATATAAATTATTTCTGATAACACTTTCACGTGTAATATTGTTTCCAAAAATATTTATTTTCTCAACAGTAAATTTTTCAGACTCTTTAATATTAAAAGTCAAATTGATTTTATTTATTTCAATTACCTCATCTACAGTTGCAGTTGTAGATTCAAACTGCTCATCTAAAACAATAAGTTCAATTTCCTCAATAATATTATTTACAGAATTAAGTGAATATGGTTCACCATTTAATTTTTTGAATAAATTATTTATTTTATCAAAATTTTTATAATTATAATCAGCTGGCAAATTTAACTTGAGATCGTTAAAAAAAAATTTTTGATTGGCATTAATATTATATACCAATTCAAAAGAATCTTGTTTTGTTAATTTAGCAAATGAAGAATTTATTTGAACATTATAGTAACCTTTATTTAAATAAAAATTTTTTAATAATCTTTGATCAAATTCAATTAAATTTTCGTTTAAATATTTTCTACCAGAAACAAATTTCCAAAATTTATATTCTTCGCTTAAAATAACACTTTTCAATTTAGAATCTTTAAATTTCTTCTCACCTACAAATTTAATTTTTTTAATCTTAGATTTTTTACCTAAGTCAATTTTATAAGTTAAATTTACTTTATTGTTATTTAAATCTTCTACAAATAAATCTACCTGGGAAAAAAAATACCCAAGTGCTTTTAGATTGGATTTAATCTTTTTTAAATCATTATTAGATAAAATATCATTATAAGAAGATCTTGATTTTAAAACTAGGTTTTCAGTTATATCTTCTTTAATTCTTTTAGCTTTAATACCTTCAAATTCAATTTTCTCGATTAAGGGATTTTCAGTGACTGTAATTTTCAAGATGTTGTTATTTAGTTGAACATTCACATTTTTAAAAAAGTTTGAATTATATAAATTAACTAATACCTGATTTGTTGTCTCTTCATCTAAAATATCTCCAATATCAATTTTTGAAAACATTAATATCGTTTCATTCGGAACTCTATCATTTCCAATAAATTCAATTTTTTTTATCTCTTCTGATCTAAGTATATTAACAAAAAAAAGAACAAATAATATTATTGAAAAACCCAGTTTTAGACTTTTTAAAATCATTTAATTATATACACTTTTTGAGTTCACTTTTAAACGCACATGTTTATCTAATTTAACAATGTCAGAGATATTTCTTGGTTTAATTTTTTTAAATTTTGTAAATTCATTAAGAGATAAAAGTTTTAAAAGTTTAGATACAATTTCTCTATATTGAATTTTTTTATTTAAATATAATCTTACCAATTCGTCATTAGCACTTACTAAAACAGTCTCAAAGAGAGAAATTTCATTTGGAATATTTTTTAAAATTTTTATAATAGGAAATTTTTTTTTATCTACATTGATTAGTTGTAATTTATTTAATTTTGGAATATTTAATTTATTTAATTTTTTATAATACTCTTTATTTCCATAAATAGAATTAAAAATAGGAATATCCATAGTTGTTTCATGAGCAATTATATTTATCATTCCGTCTTTAAAGCAAATGATAGCATGAACATAAGATTTAGGATGTACAATTATATCTAATTTGTCAAAACCTATGTTAAAAATATTCTTGGCCTCAATTAGTTCAAAAACTTTATTCATCATGGTTGATGAATCAATAGTTATTTTTTTTCCCATACTCCAATTAGGATGATTAAGAACATCCTTAATTTTAATTTTTTTGATTTTTTTTTGGGATAATCTTAATAAAGGTCCCCCTGATGCAGTTATAAATATTTTATTTATATTCGTAATGTTTGTGTTTTGTAATGCATACCATATAGAGAAGTGTTCTGAGTCAACCGGAATGAAAACAGTTTTATATTTTTTAATTTTTTTTTTTAAAAGATTCCATCCACATATTATTGACTCTTTATTAGCTATAGCTATTTTTTTTGAATATTTGATTATCTTAAGTGTAGGGTCTAAACCTTCTAAACCAATAATTGCACTCATTGAATAATCAGCTTTTTTTTTAAATATTGAACTTAAATGGTTATAATTATTAAAAATTTTCAAATTTTTATTTTTATTAATTTTTTTAAATTTTTCGTAACATTCTCTATCTTTAATTATAACATTTTTAACAGAAAAATTTTTGGTTTGCTTTAATAATTCTAAATAATTTTTATTTGCTGTAAGTAACAATATATCAAAATTATTTTTATCTCTGTGTATAATTTTTAATAAAGATTTTCCTATAGATCCTGTTGATCCAAGTATTGCTATTTTTTGTTTATTTATCATTAGGTATAAATTCCGAATTTAATTAATAAATAAAAAATTGGAAATACAAAAATCATTCCATCAATTCTATCAAGAATACCACCATGGCCAGGTATGATATTTCCTGAATTTTTAAGATTTGATTTCCTCTTAAAATATGAGATGATTATGTCACCTACTTGACTTACTGTAGATAAAAGAATTGTTATTAGGAATATGAAATAAAAATAATTATTTGACGTAAATATACTAGTCATTAAAAATAAAAGCCCCACAGATATTAAAGACAACAAATATCCACCTATCACACCAGAATAAGTTTTGTTGGGACTTATTTTTGTTAATTTAATACCCTTAAATATTTTACCAAATACATATCCACCTACATCAGTGGAAATACAAATAACTATAACAAAAAATAAAGTCATGTATTCATTGTCAATATTAAATCTTATTTGATGAAATGAATAAAAAGAAAATAATAAAAAAATTGTTCCAAAGAACTTTATATAAAAATTAGTACTCATTTTATTCCATTCTTGCAATGCTAATAAAAAACAGATTATTAAAAAAAAATAAAATAAATAAGAACCATTAATAATTACGAAAATTACAAACGGAATTAGGACTAAAGAGCTCACAATTCTTTTGATAAAATTTTCTGACATCAAACGTTACCAAAAGTTCTTTTTATATTTTTAAAAATCTTAATTATTTTAATATAATCGTTTTTATTAAAATCAGGCCAAAGTTTTTTTTCAAAAAAAATTTCAGTGTACGCAATCTGCCACAATAGAAAATTGCTCAATCTTTTCGTATTTCCTGTCCTGATTAAAATATCTGGATCTGGAATATTTTTTGTTTGTAAACATTTGATTAAATTTTTTTCTGTTATTTTATATTTTTTTTTATTAAGTTTTCTAAATGCATTTAGTAATTCAGTTTTAGATCCATAATTTAATGCTAAATTTACTTGTAAAGTTTTATTACTTGAGGTTTTTTTTTCAACATTACTTAATAAGGTATTTAATTTTAATGAAAAATTTTTTCTTCCAATTACTTTAAGTTTTATATTTTTTTTATGAAGCTCATCTGATTGTTTATTCAAAAATGACTCGAGCAAACTAAACAAATATTTAATTTCTTTTTGAGGTCTACTCCAATTTTCTGTAGAAAAAGCATACAAAGTTAAATATTTTATTTTTTGCTTGATTGACTCATTAATGACTAACTCAACAACACTTAAACCAGCCTTATGACCTGCATTTCTTGAATTTTTTCTCTTTATTCCCCATCTTCCATTGCCATCCATAATTATAGCAACATGATTAACCGGGTTCATATAGTCATAATTTCTTTTTCTTTTAATAAAATTTTTTCATCAACTGATTTAATATGGTCATCAGTTATTGTTTGAACTTTTTTTTCATGAGTTTTTTCTTCGTCCTCACCAATATCTTTTGATTTTAAAAGTTTTTTTAAATCTTCATTAGCTTCTCTCCTAATGTTTCTGATAGAAACTTTACATTTCTCACCAACAGATTTAATTATTTTTTTTATTTCAGTTCTTCTCTCTTCATTAAGTTCTGGAACAGGTAATCTGATTAACTGTCCATCAATTTGTGGATTTAATCCTAGATCTGATTTTTTAATAGCTGCATCAACTAGTGGAAGATTGTTAATATCCCAAATCTGTATGTTTATCATTCTCGGCTCTGGAGTTGTTATGCTTGCTAACTGATTTATTGGCATTTGTTGCCCATAAACATCAACTTTAATTAAATCTAACATAGCTGAATTTGCTCTGCCTGTTCGTAAAGAAGACAGTTCTTTTGAAAATACCTCTATAGCTTTATCCATTTTAAGGCTGTAAGATTTTTCATCAAACATTTATTCTCCAATTTTAATTCTATAAAATTCTTTAATTTTTAGATCAGCAATTGAAAGTTCTTGTAATATCTCTTTCACTTTCTTTTTAGGTTCCATAACCCATGCTTGAGTTAAAAGTGCATTTTCCTCTTTAAATTTGTTCATTTTACCTATGCTTATTTTATTTGCAATCTCTTCTGGCTTTCCAGAGTTTTTTAATTCTTCTGAAACAAGCTCTTGTTCTTTGTCTATTATTGCTTGGTCAATTTTATCAGAGTCTAATGCTAAAGGATTTGAGGCTGCAATATGCATAGATAATTGTTTACTAAATGTCTTTACTGCTTCTGACTTTTCTTTAGTTTCAAGTGATACTAACACAGCTAACTTTGCTACATTATCCTTAACAACTGTATGAAGATAATGATTATTTACTCCATTTAAATTTTCAATAGTTTTAGATTTTCCTATTGTTATTTTTTCCCCAATTTTTGCGATTAAGGCAACTAAATTTTCATCCACAGTTTTATCGTTTTTCATTTTTGAGTTTTTTAATTCATCTGAATTAGAACTTTTTTGATTATTTAGTTCACTAAGTTCTTTTACAAATTTAATAAAGTCCTCATTTTTTGCAACAAAATCAGTCTCACAATTTACTTCAATAATAGATGTTTTTGTTTCATCACCACTAACAACAACAACCCCTTCTTTAGCGTCACGAGACATTTTTTTGGAAGCTTTAGAAATTCCTTTTACTCTAAGTATTTCAATAGCCTTATCTATGTCACCGCTAGCCTCTTTTATGGCTAAATTACAATCTTTGAAACCTGCTCCAGTTATTTCTCTTAATTTCTTTACGTTCTCTATATCACTCATATTAATTTAAATTCTTCTTATTTTCTTTAGAGAACTTTTTCTCTAATTTTTCTCTATCAAGTTCTTGGAGTGTTTTTGATTTGTCATCATCTTTTTTATTATTTTTAATTGGATCTTGTTTAGTTTCTTGAGCTGGAATAGTGGTTTTTGCAATATTAATTGTTTCTTTTATTAGATTACAATAAAGATCAATAGCTCTTCTAGCATCGTCATTTCCTGGGATTGGAAAATCAATATTTTCTGGATTTGAATTACTATCTAAAATTGCAATAATTGGTATTCCAAGTTTAGCAGATTCAGCTATTGCTAAAGACTCATAGTTTGTATCTATTACAAAAACAAGATCTGGAACTTTTTTCATTTCAGCAATTCCACCTAAAGATCTTTGAAGTTTATCCTTTTTAACACTCATTTTTAATAATTCTTTTTTAGTAAATCCTCTATTTTCAGCAGAAAGATCTATTTCTAATTTTTTCAATTTTTTAATTGAATTCGAAATAGTTCCCCAGTTGGTAAGCATTCCACCTAACCATCTATAATTTACAAAATATTGATCTGTTTCTTTTGCTACTTCTGCAATTGCCTCTGAAGCTTGTTTTTTAGTAGAGACAAATAAAATTTTTCCATTATTAGCTATTGTATTATAAACTTTTTCTAAAGCCACCTTAGTTAATTCAAGTGTTTGAGTTAAGTCTATAATGTGAATTGAATCTCTTTTTCCAAAAATATATTTCTTCATTTTTGGATTCCATCTTAATGTTTTGTGACCAAGATGTACGCCTGCTTCTAATAATTGTTGAATTGTAACGTTAGGTATTTTCATATTTTTTCCCGGTTAAGCCACCACAGTAATTTCCAATTAAGGACCGGAGGTATAAAACCAACAACTGTGTGCGTGTTAATTTAATTTATGGATTATTTACAAATATTTTATGAATTTAACAAGTTTTATTTATGAAATAGTGGCCTGAATTTGCTGTTTTCTCAACAAATTTAATGATTTTCTATCTAAATCTTTTGAATTTTTTAGTTTAAAATGAAGAATATTTTCGTCAGTAATCAGATTAATGTTCACTGATGTTTTACCATTTTTTTTTAAGATTTTTGATATCACTTGGACTTGATCTTTAGAACCGACCTCAAAACAGACTTCATTTATTGGACTATTAAATAAATCTTTTAATGAAGATATTTTTTGAACATTAATTCTTTTAAAACGATTTTCTTCATCTGTTATACTTTTAACTAAATTTAATATTAAAGAATTACCTTCTTTTAAAATTTCTCTATTTAATTCTAGAACATCTGAAAATATAAAAAGTTCAAATACACTAGATAAGTCTGTTAATTTCAGTACTGCATAGGAATTTCCTTTTGCAGTTTTTCTCTCCTGTAATTTAAGTAAAGTAGCAGCTATATTGGAATTTTTAATTGAATGCTCTGAAATAAATTTAGTATATTCATTTATTTTATAATCATTAAATATTTCCCTAAATTGACTTAAAGGGTGATCAGAAATAAAAAACCCTACTGCTTCAAATTCTTTAGCCAGTCTCTCTTCAAACTTCCAGTCTTCAATAATATTTATTATATTATCTTGGGTATTTTCATCTTCTGAAAATAAATCAATTTGATTTGCTGATTTATTTTCAAAAATATTTTTACTTTTGGTTATAATATTAGGTATTGAGTCAAATAATGCTTGTCTATTAGGATTTATATTATCAAAAGCACCTGCTTTTACTAATCCCTCTAGTTGAAGTTTGTTAATATCTTTAGGATTAACTCGATTCAAAAAATCATTGATTGACAAAAATTTTCCATTTGCAATTCTTTCCTTAATAATATTTGAAATTGCTTCAAATCCTACTGCCTTTATTGCTCCTAAAGCGTAATAAAATTTTTCATCGATAGTTTTAAAATCAGCAAAACATTCATTTATATCTGGTCGAACAACTTTTACATTTAATCTGTTTAGCTCTTCATAGAACTCACTTAGTTTATTTTGGTTAGAAATATCCATTGTCATTGAAGCGGCAATAAACTCTTTTGGGTAATAAGTCTTTAAAAATGCAGTTTGATAGGAAATTATTGCGTAAGCTGCAGCATGACTTTTATTAAATCCATATTCTGCAAAAGGCTCTATTTTTAAAAATATACCAGCTGCAACATCTTTTGCTATTCCGTTTTTAATTGCCCCTTCAATAAAGCCTTGCTTCTGTTTTTCAAGCTCAGCCCTTTTTTTTTTACCCATCGCTCTTCTTAGTAAGTCTGCTTGACCAGCAGTAAAACCTGATAACTTTTGAGCTATTTGCATTACTTGTTCTTGATAGATAATTACGCCATATGTTGGTTTTAAAATTTCCTCTAAAAGAGGATGTAAATAATCTGGTTTTTGTTTACCATGTTTACAATCATTGTAGGTAGGTATGTTGCTCATTGGACCTGGTCTATATAAAGCTACAAGAGCGATAATATCTTCTATATGATTTGGTTTCATTTGTATTAAAGCTTCTCTCATTCCAGAGCTTTCAATCTGAAATAAACCTGCAGTTTTCCCACTTGATAATAAATCAAAAACTTTTTGATCTTCAAAATTGATATTTTCTATATCAAAATCTTTATCAATCTTTTTAATTAATTTTTGAGTATTGTTGATCACAGTAAGAGTTTTTAAACCTAGAAAATCAAACTTTATCAAGCCTGCATTTTCAGCTGAGTACATATCAAATTGAGTAGAGGGCAGTAACAGATCTGCAGAACTGTCTTTATACAATGGAACAACTTCGGTTAATTTTCTGTCAGCAATTACTACACCTGCAGCATGAGTTGCAACATTTCTATTTAGACCTTCTAGTTTAAGTGATAAATCTGTTAATTTTTTAACTTTTGGATCTTCATTGATTAATTTTTGTAGTCTTGGTTCGCCAGCAATGCATTGTGTTAAATTTTGAGGTCTTGACGGATCAAAAGGTATCATTTTAGAAATGTTATCTACAAATCCATAGGATAATCCTAAAACTCTACCGACATCACGTATAACCATTCTAGCTTTTAATTTTCCAAAGGTAATTATATGGGCAACACTATCTTTGTACTTTTTTGTTAAATATTCAAAGACAAGATCTCTTTTATCTTCACAAAAATCGATGTCAAAATCAGGCATGGATATTCGATCTGGATTTAAGAATCTTTCAAAAATTAGATTAAATTTAATTGGATCGACATCTGTTATAGATAAGCACCATGCAACCAGAGAACCAGCTCCTGAACCCCTACCAGGACCTACTGGTATGTCATTATTTTTTGCCCACTTTATATAGTCTGATACAATTAGAAAATAACTGGCGTACTTCATTTCAATAATTATTGAGAGTTCATGGTCTAATCTTTTTTTATAATCTAAATATCTTTTGTTAGATTTGATATCGTTAGTTTGAATTTTAAATACTTTTTCAAATTTAGTTTTTAATCCATCTAAAGAGTCTTTTCTTAAAATATCGTCAGCATCTCCACCCTTGTTTTGACTTATATTTGGTAAAATTGGTTTAGAAAATAAAGGCCTAAAATTACATCTAAGAGGGAAATTGTAATTATTCTCTAGTGCTTCAGGTAAATCAGTAAATAATTCAGACATTTCAGAATTATTTTTTAAGTAATGTTGATCAGAAAACTTCAGCCTATTTTTTTCATTAATATAAGTTTTGCTACCTATGCAAATCAATGCATCATGAGCTTCATGCATATCTTGATTTAAATAATACACTTCATTTGTTGCAATTATTGGTATCTCCAGATCTGATGATTTTTTTAAATTAAATTTTTCAAAACTATTTTCGTTTAAGTCTCTATGTCTTTGGACTTCAATATAAAAACGGTCTCCAAAGATTGATTTGATATTCCTATATAAATCGTGTATTTCAGTGAATTTACCTTTTTGAAATAATTTGCCAAATAACCCAAAAACAGTTCCAGAAAACAATGCAATCCCGTCAGAATTATTTAATAAATAATCAAATTTTACATGTGGATCAGATAGTTCGTCATTTTTCAAATAGGAAACTGAAGATAGATCGATAATATTTTTATAACCTATTTCATTAAGTGCAAACAAAGGCAATAATCCGATTGTATCATGAATTTTTATATTAATTTGTGTTCCAATGATAGGTTGAGTTCCTGATTTTGATATTTTTTCAGCAAATTCTAATGCTCCACAAAGATTAGATGTATCGCAAAGACCTAACGATTTTATTCTATTACTTTTTGAATACTCTTGAAGATCGTCAATTTTAATAGCACCTTCACATATAGAATATTGAGTATGAATTTTAAGATGATTAAAGTTTTGTGTTAAAGACTCAGCCATTAGATGACTTTATCTTACCATCTAATATCTCCAATAGGCAATCTGCCTTATTTCCGAAAAATCTATTATGAGTTGCAAATATTATTAATCTATCAGATCTCTTTTGATCCTTTAATAATTTAAATATTATTTTAGCAGTTTTGATATCCAAACTTCCAGTTGGCTCATCTGCCAAGATTATCTCAGGGTCATTAATTATTGCTCTCGCAATTGCAATTCTTTGAGCTTCTCCACCGGACAATTGAGATGGATAATGATCAGCTCTATTAGATAAGCCTATTTTTTTTAACAATTGTTTCGCTTTAAAAATTGCTAAATTTTTATTATTGTTGATTGATAAACTTGCCAAATAAATATTTTCTAATGATGTAAAATCAGCCAACAAATTATTTTGCTGATAAACAATTCCGATTTTTTTTGCTCTAAGTAGATCATTTTGCTCTTTTTCATTATAATTGATTTGATGCTTATTAAATTTAATTAAACCATTTGACGGTTTGTCTATTAAGGAGATTATATTTAATAAAGTAGACTTACCAGAACCAGACGGGCCCATAAGAGAGTAAATTTTACCTTTTTTAAAATTATATGATAAATTTTTTAATACTTTTAGATTTTTACTTGTCCCAAAAGTTTTTGATATATTGCTTAATTCTAAAAATTTATTCATATTTTAAGGCTTTTATAGGATCAAGTTTTGCAGCTTTTAAAGCAGGAAATATCGAAACGACTACAGTTATTAAAATGGAACATATCGATATTATTAAAATTGAATTTAGATTTATTTCTGATGGCATTTTACTTAGGAAATAAATTTCTTCTGGAAATAAGCTGATGTCAAAGGTCGAGCTTAAAAATTGCCTGAAGTTTTCAATATATAGTGAAAATGTTACCCCTAAAAAAATTCCAAAAATAGTTGCCGAAGTTCCTATAATTACTCCAATTAAAAAGAAAATTTTGACAATTGATTTATTTAAAACTCCAATTGATTTTAAAATAGCGATATCTTTAGTTTTATTTTTAACTAAAATTGTTAATCCAGATATAATATTAAAAGCAGCAACAATAATAATTAAGGATAAAATTATAAACATAACATTTCGTTCAACTTTTAATGCAGAAAAGAGAGAGCTATTCATATCTGCCCAGCTATAAACAAATTCTTGATCATAGATCTTTTGAAATTCAATTTTTTGTTTTTCTATATTTCTTGGATTTTTTAAATAAATTTCTAGATTTCTTTGATCTTGTTGAAAACCAAAAAAATCTTCAAGTGTAGACAAATTAATTAATGCGATATTGTTATCAAATTCTGCTAAACCACTATTAAATATTGATGTAACTATAAAAGTTTTTTGTTTTGGCAAACTTCCAATTATTGTCTGTACACCACTAGGTGATAGAATTGTTAATTCATCACCAATTTTCAGATTTAAAGAAAAACTAAGTTCATTTCCAATAGAGATAGAATTCTTATATAAATTTAATTTATTGCCTGTAAAATTTATATTTTTAATAATATCTAATTTAGGAAAGTCATTGCTCAAATAGCCTCTTAATACGATTCCTTTTGAGGTTTCATTTTTTAAAATTATAGCCTCTCCAGAATTACTAAATAGTGCACTTTCAGTAATATATTTTAATGTACTATTATCTATTTTGCTTTTATCAATTATTTGGTCGTAAGATTTTATAGTCAAATGAGAATTAAATCCGACAATTTTATTGATTAGCTCAGTTCTAAATCCATTCATTACAGACATAACAATTATTAGAACAGCAACACCAAGACTAATACCAATAAAAGAAAAAATAGAGATGACATTTAAAAACCCATCATTTTTACGAGCTTTTAAAAATCTTAGTGTAATTTCTTTTTCTAAATTAGAAATCAATTTAAATTTTTTTGTTTTTTTATAATTTCTATAATTTTGGCAAGAGTTAGATTTTCGATTTCTTTTCCTATTTCTTTAAACTCTAATAAATTACCATCTGATTTTTTACCAATAATTATTTGATAAGGGGCACCAATTAAATTCATTTTTTTTATTTTTGATGAAAAGTTTTCTTCAGTATCATCAATTAAAGAGTCTATATTATTTTTAACTAATTCTTTATTAATATTGATTGCTTTGTCTAAAGCTGATGAATCATTTTTATTTATCATTGGTATCAAGGCAATATCATAAGGAGCAACAGACAATGGCCATTTCATGATTTCATTTTTATCATCATATTTTGCCTCAATAATGGCACCTACTAGCCTAGATACACCAATTCCATATGAGCCCATTTTAACAAAGTCTTTTTTACCCCCCGGTAAATCTACTGAAGCATCCATAGCTTTTGAATATTTATCACCAAAATAAAAAATGTGTCCTACCTCAATACCCTTTGTGATCAATCTATTTTCTTCAGAAACAACTTTTTCAAATTCTTCCTTATTGAATTTTTCATCAGTTACAGAATAATACTGTTCGTATTTTTTTCTCATCTGTTGTAAGGAATTTTTTTCTAATTTTGTATCATTACTATTTAAATCAAAAATTCTTTTATCAGTAAAAATTTTACTTTCACCAGTATCAGCTAAGATAATAAACTCATGAGATAAATTTCCTCCAATTGGTCCAGTATCAGCCGCCATTGGAATGGCAGTCAAAGATAATCTTTTAAAAGTTCTTAGATAAGATAAAAAAAATTTATTATAAGAATAAAATGCATCTTCATCAGAAACATCAAAAGAGTAAGCATCTTTCATATAAAATTCCCTACCTCTCATTATTCCAAATCTTGGTCTAATTTCGTCTCTAAATTTCCACTGAATATGATAGAGTAGTTGTGGGAGTGATTTATATGATTTTAAAGACGATCTAAAAATTTCTGTTACTTGTTCCTCATTAGTTGGCCCATAAAGCATCTCACGATTTTGACGATCCTTTATTCTTAACATTTCCTCACCATAATCTTCGTACCGACCACTTTCTTTCCAAATCTCACTTGATTGAATTGTGGGCATTAGGATTTCTTGTGCACCAATTTTATTTTGTTCTTGTCTTACTATCTCCTCAATTTTTTTCATTACTTTGAAACCTAGAGGTAACCATGAATAAATTCCTGCTGAAGCTTGTTTAATCATTCCTGCCCTCAACATTAATTGATGAGATTTAATTTTGGCTTCAGAGGGATTATTTTTTAAAATAGGGATAAATAATTTAGATAATAACATCTTAAGTGATCATATTTCTTAAATTTAAATATTCAAATTTAATTAATAAGTAAATTATTATAAAAATAACGCTAGTTATTCCCGTGCAATAGAGGAATTTTTTAATCATTTTAGGATTTTCTGGAGATCCAGGATCTTCTCCATCAATTTTAACTATTTTTGTTCTATTTACGTCTATTGGTAAGATTGCAAAAAAAATTATCCACCAGATTATTACATAGATTATAGCTAATCCCGTTGCACTCATTAAATCCGAACTAGGTTAATATTCGTGAATGGTTTTTTTCCAGTTTTTTCTTTTGAAAATTTTCTACATGTAATTTTTAGAGCATCAATAAGGTTGTGTTCTTGTTGTCTACTTCCAACTCTGAAAGACCTTGAAGTTTTTTCAATCTCATCTTCTAATCCGTAAACAAATTCATCCCTATCATCAACAGGTAAACCTCGAAAAGATAAAACAGGATTACTGTGAATATTACCCTTTGGTGTAATCATCAACGTAACCTCCAAATAGCCATTAGCACTAAGGTTTTTTCTATCCTTAATTGACTGTGAGTCAGGATCAACACTTACATTTCCATCAAGATATAACCTGCCACTTGGTGCCTTATCGTATACTTCGGGCTTATCGCCTGGAAAAAGTTTAACAATATCACCATTTTCCACTTGAACAGGATGTGGGACTTGCATCTCTTTTGCAAAATTAATGTGCTCAATCATGTGTCTGTGTTCACCATGCACTGGTATAACACATTTAGGTTTCACCCACTGATACATGTCTTTTAGATCTTCTCTATTGGGATGTCCTGAAACATGAACAAATTCAGTCTCCTCTGATATTACTTCTATGCCATCTTTAACTAGTTGGTTATGAAGTTTATAAAGTTTCTTTTCATTTCCGGGTATAATTTTTGATGAAAATATTACAGCATCTCCATTTTCAATATAAACATCTGGATGAACATAACTGGAAATTCTCATCATTGCCCCCATAGGTTCACCTTGACTTCCAGTGCATAAATAAACTATTTTTTCTCTTGAAAAATTTTTAGCTTCACGAGAGTCAATAGGTTCAATAGTATTTTTTAGATATCCACATTGACGAGCTGCCTTATAAATACGGTGCATCGATCTACCTACTAGAGAAATTTGTCTTCCAGTTTGTTCTGCACAATAAAAAACCGTTTCCATTCTTGCTACATTTGAGGCAAAAGATGTGATAATAATTCTCTTTTTTAAACGTGACATTATGTTTAACATATTTTTTCTCACATCTAACTCTGACCCTGATCTGCCAGCACTAAAAACATTAGTTGAGTCACATATCATTGCAAGCACACCTTCATTTCCAATTTGTTTTAATCTTTTTTCATTTATATTGTCACCAATTAGTGGATTGGGATCTACCTTCCAGTCGCCAGTATGCAAAATAACACCAGCTGGTGTTTTAATTCTAAGACCATTTGGTTCTAAAATTGAGTGCGTTAAAGTGATGTATTCGATTTCAAATGGTTCTAAGTTTACAGATCCATTTAACTCAACAATCTGCAAATCATTTGTTATATCGATTTGCCTTTCCTTAAATTTTTCTCTAATCAAAACTGCTGTAAATGGAGTTGCAAAAATTTTACATTTTAATTTAGGCCATAAGTGAGCAATTGCTCCAATATGATCTTCATGAGCATGAGTAAGTACGATACCAAGCAAATTATCTTTTCTCTCAACTATAAATCCTGGATCAGGGTAAATTAAATCAACACCTGGAATGGTATCATCTGCAAAAGTAACTCCTATATCGACCATTATCCATTTGTGATTGCTTGGTTGACCATAACCAAACAAATTCATATTCATTCCAATTTCACCAGAACCACCTAATGGACAGAATAAAAACTCATCTTTCATATTATTTAATTAACCTTGAAATTTTAATTAGACCTTTAATTGTAATATCTTGATTTCGACTAACTTTCGTTTTAATTGAGTTTTTAAATAAACCTGAAAATCCTCCAGTTATTATTACTTTAAAGGATTTTCTAGTTTCTTTCTTAATTAAATTAATAATATTGTCAATTAAACCCGCGTATCCCCAGAAAAAACCTGCTCTCACAG
>CACHWJ010000001.1 GCA_902583635.1 uncultured Pelagibacteraceae bacterium | reverse complement strand
AGAAAATACTGCAAGGATCAAACTTAAAAACAAACTTACAAAAAGATTGTTGCCTATAAACATTGTAAATGGAAAATTGCATGAAGGTGAGGTTATTTTCAGTAACGAAAACGAGATTGGAAAAGTATTGATTAATAATGAATATCCATTTGCACTAATAAAATTTCTTGACAAAAACTTTGATGAAAATTCTGAATGCAAAACAAAAGAAGCATTGATCAAAATTAAAAAACCTAATTGGATAGGTAAATAACTAATTAATTGGTGCGGTCGGAGAGACTCGAACTCTCATGGACTAGGTCCACACGGCCCTCAACCGTGCCTGTCTACCAATTTCAGCACGACCGCAATATGTCCCATAATAAATGAATGACAACTATCTTTCAAATTGGTAAAAATCTGAATGGAATTTACACAAGAAGTAAAGCAAGCAACAGATCCAATTTACCAAAAAATTTCTAAGGTTATGCCTGAAATTGAATGGTCAGTTCATGCACCTTATATTCACAAAATTAATAAACTAAAAAAAGAAAAGAACGCAGTTATTCTTGCTCATAATTATCAAACACCTGAAATATATCATGGTGTTGCTGATTTCTCTGCAGACTCTTTGGCATTAGCAATTGAAGCTTCTAAAACCTCAGCAGATATAATTTTGATGGCA
This sequence comes from uncultured Pelagibacteraceae bacterium, assembly GCA_902583635.1. Lineage (GTDB taxonomy): Bacteria > Pseudomonadota > Alphaproteobacteria > Pelagibacterales > Pelagibacteraceae > Pelagibacter. The sequence continues at coordinate 130,979 of CACHWJ010000001.1, read as the reverse complement.
GGAGTTCATTTCATGGCAGAAACTGCAAAATTAATGAGTCCTGAAAAAAAAGTAATTTTACCTGACATGGATGCAGGTTGTTCCTTATCTTCATCAATAACTGGTAAGGATGTGAGATTGTTAAAAGAAAAATATCCAGGTGTTCCTGTTGTTTCATATGTTAACACTTCTGCAGATGTTAAAGCAGAAACTGATGTTTGTTGTACATCTGCTAATGCTGTTAAAATTGTAAAATCACTTGGAGTTAAAAAAGTAATATTTTTACCTGACGACTACCTTGCAAAATATGTCGCCTCACAAACAGATGTGGAAATTATTTCGTGGAAAGGAATTTGCATTGTTCATGATCAATTTAACGAGCAAGAAATACATGATATTCGAAAAAATAACCCTGGAATAAAAATAATTGCACACCCTGAGTGTCCTCCGGATGTTATTAAAGCAAGTGACTTTGCAGGTTCTACTTCTGGAATGATTAATTATGTCAAAGATAATCAGCCTAAGAAAGTTATGATGGTTACTGAATGCTCTATGAGTGATAACATTGAAGTTGAAAATCCTAATGTTGAATTTATCAAGCCATGTAACATGTGTCCTCATATGAAAAAAATTACTCTTCCAAAAATTTTAGATTGTTTAGAAAATGAAACAGGTGAAATAATTATGGACAAAGAGACTATCGATAAAGCAAGAATTTCAGTAGAGAAAATGGCAGCCATCGGCAGATAATAAGTGTCAAAAATTAAACTTAGCAAAGAATTTATTCGCAATACCGTCAAACTAGCATTAAATGAGGATCTTTATCCTTCAGGGGATATAACTTCAAGTTTAGTTAAAAATGATAAAATTATAAACGTTAAACTTTTGTCAAATCAAAATGCAATTATCGGTGGATTGTTATTTGCCAAACAAGCTTTTGCACTAATTGATAGTAAAATTAAATTCATAATCAAAAAGAAAGATGGCTCAAAGATAAAAAAAGGTTCTTTAGTTGCTTTAATAAACGGAAATGCAAAAAATATATTAATAGCTGAAAGAGTTGCATTAAATTTTTTATCCCATATTTCTGGCATTGCTACTAAAACAAATGAATTTGTTAAACTGGCTGGCAAAAAAACAAAAATTTGTTGCACACGAAAAACTATTCCAAATTTAAGAGTAATTCAAAAATATGCAGTTAAGTTAGGAGGTGGAACTAATCATCGATTTAATTTAAGTGATGAATATTTAATTAAAGACAATCATATAGCAAGTTCAGATCTAAGAGGTTTGGTCATTAAAGCTATCAAAAATAAAAAAGGAAGAAAAATTACTGTTGAAGTTGATAGTCTAAATCAACTTAAATCAATAATGGGGCTTAAATTTAACACTGTGTTATTTGACAATATGAGTATTAAAAGTTTGAAGGAAGGCGTCAAAATCTCTAACAAATATTACGAAACTGAAGCTTCAGGAAATATAAGTTTGAAAAAAGTTAAATCTGTTGCGTCAACAGGTGTTAATAGAATTTCTGTAGGATCTATCACTCATAGCGCTGAAGCAGTCGATCTTAAATTGGAAATTTAAGATACAAATTTAGAAAGATCCGGTTTGAAATAATTTGGTCCTTTCATTACTTTACCCGAATCATTATAAATTGGTTTGCCATTTTCATCTAACTTGCTCATATTTGAATTTTGAACCTCCTCGAAACACTGATCTAAGTCAATTCCAAATGCGTGCCCTGCACCATATGTAACATACAATATATCTGTTAAAGAATCAGCTACCTCTAATAGGTCCTTATTTTTCATTGCTTCCGTAAGCTCCTCTAATTCCTCTTTTATTAGATCTAATCTTAGTTTGTTTATTTTTTCAGTGCTTAATGATGGTTTGGTTTTAACTTCTTGGCCAAAAGTTTTCATAAAAGTTCCTACTTTGCTAAAATTCGACATATTGCTCCTGTATGTTTTTAATAATTTATTGTATATTATAATTATTTGTAACTTAAAAATTAATCAATGAAATTAAGAAAAGAGTTAGATAGCATTGGAAGTGTCAATGTTCCTAATAATAAATTATGGGGAGCATCCACACAAAGATCTAAAAAATTTTTTAATATTGGTAAAATATTAGTAAATATTTCAATCATCAAATCTATTGCGATTATTAAAAGATGTGCAGCAATAGTTCATGCAAAAGACAAATTAATTGATAACAAAATATCTAAAGCAATAATTAGAGCTTCAGATGAGGTTATTAAAGGTAAGTTAAATGATAATTTCCCATTAAAAGTTTGGCAAACAGGCTCTGGAACACAAACAAATATGAATGTAAATGAAGTTATTGCTAATCGTGCAATAGAAATAATGGGTGGAAAAAAAGGTTCAAAAAAACCTGTTCATCCAAATGATCATGTGAATAAATCTCAATCTACAAATGATGTTTTTCCAACTGCAATGCATGTATCGATCGCAAAAGAAACATTAAGTAAATTATTACCAAACTTAAAAATTTTAGAAAGAGAATTAAATAGAAAATCTAAACAATTTAAAAATATAGTAAAAATTGGACGAACGCATCTTCAAGATGCAACTCCTCTTTCCTTAGGTCAAGAATTTTCAGGATACCATGTGCAAGTTAAAAAAAGCATAGAAAGAATTGAACAAGCTTTAAAGGAAATTTTATTTCTTGCTCAAGGTGGGACAGCAGTTGGAACAGGAATAAATTCTAAGAAAAACTTTGATAAAAAAGTAGTTAAAGAAATTGCTAAATTTACAAAAATTAAATTTAAACCTGCCCCAAATAAATTTGCTGAGCTTGCTGCTCATGATGCTATAGTTAATTTTTCGGGAACCTTAAATACATGTGCGGTAGCTTTAATGAAAATATCTAATGATATTAGATTTTTAGGATCAGGTCCTAGGGCGGGTTATGGAGAATTAATTTTGCCTGAAAATGAACCAGGTTCTTCTATTATGCCTGGCAAAGTTAACCCTACTCAATGTGAAGCTGTTACAATGGTTTGCGTAAAAGTTATTGGAAACCATAATGGTATAACAATGGCTGGATCTCATGGTCATTTCGAATTGAATGTTTTCAAACCTTTGATTGCACATAATATTTTGCAATCAATAGATCTAATTGCTGACAGTACGAAAAATTTTGCTCTTTATTGTGTTAGCGGAATAAAAGCGAATAAAAAGAAAATTCAGGAACATTTAGACAATTCTTTAATGCTTGTTACGGCGCTTGTACCCCATATCGGCTACGACAATGCAGCTAAAATTGCAAAAAATGCACTAAAAAACAATACTACTTTAAAATATGAAACCCTAAAAACAGGACTAATCAAAGAAAAAGATTATAAAAAAATAGTTGATCCTAAAAAAATGATCTATCCAACATAAGCATTAAGTAGATCGTTAATCATATTTTTTAAATATATTTTATTTTGCATGCTAGAACCACGAAAATAAATATTATTTAATTCTTTGTTTACTTTTTGATTATATTTTCCATCAATCATAATATCATTTATTATTAAAGCTTTTTCATCAAAAGAATAGGAAAAGCCAAAATCAATTGTTTTTATTTTTTTTCTAAAATTTTTTGGAGTAAGTAAGAATTTATATATATTTTGAATATTCTTTATATTTATCTGTGATTTTCCATCAAGAATGAGTTTACCATCCTTAACAGAAATTAAAGTATCAGTTAATCTTATAAAAGAGTTGTCTTTCCATTCTATTTTAGTGTCATCGATATCAATTAGACCATCTAAAATTTTAGATTTTAAAAAAAGATTAGTGAAATTTCGGTTATTATGTATTTTATTAGCATTTATATTTAATTTAAAATTTATATTTTTATTATTAAAAATTTCAGTCCTTAATAATTCAGCAATGATTGCATTAGTTCCAAATAAATAAGAAACATCTATTTCCTCAACGTCTCCCCTAAGAACAGAATAAAAAGGTTTAAAGTTAAATTTTCCATTATATAAAAATTTTTTTTTTTCTAATTCATCATAATAATTAAACTCAAAATAATTTTTATTAGTTTTATAATTTATTGAGCTTTTTTTTTTATTAAAAAACAATTTAGCTGAACCTGATTTAGTGTCCTCATCATAATTAAATATATTTTCGACTTGTAATTTTGCAAAATCTAGATTTAATTTACTATATAATTTTTTTTTATCTTCATCATCAATTAGCTTTAAAGAAAAAGGTGTATTAAATATTTCATTTTCTGAATAAAGAGTACTTTTTAATTCACTTTGATCATGATAATATTTCATATTCTTAATTTTATTTATAAATAAAACTTCTTTCTCCAAATTTCTAAAAAATAAATTGCTATTTTGGATTTTTAAATTAGCGTCTAAAAAATTATTATTTAAAATTTTAAAAAAAAAATTACTATTTTTATTATTTAATTCAAAATTTGCTTTCTCCAAAATCACCTCATTAATATTAAAATTTTTAATAGAAAATAAATTATCTAACGAGATATAGATTTTTATTTGATTTATCTCTGCTATATTTTTTTGGTTTTCAATAATCAAAGAGTCTTTACTTGTGAAGTGTGGTCTTGGAAAAAAGTTATAATTTAATTTTTGATTAAAAGTAAAGTCTAAGTTGAATTTACTTAATAGTTCATTTTTTAATTCTTTAGAAATATCGTCCTGTTTGTAAAATTTAGGTACTAAAAGGTAGGAAATAAAGAAAATAAAAACTGCGACAACAGTGAGTATAGTTTTATTATTACTTGCTAGAATTTTTAAATTATCAAATTTTAACTTGTTTAAATTTTGCTCTAATAGACTATTAATTGATTTATTAATGTTTTTTAAATTTTTAACAAATGAGTTTTGCTTGGCCATTTTGATCAAGAAATCTTATAAAGTATTATTTTAAATGATAAACAAAGATTATTTAAAAAATCTAAATGAGCCTCAAAAAGAGGCTGTATTACACCTAGATGGACCACTTTTGATTGTTGCTGGGGCTGGTTCAGGTAAAACTAAAGTTCTAACTTCCAGAATTGCCAATATTATTAAAGAAAAAAAAGCATTTCCTAATCAAATTTTAGCAGTAACTTTTACAAATAAAGCTGCAAAAGAAATGCAAAATAGAGTTAGTAATATTTTGGGATCTGCTGCAATTGGACTTTCTTGGCTTGGAACCTTTCACTCTATTTGTGCAAAACTACTTAGGAAACACGCATCTGCTGCAAATCTAAATTCAAATTTCACAATAATAGATACAGACGATCAAATAAGACTTATTAAAAATATTTGTAAAGCTGAGAATATAGATATTAAACAACTGTCCCCAAGATTTATATTAGCAATTATTGATCGTTGGAAAAACAAAGGATATTATCCTTCTGAGGTTATTATTAACAAAAAAGATATTTATGAAAAAACTATCTTACCTCTATATAAAATATATCAAAAAAAATTGACTGATTTAAATTCTTGTGACTTTGGTGATTTAATTTTACATACTGTAAAAATCTTAGAAAATTATGCAGATATAAGAGAAATATATTCCAAGAATTTTAAATATATTCTCGTAGATGAATATCAAGATACAAATTTTATTCAAAGTAGATGGCTTAATATTTTATCAGAAAAAAATAAAAATATATGTTGTGTAGGAGATGATGATCAATCCATATACAGTTGGAGAGGGGCTGAAATTAAAAATTTTCTCGAATTTGATCAAGTTTATGAAAATACAAAAGTTATAAGGCTTGAGCAAAATTATAGGTCATCACAAAATATTCTATCTGTTGCATCTAATCTTATATCTAATAATCAAAATCGAGTTGGGAAAACATTAACAACAACAATGCAAGAAGGAGATTTAGTAAAATTAAACTGTTTCAAAAACGGTAAAGATGAAGCTATCGGAGTTTCAGATGAGATAGAAAAAAATATTAAGAAAAAATTTACGTATAATAATGTTGCAATTCTTGTAAGAGCTATATTTCAAACTCGAGAATTTGAAGAAAGATTTCTTAAAATTGGGATGCCTTATAGAATTTTAGGAGGAACAAAATTTTATGAAAGAGCAGAAATTAAGGATTGTGTTGCTTATCTTAGATTAATTCATCAAGAAAAAGATGATTTAGCTTTCGAGAGAATTGTAAACAACCCCAAAAGAGCAATAGGTGATAGTACATTAAAAAATATTCATGAATTTGCAAAAGAAAATAGTTTAAATTTAGAAAGAGCATCTATTAAGATGCTAGAAAAGAACCTCATTAAACCAAAAGCTAAAATTGGTCTAAGCTTATTTATTAATTCTTTAAATAAATGGAGAAACAATTTGAAAATTAAAAAATCAAGTCATGTTAAATTATTACAAATTGTCCTAGATGAATCGGGTTATTCAGCAATGCTTAAAAATAAAAAAGATTTAGATAACGAAAACAGACTAGAGAATATTAAAGAATTACTCAGTGCCATGAAAGAGTTTGATACATTAGAAAGTTTTTTAGAACATGTATCACTCGCAACATCTGTAGATCAAGAATGGGATGGAGAAAAGGTTAATATGATGACAATGCATGCTGCAAAAGGTTTGGAATTTGATGTAGTTTTTTTACCAGGATGGGAAGAAGGATTGTTCCCACATCAAAAATCTATTGAAGAAAAGGGTCAAAAGGGCCTCGAGGAAGAAAGAAGACTTGCTTATGTAGGTATTACAAGAGCCAAACAAAACGCAATTATTTCATTTTCTATGAATAGGTTTTATCAAGGTGACTGGATAGATAGTATGGCATCCAGATTCATCGAAGAGTTGCCAGAAAAAAATTTAGAAAAAAATTCATTTTTTGATGATGAAGTAAATAATGAAGAAGATTTTGAATTTAACCAAGATTTTGAAGTACAAGAAGGAACCAGAAGTCCCGGATGGATAAGATATCAAAAAAGAATAAAGTGATAAATAAAATTAGAATTTTAAGAAATAAATTTAAACAACATAACATAGATGGTTATGTTGTTCCAAAAAATGATGATTATTTTACAGAATATTCAAAAGTAAACAGACTTAAAAACATATCGAATTTTAGTGGATCTGCTGGTCTTGCAATAATTCTAAAAAATAAAAATTATTTATTTACAGATGGAAGATATACAATTCAAAGCCAAATAGAGTCTGGTAAAAATTTTAAAATAATAAGTTCAGAAAAATTAATAAATTGTAATTTATTTAAAAAACTTACTCTCGGTGTCGATCCAAAACTATTTACTTATAGTCAAATTAAAAAGTATTTCTTAAAATTTAATTTTATAAAATTTATAGATGAAAACTTAATAGATCAAATACAGAAATCTAAAATAAATGATACAAATCTATTCTTTCATCTAAATAAAAATATTGTTGGGGAAAGTAAAAACTCTAAGCTAAACAAAATTTCAAAATATCTAAAAAAAAACAAGTCAGATTATTTATTTATTAGTGCACCAGAAAATGTAGCATGGACTTTGAATATTAGAGGAAAAGATGGTCCTAATACTCCGATGCCAAACTCAAGATTAATTGTTAGCAAGACAAAAAGATTTTATTTAATAACTAATAAAAGAAAATGTAAAAAACTAATTAACCAAAAAATTATAAATTCAAAACAAATTATAGACATTAAAGAAATCCCAAAATTAAAAGGTACTAGCTTTATTATTGATGAAAACACATGTTCTATTTATTTTGAAAATTTAATTAAATCAAAGTTCAAGATTAAAAGAAAAAAAGATCCAATTTATTATTTTAAATCAATTAAAAATAAAATTGAAATCAATCATATGATAAAATCACATATATCTGATGGTGTAGCACTAACCAAATTTTTATATTGGATAAAAAAAACTAATAAAAAATCTATCACTGAAGTTCAGGCACAAAACAAATTGGAAGATTTTAGAAAACAAAACAGTAATTATCTTTATCCTAGTTTTGATACTATTGCAGGAACAGGAAGAAATGGAGCAATAGTTCATTATCGTGCTAAACCAGAGAACTGCAGGATTATAAAAAATAAAGATATATTTTTATGTGACTCTGGTGGACAATATAAATATGGAACAACAGATGTTACTAGAACTCTTTGCTTTTCAAAACAAAGTCAAAATATAAAAAATATTTTCACAAAAGTATTAAAAGGACACATTGCAGTAGCAACTTCAAATCTCAAAAAAGATGATATTGGAAAAAAAATAGATAGTAGAGCTAGAAAGTTTTTGAAAAAGAGTAACTTAGATTATGCCCATGGAACCGGCCATGGTGTTGGATTTTTTCTTAATGTTCACGAAGGACCTCAATCAATATCAAAGACAAACAGGGTAAAAATTAAAGAAGGTATGATTTTAAGTAATGAACCTGGTTTTTACAAAAAAAACCAATTTGGAATTCGAATTGAAAATTTAGTCTATGTAAAAAAGCAAAATAAAAATTTAGTTTTTGAAAATTTGACAATGGCACCTATTGAAATAGATTTAATCAATCACAACCTACTAACAAATTTTGAAAAAAATTATTTATTCAAATATCATTTAAATGTGTATTCTAAAATATCAAAATATTTAAATTCGAATGAAAAAAAGTGGCTAGCTAGTCTTATTTAATATTTTTAAAAACTCATCTTGATTTATAACTTTTATCTTAAGTGCTTTTGCGTCTTCTATTTTACTCTTAGTTGGTTTTTCGCCAATAATTAAATAATTTAACTTTTTGGATACACTGCTTACAGTTGTACCAGAATTTTCTTCAATTAACGATTTTACCTCAGCTCTACTTATATTATTTAATTTTCCAGTAACCAAAAAAGACTTATCTCTTAATATTCCTTTTTTGCTTATATTTTTTGCTTGTTGTATATTAAGCAACTTGTCTAATTCATTTAAAATTTTAATATTAATATCCTTAGAAAAAAAATTTTTAATAGAAACTAATTGAGTTTCTCCAATCCCATCAATATTTAATAATTCGTTATAATTATTTTTTTTTGATAGGTTTTTAAGGTTGTGAAAAGATCCAAAGTATCTTGCTAATAATTTAGCATTTTCTAATCCAATATGTCTTATGCCAAGAGAATAAATAAACCTTTCCAAAGATATTTGTTTTTTTTCATCGACTGAATATCTTAAATTATCTGCTGACAACCTACCCCAACCATCTAATTTTTCAATTCTCTTATAATCTAGTTTAAAGATATCCTGTGGAAGTTTAATTAAGTTAAGTTCCCAAAATTTTTCTACAATCTTTTTTCCTAATCCATCAATGTTAAAAGCTTCTTTAGATACAAAATGTTTAAGTTTTTCTTTTGCTATTCTATTACACTCAAAGCCTCTATCAGGACACCTTCTTACTGCATCAAATTTTTTAGTGAGTTTGTTAAACTCTTTAATAGTATTATAACCACATGGGCATTTTTTTGGAAAAATAAATTTATTTGAATTATTTTTTCTTTTTGATACGTCCACTGAAATAACATGAGGTATTACATCGCCAGCTCTTTCTACTGTTACTGTATCACCAATTCTAATGTCTTTTCTAATAATTTCATCTTCATTGTGCAAAGTTGCATTGGAAACTTGTACACCACCAATATTTATAGGTTTAATTTTTGCAACTGGAGTTAAGGCACCAGTTCTTCCAATTTGAATTTCGATATCTTTAATTTGAGATACTGCCTTATTTGAAGAAAATTTATGTGCAACAGCCCATCTTGGGGCATTAGCTACATTTCCTAATCTTTTTTGCAGTGCAAAATCATTAACTTTGTAAACAATTCCATCTATATCGAAGTCTAAATCAGCTCTTTTTTTTTCTATATCATTATAGTTATCAATTAAATTTTTAACTCCACTGATCAGTTTATTTAATGGATTAATTTTAAAACCCCATATTTTCAATTGGCTTAAATAATCAGATTGATTTTCAACTTTTAGGCCATTCTCAAAACCAAAAGTATAAGCGATAAATTTTAAAGGAATTTTTTTTGTATCCTCAGGGTTTTTTTGTCTCAATGAACCTGAAGCTGCATTTCTTGGATTTGCAAATTTATCTTTTAAATATTCAAAATCACTATTTTGGATAAAAACTTCGCCCCTAATATCAATTTCTTTGGGAAAATCTTTTAATGATATTTTTTTTGGAATATCTTTAATGGTATTTAAATTTTCAGTTATATCCTCACCTTCTTTACCATCTCCCCTAGAAAGACCTCTTACAAAATTTCCATTTTTATATGTTAAAGAAGCTGAGATGCCATCAATTTTTGGCTCAGCACTATATGAAATTTTAAAACCCTCTTTTTTTGAGAGAAAATTAGTAATTTTCTTTTCAAAATTAATTAAATCTTCCTCTGAGAAAGCGTTTGCTAGAGATAACATTCGGACTTTATGATTTGCTTTTTTAAAATTTTTAGAAGGTTTATGACCTACTGTTTTTAAGGGAGAATTTTTCGATTTTAAAAAAATATTATTTTTTTCAATTAAATAAATTTCTTTTTTTAATTCGTCATACTCGCTATCTGATACAAGTGGTTGGTTTTTATCAAAATAAAATTTGTTATATTTTTGGAATAAATCTAATTTTTTTTTATAAATTAGTTTTATTGTACTTTTTTTATTCATTTAAATTAATAAGAGATTTTATTTTTTTTATTAATGATTTATTTTTCTTTTTTGCTTTTTTAATTTTGTTTCTTTTGTTTTTTTCATAACTTTTATTAAATAAAATATATGATTGTTCATACCATTTAGACGATTGATAGTTATATCCTAATAATTTAGCATATTTTTCTGCTTCAGACTTAAGTCCAATTTTATAATTAATTTCGACAAGGCGATAAAGTGCTTCTTCAGTGTAGATTGTGGTATCGTAATTATCAATAACACTTCTAAATCTATTAATCGCTGGTATCCATTTTTTTCTTTGAACGTAATACCTGCCGACATACATTTCTTTCGAGGCAAGAATATCCTCTATATAATCATTTTTAAATTTTGCATCTATCGAGTATTCTGTATTAGGATAATTTTTAATTAGTAATTCAAAATATTCCTTAGCTTTAATAATTGATTCTAGATCTTTTGTTTCATCAACTATTTGCTCATAATAAGATAGGCCCATTAAATAATATGCATAATCCATATCTTTGTAATTTGGATAAACTATTAAAAATCTATCCAATTCTGCTATTGCATCTAAATAATAATCTTGTGTGTAGTAAGAATATGCAGCCATTAATGCCGCCCTTGGTGCCCATTTAGATTGGGGAAACAATACTTCTGCTTCATTAAATTTTTTAGCAGCAAACAAAACATCTCCTTCCTCTAAGGATTTTTTTCCCTCTGAGTAAGCCTCTAAAACCTGTAGATCTAAACTTTTTTCTTTAATTGAGGAGTCCTTCTCAACGTTTTTTGAGCAGGATATAAAAATCAAAAATAAAATTAATGACAAAAATAATTTTATTTTAACCATATTTGATTTATACTTTTTCTTTCAGAAAATTAAATAATAACTTTAATATTATGCAATCGATTTCAAAAAGTTTCTATTTAATAATGTATGAGGAAGATTCTTTTCTTTAATTTCCAAAATAGAAAAGTTTTCTTTATCTTTAAAAATTTTTCTGAGCAATTGATTTGTTAAATAGTGACCACCCTGTGAACATTTGATACTAGCTACAATTCTGTAACCAGTAGTATAAAGATCTCCAATACAATCCAGTATCTTATGATTTACAAACTCTTTGGAATTTCTCAGTCCTTCTGGGTTTAAAATTTCATTTCCTTTTACAACCACTGCATTATCTAAACTTCCACCTTTAGCCAAACCTTTTTTCTTTATCATTTCGATATCTTCAAATAAACAATATGTTCTAGAATTGTAAATTTCCTCAAGATTATCCTCATAAACTTTAATTTTATTTTTTTGATTTCCAATAATTTTGTTTTGGTATTTTAATTCAAAATCAATATCTAGACTTAATGTCGAAGGTTTAATAGTTATATATCTCTCACCCTCTGAATAATTTACTTCTTTTTTAATTTTTATAATTTTAATAGGAGAATTGCTCACCTCAAATCCAGATGTAATTATTTTGCTTACAAAAACTTTTGCTGATCCATCTAAGATTGGTACTTCCTCATTATCAATTTCGATTAATGCATTATCTATGCCTAGTCCGAAAAGAGCACACATCAAATGTTCAATAGTTGAAACTTTAACACCAAATTCGTTTTCCACAGTCGTATTTAAAGCTGTATTTGTTACATTATTAAAGTTTGGATAAACAAAATTATTTATTTTTAAATCTACTCTTTTAAACACTATCCCAAAATCAGGTTTAGCTGGTTTAATACAAATATTTACGTTAAGTCCACTATGTAGAGTTATGCCACTAAATCTGATATCTTTTTTTATCGTTTTTTGAGTTAAATAAGACACACCTAACATTTAGATTGCATCTATAAAAATTTAAATACAAGTAATGTTACCAGATAAGACAGATTTAACTGAATAGTTGAAAAAATTTTTCAAAAAAGCCTTTTTTTTTAGTACTTTTTGAGACTAATACGATTTCACTTGGATTGTAGCCGCTCTGAATTTTATAAACCATCTCTGATAAATCAGTTTGGCTGTCTTTAAATACAGTTTTTATATATTCTGTATGATAAAAATTGTTTATTTTTATTTGATATTTTTCCAAAATATTACCGATTTCTTTGATCAAAATATTTGGCAAACAAATAAACTTAACCTCTACACAAACTTGGCTGCCTTCAATTTCATGATTAAATGAAGTGTAATTAGTTCCATCAATTAAATATCTATTTATTATAAAATGTATAATTCTATAATTTTGATAGTTCTTTTTAAATAAATCTTTTAGTTCCATTAAGGAACTTTCTAGATATTCTTTATTAATTTTTTCTCCATAAATTTTCTTCTTAATTCCAAGAGAAAATTCTAAAATTTTATTATCATCAATTACAACAACTATGTTTTTTAAAAATTTTCCAATTGATTTTTCTATTTTAAAAATATTATTATCAAGAAAATTAATCAGTAAATTATAATCAATTAAATCTGTATCATTTTCAAGATAGAATTCTTCCTTATAAATATTTTTTAAGTTCTTTTTATCTAATAAGTAAATACCAAATTTTTTTTGAGAAATACTTAAGTAAACTTCTAAATTTAACTCATCAGTCATTCAAAATAATTTGATTTTTAATTCTTGCATCAATAATTTTTACATTATTAAAATTACTGTCGTTTAAAAGTTCAAAAGCTTGGTCTAGAGATAAGCTAGTATGATCCTTTGATAATTTTAAAATTTTGTTATTCTTTAGTTGTAAATCCCATCTTTTAGATGGAAAAAAATATAGGTTTTTAATTTCATTAAGTGAAAACTTAGATTTTTCAATTATATTTATAAATTTAATAAATTCACTAATCTCAGGCTTACCAAAAATGAATGGTAAATCTTTATCTAAAAATTTTATATCAGATAACTTACCATTTGTACCTACAAGAGAGGTTTTGCCATTAATATTAATTTTTGCAAGAAAGTTGGTTTTTTCAATTTTAATATCGAGAGTGTGAGGATATTTTTTAAATATTTCATAATTCTCTACCAAGCTATTAGAATTTATTATTTTTGAAATTTCATTACCATTAAATATAAAAATATTCCCTAAATTTAAGTTTAAAATATTTTCTAAAAGATTTTTTTTTTCCTTTTCATTTAATCCTGAAATTTTGACATTTTTAATTTTTTCAATTTGAATTCTATTTAATGAATTGTTGTTAATTGAACCAAGTATTAAAAATAGAAAAAAATAAATTAAAATTATTTTACCTCTTTGTTGATGCATCTTTTAATATCCATTCTATTAATTTTATAAAGCTCATTCCGTGATGAGCAGCTATTTCAGGAACTAAAGAAAGTTTTGTCATTCCGGGCTGAGTATTAATCTCTAATAAATAAAATTTACCATTACAATATTTAAAGTCTGATCTAGTAACTCCTTTGCATCCTATTATTTTATGGGCTTTAAGAGCAGTCTTTAATACTTCATTTAATTTTTTTTTAGGTAAGTCAATTTTGATTATATGTTGTGTTTTAGCATTTGTGTTATATTTGGCTTGGTAATCATAAAACTTTCGCTTTGGTTTTAATTCTATAGCTCCTAATTTTTTATTTCCTAAGATTGCAACCTGTATTTCTCGACCACCTATAAATTCTTCAATCATCACTTTTTTATAATTTTTAAGCGAATTTAAAATTTTAAATATATTTTTCCTGTAACAAATAAATACATTTACACTTGATCCTTCATTAAATGGTTTGACAACAACTGGAAATTTTAACTTGCTATCAATTAGTTTAAATAGTTGTAAATTTTTTTTATCAAATGAGTATGTAAAGAATTTTGGAGTATTTATTTTATATTTTATGAATAATTTTTTAGATATTTCTTTATCCATTGCTATTGCAGATGGAATTACACCTGAATGAGTATATGGAATATTGAATCTTTCAAGTATAGTTTGAATATAACCATCTTCTCCAAACTGTCCGTGCAATGCATTAAAAATTACATCAGGATTAAATTTGTTGATTATCTTTTCTAAATTATTATTTGGTTCAGAAATTTTTACATTATAAAAATTTTTTCTTAATTCTTTTGCAACTTGCAATCCAGTATCAAGACTAATTAATCTCTCTTTTGAAATTCCCCCTGATATTATTAAAATTTTCTTTTTCAACTTATTCTATTATTTTAATTTCTGTGTCAAGCTTGATCCCAGTTTTTTTTAAAACACAATCTGCTACAAATTCGATTAAATTTTTCATATCTTCAAATTTAGCATTACCTTTGTTTACAAAAAAATTACAGTGCTTCTCTGAAATTGATGCATCTCCAAATGATTTTTCAAGTGGTACGGACTCTCTAATTAGTTGCCATACCTTTTTGTCAGTTTGGTTGATAGGGTTTTTAAACGTGCTTCCACTAGTTTTTATTCTTGTAGGTTGAGCTAGTTCTTTTTTTTCAACTAATTTTTGAACTTCCCTCTTTATTAGAGCTTTATCTTTTTTGTATCCCTTAAAGGATGCACTCAAAAATATAAGATCATCTGATAATCCACTTTCTCTATATTTAAAATCTATATCCTTGGCCGGAATAGTTAAAACCTTGCCTGATTTATCTAATGCTTGAATAGAAATGAGGATATCTTTAAATTCTTTATTAAAACATCCTGCATTCATTTTAATGCCACCACCAACCGTGCCTGGAATACATGATAAAAATTCAAAGCCCCCCAGCCCATTATTAATTGCGAATTCTGATAGCGATTTGTCGCTAACAGCACTACCTGCAATTATAATTTCTTCAGTTAATAAAGAAATATTATTAAAGTTATTTAATAACTTAATTACAACGCCGTCATAATCATTGTCTGTAATTAATGTATTTGAGCCCCCTCCTAAAATAAAAATCTTTTCTTTATTATTTATCTTTTTTAAAAACTTGATTAATTCTTTTAAGTTTTTAGCTTTATAATAAATCTTAGTTTTGCCACCAATATTAAACCAATTCTTCTTCTTTAAATCATAATTTAATTTTAGATTTTCGCTAAATTCTGATGATAATTCTTTTAAATAATCACTCATTACAAAAATTTAGGCATTTCTCTCATCCATGATGAAATGGAACCCGCCCCCATACCTATTACTATTTTATCTCCATAAACATTATGTTTTATATAATTTGCTAATTGATATTTGTCATTCAATAGAAATAGTTCGACATTAGATTTTCTTATAATTTCTTTTGCAAAATTATAATAACTAAAACCTAGTTTAATTTTTTCACCTGCAGTATATATTGGAAAAAGAATTACTTTGTCTGCATCTTTAAATGCAGAGGCAAATTCTGACTTTAAATCTTTTAATCTTGATATCCTGTGTGGTTGAAAAATACATATTTTTTCATAATTTGAATAAACTTTTTTTACTCCGTTAAGAACTTCTTTAATTTCAGTTGGATGATGGGCATAATCATCAAAAAAATCAACTTTATTGAAGGTAAAAATTTTATTAAATCTTCTTTGAACACCTTTAAAGTTTTTAAGTCCTTTTTTTATATTCGAAATACTTAAGCCCACATTAAGTGCTACAGCAGTTGCGGCTACTGAATTTTTAATATTATGTAAGCCTAATAATGGAATTTTTATTTTTTTTAATATTATAATTTTCTTATTGGGCAATCTAATTTTTAAATCATACTCTGAATATTCTCTAAATTGCTTAATATTTTTAACACTATAGTTAGATTTGTCGTCTATACCATAAGTATAAAAATTTTTATTTTTTAATTTTTTTAATAAGTTTCTATTATTTTTATTATCTAAACAAATAAATGATTTTCCAAAGGATGGAACTTTGTTAACAAAATTTACAAAATATTTATTTAATTTATCCATAGAAACATAATAATCCATGTGTTCTCTATCAATATTTGTTATAATTGCATAAGTTGGGGGAGTATGAACAAAGCTACCGTCTGACTCATCGGCTTCTAATATTGACCATTCACTTTTCCCAAGTTTTGCAGAATTATTTATAGAGTTGATTACACCTCCATTAATAATAGTTGGATCTATTTTGGTTTCTTGGAAAATAGAAGCAATAAGAGATGTGGTAGTAGTCTTACCATGAGAGCCCACAACAACAATATTTTTTGTTAAAGATACAATATTTGCTAACATTTCGCCTCTTTTATAAATAGGCAGTTGTTTCTTAATTGCCTCTAACATTTCCGGATTATTTTTTTTTATAGCTGAAGATATAACTAATATTGTTGCCTTATTTATATTTTGTTTTTTATGTCCTATTAAAACTTTTATTTTTTCTTTTTTGAGCCTTTCAATATTTTTATTAATAGAGATATCGCTACCTTGGACCCTAAAACCTTTGCCTTTCATTATTAAAGCTAAACCACTCATACCAATACCACCAATGCCAATAAAATGTATTAACTCAGTTTTTGCTAATTTAATTTTCATTTAAAATTGATAACAAATTTTGATTAACATTATTCCATGTATTTTGATAATTTAAATTTTCTAAATTCTTTTTTTTAACCAAATATTCCTCTTTATTTTTAATTATTTTAAACAAAAGATCTTCAAAATTTTGTTTGTCAAAATTTTTTTGATTTACAATCCAACAAGAGTTGTGATCCTCATAAAATTTTGCGTTTTCATACTGATGGTTATCCATAGCAAATGGAAGGGGGATAGAGATAAATGGGACTTTTAATAATGACAATTCTGCTAAACTTGAAGCACCACCTCTTGTAATACATAAATCAGATTTAATTAAAAGTTTATTGAGATCTTTTTCAAACACAAAAACATGGTGTTCAATTTTATTTTCTTTATAAAAATTTATAAGAAAATTTTGATTACTATTATTTGTTTGGTGAATAATTTTTATTTTTATACTTTTTGAAATTTTAGCTAAAGTCTGATGTAATAAATTATCAAAAATTTTGGCTCCCTGACTGCCTCCTATAATTGTAATAGTAAATAACCTTTTTTCTTCGATATTTTTTAATTCTGCATAATATTTTTTTCTTACCAAAGGTTTAAGAATTCTTAACTTATTTTCAAATTTTTTAGGAAAATTAATAATATTTTTTGAGTAACAAATAATAATTTTTGAAAAATTTAAAAAAAATTTATTTGCTCTACCCATAACCATATTTGGTTCAATTAAATAAATTTTAATACTCAATAATTTTGCAGCTAAACATAATGGTATAGACATATATCCACCAGTTGAAATTAAAATTGAAATTTTTTCTTTTTTTAAAATACTTAATGATTTTATTGTTAATAAAAATATTTTAAAAATTACAAGAGGAAAAAAAATAGAAATTTTTGGTTTTGGAGTATCGACAATAAAAAGTTTGTACTTTTCTGTTTCTAAATATTTTAATCCTCTTTGATCACTTGAAATAAATATATCGTAGTCAGTTTTTAAATGATCATAAATTGTCAAAGCCGGTAATACATGACCGCCCGATCCACCTGTAGTAATCAAAATTTTTTTTTTCATTAATTAATTTATTTTTCTTTTAGTCAAATTTAATATAATGCCTGCTAATATTGATGTACTTATAATTGATGATCCTCCATAACTTAAGAAAGGTAAAGTCATACCAGTCGTTGGAAATAATCTAATATTTACACCAATATGAATTGTTGCTTGCATCAATATTAAACTTATTGAACCAATTAATATTAATTTGATTTTATCATCTGTTTCAAAACTAATTTTTTTAAAGACCATATAAATGAAAATTAAAAATAATAATAAAATTAAAATTATTGACACCACTCCAAATTCTTCAGAAATTACAGAGATTATATAGTCCGTATGCGCCTCAGGCACTCTGTTTTTAAGTACCCCTTCTCCAATTCCTTTACCAAAAAAACCTCCACTAGTAATAGAGTCTATCGCTTTGTCAGATTGGAAATTGTGAGTTCCAGTTTCCCTGTCAAAGAAAGAGAGTATACGTCCCTGTATGTAGTCAAACTTAGGTACATATATTATTAAATATGTTAGCAAAATTATTGCTAAGCAGAAAAATGCTAAAAGAATAAATATATTAATCCCTGATGTAAAAATTAAAACAGACCAAGAGAAAACTACTAATAAAGTTTGCCCTATATCTGGCTGAACTATTAGTAAAATAGATATAATTGAGATAGTTACTGTCGTTAATAAGTACTTAATCATTATATTAGTTTTTTCAGAACAAAGAATGGCTGCCAAAAAAACTATTAAAAAAGGCTTTAGAACTTCTATAGGTTGAAACCTTGGTAAAAAAAACAGATCTATCCATCTCTTAGAGCCCTTGATCTCAACACCTATAATTGGAACTAATACTAATGAAATTAAAGAAACAAAAAAAAGTACAATTGAATATTTAATTAATTGTTCTTTTTTCAAAGAAGAAAATATAAAAACAATAAATATCCCAATAACAACATATACTAAGTGTTTAAAAAAAAAAAAGTAACTATTAGTATTTAATTTATCAGAGGCTATTAAAGAAGTAGAGACTAAAGAAAAGAAGAGACCAATAATAAATAATAAACTAATTATAAAAAAAATAGATTTATCAATATTTTTCCACCATTGATAATAAAATTTATAAAGAAAACTATCTGTTCGCATTTAAATATTTTTTTATTATTTGATTAAAATATAAGCCTCTATCCTCAAAATTTTTAAAATTGTCAAATGATGCTCCAGCTGGACTAAATAAAATTGTATTTTTTTCTCCTTTATTATATTTAATCTCTAAAAATATTTGATTAAGTGTGTCTTTTAAATTTTTAAACTTTTTAATTGTTAATTTATTTTTAAGATTTTTAGTAAATTCTGTTTGATGTTTGCCAAATATATAACCTTTGGAATTTTTACATTGAAATTTAGTAAGATTAAACTTGTCTCCTTTTTTTGGTATACCACACAAAATCCAGTAAACATTAGTAAGGTTTTTAAGAAGGTTCTCTGATGAAGCCATGCTAGTAGATTTTGAGTCGTTAATTATAGTTAAATAATTATTATCAAAAATTACTTGTTGACGATATTTTAGTCCTTTAAATTTATTTATTGTTCTTAATATTTTTTCATTATTAAGGTTTAAAATTTGGCATATCTTTAAAACAAAAATTAAATTTTCTCTATTACCAGATGACAAGAAATACTTGTTTCTAATTTTTTTAAAAATTGGAGGTTGGAGTAAAGTATTTATTTTAATTATTTTTTGTTTATATTTTTTGCTTCTCAATTTTTTGATAATGACAGGGTCGTTTCTTTTTACAAAAGCAACTGATTTCGTAGTTTGTGAATCTAACAATCTAAATTTAGCCTCTATATAATTTTTAAAATTTTTATGCCTTTCAATGTGATCAGGTGTGATATTAAGAATTACTGAATATTTTGATTTAAAAATTTTACTATATTCAAGCTGATAAGAAGATGCTTCAATTACAAAAAAAGTTTTTTTTATAATTTTTTTTTCTGATAGAATGGGGTTACCAATATTTCCAACAAGCCTAGCATCTTTTTTTTGATCCCTTAAAACATCATATAAAAGTTTTGCAGTAGTCGATTTTCCGTTAGTGCCAGTGATCGTAACACTATCATTCTCAAAAAATGAGTTAAAAACATCTAGATCTGTATAAACTTTAGAATAATTTTGATTTAAATATTTTGATAATTTACATTTGGAAAAGTCTATACCTGGGCTTATTATTATGAAATCAAAATCACTTTTAAGTATTTTGGTGAAAGAAAGTTTTTTTTTATCTAATCTGATATTATTTTGAGGATTGTCATCAAACAAATTTACTTTAGCTTTCTGTCTTAAAAAATTATAAGTAGATATTCCACTTTTTCCTAATCCATAAATTAATATTTTTTTTTTTAAAAAAATATTATTGATTTTGTTCATTATCTTAACTTTAAAGTCGCTAATCCTATCATTGCTAAAATGATAGAAATGATCCAGAATCTTATAACTACTGTTGATTCAGGCCAACCTTTCTTCTCAAAGTGGTGATGAATTGGTGCCATTCTAAAAATTCGTTTTCCAGTTAGTTTAAAGGAAATAACTTGAACCATCACAGAAACTGCTTCGAGCACAAAAAGTCCACCGGTTATTGCAAGAACAATTTCATGTTTGGTTATTATTCCAACCGCTCCAAGAGATCCTCCTAAGGACAAGGATCCAGTATCTCCCATAAATATTTTAGCCGGTGGAGCATTGAACCATAGAAAACCTAAACAAGATCCTATGATTGCTCCACAGAAAATTGAGATTTCACCTGTACCCTCTATGTATGGTATTTGTAAGTAATCAGAAAAAACAATATTTCCAGTTACATAACTTATAAATGCAAAGCATCCTGCAACCAAAATAACTGGAACTGTGGCTAACCCATCTAAACCATCAGTTAAATTAACTGCATTAGATGAACCAATTAAAACAAACACAGCGAATGGTATGAAGAACCATCCCAAATTAATAATTAAGTTTTTAAAGAATGGAAAGTATAAGTTTGTTATATTCTGATTCTCCACATAAAAAACAAAAAAACAAACTCCTATAATTGCTAAGATAATCTGAGAAATTATTTTAAATTTTGAAGATACACCAGAAGAATTGCTGTATTTAATTTTTTTATAATCATCAAAAGCGCCTAGAACACCAAACGAAATAGCAATATAAATACAAAAAAGAATATTTATATTTGTGAAGTCCCCCCAACACAAAACTGAAACTAATAAACCTATTAAAATAATTACACCACCCATTGTTGGTGTTCCAATTTTTTTTACAATGTGCTCTTCAGGCCCATCATCTCGAATAGGATTTAAAATTTTTTGGCTAGAAAAATACTTAATAAAAGGTCCACCAATAATTAGGACAATAGCTAATGATGTAAATAGAGACAAACCAGTTCTAAAAGTGATGTATTTGAAAACATTTAAAAAACCAAATGTGTCAACAAAGTTAAGTAAAAATTGGTAAAGCATTTAATTTGTACCTTTTAATTCTTTTACTATCTTATTGAAACCTGTCGCATTTGAGGCCTTTATCATTAAGAAATCATCATTATCAAAGTTATTTTCAATCAGATCGTTTATTTGGAATTTATTTTTTAAAACTGAGCCTTTTTTAAGATTAGAAATTTTATTATATAATAAAGAAATTTGCTTTCCTTTGACAAAAACTTTATCAATATTTGTTCTATTAATTACTGGTGCTATAGATTCATGAAGTTTTTTTGAATGACGCCCCAGCTCCAACATATCACCAAGTATAAGATACTTTTTAGCCTTTTTTGCTTTGATCTTGTCATAATTTAATATTGCAGTCTTTAATGACAATGGATTTGAATTATAACTTTCATCAATTAAGTTTATAATTTTTTTATTCACTTTAATTTTTTTGATATCCCCCCTTCCCTCTGGAGTTCTAAAATTTAGAAATATATTTTTATCCAATTTTAAAATATTAATGAAAACACTTTTAACAGTTAATGCTGCTAAAATGTTATAAATATAATTTTGGAAATCATTTGAAACTATAAAATTTTTTTTAATTTTATTTATTTTAATACAGATTTTGTATTTTTTTTTGAATTTTATAATATTATGTAGTTTAACATCTGCATATTGGTTTTTTATTCCAAAAGATAATACTTTGATTTTTTTTTTAAGTGCTATTTTCTTGTGTAAAATAAAAAAGGCATCATCAGCGTTAAGGACTATATAGCCATTATCTTTAGTATTATCAATTATTTCAGCTTTTGCTAAAGCTATTTGTCTTAAGTTTTTAAAATTTTTGGCATGTGCGTAATTAATATTTGTGATTACACTTATATCAGGTTGAATAATTTTTGAGAGTTGATCTATTTCTCCTTTTTTATCCATTCCAACTTCGATAATACCATAATCATCATTTTGATTTATATTAAAAAGGCTTAAGGGAACACCATATTTATTATTATATGATTTTGGAGAAATAGTTGTTTTAGATACTTTATTTAAAGTGTCACCCAACAATTCCTTTAAAGATGTTTTTCCACAACTGCCAGTTATGGCAATAATATTTGTAGAAATATTTTTCCTAAAAATTTTTGCTGTTTCTGTAAGCAAACCTAAAGGGTTTGTTGAGCATGCTTGTTTATTAATAGGTAGTTTCTTTTGAATTTTATTTACTACGGTTATTGACGCTTTATTTTGAATTGCTTGTTCAACAAATTTATTACCATCATTTTTTTTTCCTTTAATTGCAAAAAAAATATCATTTTTTTTAATACTCTTGGAGTTTATGCTGGCTTTATTAATTACTGATTTAGATGATAGAATATTTTGATCAAATCTTTCATTAAAAATATTCAATTTTAAATTTTTAGATAATTTAAAGTTCTTTTTTTTAATTGAACTTAAAATTATTTGCCTATCTGATAAAAAAACTTTTCTATTACCAATCTGCTGAGTTTTTTCATGGCCTTTGCCTGCAACGATTAAAATATTTCCAGTATTTAAGTTATTTATTGCTTTTACAATTGCTTCTTTTCTATTAGAAATTTCAATAATTTGACTTTTTTTTATACCCGTTTTAATCTCATTTCTAATTTTCTTAGGCCTTTCATGTCTTGGATTATCATCTGTAAGATAAATTTTATCCGCATATTTATCAGCTATTTTGCCCATTTTTGATCTTTTATCTTTATCTCTGTCACCACCGCATCCAAAGAGCAAAGAAATATGCTTGTCAGGGAATTGTTCTCTAATATTTAGAATACAAGTTTGTAAGGCATCTGGTGTATGAGCGTAATCAAGGAAGACTAAAGATTTATTTTTAATTTTTCCTATTTGTTCAAATCTACCCTCAACAGAAGATAGTTTAGGAATTACACTAAATATTTTTTTTAAGTCTAAATTGCTTTTTGAAGCTGCCATGACAGCCATCAAAATGTTTTTTAGTTGAATTTTTCCTACAAGATTTACTCTTATTTCATGTATTAATTTTTTATGTTTTATTTTTAATATTTGAGCTTCATTTTTATAATTATGGGATAAAATTTGGAAATATTTATTTTTAAGGGTTAATAATTTTAATTCTTTTTTTAAAGTAATATTTTTAATCTTTTTAAATTGAGGTATTTTATCATCAGTTATAACAAATCCATTTTTTTTTATCAGATTTTGAAACAAATAAAGTTTAGCATTAAGATAATTTTTAAAATTTTTGTGATAGTCTAAATGGTCTTGGGATAAATTAGTAAATATAGCTGAATTGAACAAGAGTCCATCTAATCTATTTTGATGTAATCCATGACTTGACGCCTCCATGATTACATTTTCTATTTTCCTTATTTTTAATTTATTTAAAATTTTTCCTAAATAAATAGGATCAATTGTTGTATTAAATAAATTTAAATTAAAGTTATTTGATTTCACTCCTAATGTTCCTAAAGAGGCAACTTTTTTATTATTGAGACGTAGAATTTGATAATAAAAATTTGAAACTGAAGATTTACCATTCGTACCTGTCACAGCAATTAAATTGTTAGGCTTTTTTTTAAAAATACTGAAAGAAATTTGAGCTAGTAATTTTCTTATGTTGTTTGTATGAATAAATAAAACACCGTTTTTCCATTCTTTAAAATTTTTCTCAGTAACAATTATTTTACAACCTTTTTTTATAACTGATGGTATAAAATTATTACCGTCTAAATTATTTCCTTTGATTGCAAAAAAAATATAATTTTTTTTTATTTTTCTATGGTCAAAACAAATCCCAGAAAAAAAAGTGCTATGATATTTTTTTTTTATTTGTTGGAAGTGATCGCCTAAAAACATGATTATTTAATTTCTATATATTTTGTGGCTAAAATAGGCCCAACTTTATCTATAATCTTGCCTGCTACCTCTACAGAAGTCCAACCAGCAGTGTTATATAAAGTTCCTTTCCATCCACCTTTTCTATGTCTATATCTATAATAATAGTCTTTCGCTTTTTGTGGGGTGTCTAACATTACTATAAATACATATTGAGGGTTTGAAGTAGGGAATATAGATGCAAAAGTATTTATTTTAGCCTCTGAGTATGCTCCATCTTTAGGTTGATCTGCGGTTCCTGTTTTTCCACCTATTTTAAAATATTCTACATCTGCAAATTTTGCAGTTCCTTCTTCTGTACTAACTATTTTTCGAAGAGCATCTACAACTTGTTCTGAGACACCATCATTTAATAATTTATTTTTCACAACATTTTCACTACTACTTTGAAGAAGAGTTGGTTTTACATCAAATCCACCATTAGACAAAATTGCATAACCTTTAGCAAGTTGGAGAATTGTTGTAGCTACTCCATGACCAAAAGATGCTGTTGCTAATTTACATTTTCCAAAATTATAATTTTTTTGAGGTGCCACCTCTTCTATATCGAACTGAATATCAGTAAGAACCCCTATTTTTTCTAAAAATGACTTGAATTTTTCTGGACCAACTTTTTGAGCAATTCTTACTGAACCAATATTTCCAGATCTTATAAAAATTTGTTCTGCGGTTAAATCAGATGGAATTTTATTATCATATTCTCTTATTGGGAAGCCGTAACAATTGATTGATTTTGGAAGATCTAAAAATTCAGTTTCTGGTTTAATTAATTTTTCGTCTAACGCACTTGCAAATGTAAATGCCTTAAACACTGAACCTAACTCATATGTCCCTTTCGTTACTCTGTTTATATAATTTATATCAGTTAAATTTTGTCTTTTATTGGGATCGAAGTCAGGTAATGAGACTAAAGACAAAATATTTCCATTATGAATATCCATTAAAATTGAAGCACTTCCCTTACTTTTAAAAATTTTTTGATACTTGGTTAATTCTTCACGAATAAGGAATTGGAGATCTTTATCAACTGTCAACTTGACAGGTTTTCTAGATTTTATTAGAAGTTCATTTAAAGATTTCTCTAATCCTGAAATTCCAATATTATCATTATCTATTTGACCAATAATATGGCTAAAAAGATTTTTTTGTGGGTATATCCTTAAAACTTTTTCCTCAGGTTTCAAGGACTTATCTCCGAGTTTCATCAATTTTTCATAATTTTCCTCAGAGACTTTTTTTTCAAGATAAAAAAATTTTTTTTGATTTATTTTTTTTTCAATTTCATTAAAATCTTTATCTGGAAAAATTAAATTTAAACTGAGTAATAATTTTTTTTGATTTATAACTTCTGAAGTTTTTAAACCAATATCAATTGAGTTTACTGTTTTTGCTAAATAATTGCCGTTAATATCAACAATATCAGCTCTATAAAGTTTGTCATGAACTGAAGGATAGCTTGTTTTATCCACTTTTATATAACGTGTACCAAGTTTTATTAAATGAATAGAGTAAATCGTATAAATTATAAAAAAAATGAAAAAAATAAAGGCAACTCTATTAAATTGAATATTTAGTCCAGTTTTTTTCTTTTTATATGTAAAATCATTTTCATGATCTGCTATTGTTAAATTTGATTTAGACTTTATCATTATTCCAGGATTATTTTTAGCTCCTTAATACTTTTTCGATTTTCAGAAATATTATAGATTTTGATATTTTTTATACTTTTTTGAATTAGTTGATCCTCAAAATACAAAGATTGAAATTCCAATAGTTTTTCAGCAGAGCTTAGATAATCGTGCTCTAACAAAATATTTTCGTATTCAGATTTTAATACTCTTAAATTTTCCCTTGTTGTAAATAATTCGTCCTCAATTTGTTTGGCTGTATTTTTTATTACTGCTGTGAATAAAATTAATATGAAAATGACTGATAATAATCCAATTTTTTTCACAATTTTTCTCCAAAATTTTCTATTTCAATTAAATTTTTAAATCGTTTTTCAATATCAGTTTCAAAATCGAAGAAGTCAGTTTTTTTTATTGCATATCTCAACTTTGCAGATCTTGAGGCAGGGTTTTCATTTAACTCCTTATCATTTGGTATAATTGGTTTTTTTTTAATTAAATCAAATAGTGTCTCTTTTTGTTCAGTTAAAGGACTATATCTAGAAATACTTTTATTTTCTGAAAGACCTTTAAAAAAATATTTAACTATTTTATCTTCCAAAGAATGAAATGTTACTACTGCTAAAACACCATCTTTTTTAAGAATTTTTGCAGCATTTATCAATCCATAAATCAATTCACTAATCTCTTTATTAACAAATATTCTTAAAGCTTGAAATGATTTTGTTGAATTATTAATTCTAAAGTTTTTCCTTCTTTTTGAATTATCAATTATTTTAACCAGATCTTGGGTATCTATTTTTTTTTTAATTCTCGATTTAACAATATTTTTAGCTATATGCTTCCCTTCTTTCTCATCGCCAAAAAACTTAAAAATTTTTTCCAATTCTTTTTGGTCTAGTTTGTTTATTGCGTCTTCAGCTGAAAAAGAATTTAAACCTAGTTGCATATTTAATTTGCCAACTGAGTCGAAAGATAATCCCTTATTTGGATCTTTTATTTGAGTATAAGAATATCCTAAATCAAATATAACACCTTTAATGTTTTCATTTTTTAGTTTTAGATTATTTAATTGACTAAATTTTATGTTTTTAAACTTAAACCTATCATTAAATTTTTGTTCTAATTTTAATGCAATTTTTTTACTTTCATGATCTCTGTCTAAAGCAATTACTTTAGTTTTATCAAATTCTAGGATTTTATTTGAATATCCTCCTTGACCAAAGGTGCAATCAATAAATGTGCCGCCATATTGAGGGGAAATAATGCTAATAATTTCTTTTAGCAACACCGGATAATGCTTTTGCATTTTCGATGTTATGGCGGCGTCCATTTATTTCTTTGAAGACCATTAATTTTTTTGTCTTCTCAAGAATGCTGGTATTTCAAGATCATCCTCTTCTTCTCTTTCAGAGGACAATAAATCTTCTGGACTAGAATTTTCTGTCTCAGAGCTAAATAAATCAGGAGAGTCTGAATCTACTCCAAATTCTTTTAAATCGTTTGAAACATCTTCCTCGACATTTTTTGACACATTAGTCTCATCTTTTGTCTCAAAAGCTTCTTGTGTAAAAGATTTCTCCATCTCATTTACCGATACGTCTTCGATAATGCTTTCTGTCTCATTATTTGAGCTTTGCAGAACCTCTTCATTTGTAACATTTGTTTGAGTTGTGTCGCTTTGTTGCTCCTGAACTATTTCATTTTCAAGCTTCAAAGCATTTGCACCATGTGTAATTGGACTTGATGATGTTGTGTTTGAAAAATTAAAAGATGCAGATGATCCAATATTAGAAAAATCTGAATAACCAGGGTTTCGATTATGAATTCTATGGACCATATTTACAACTGATTTTGACTCTGGTTGTTGACCATCAAGTGAAGTTGCAACAATTGAAACTCTAATTTTACCTTCAAGCTCTGCATCTGTTATTGCTCCAATTATTACCTCTGCCTCAGTATCAACCTCAGATCTAATTTTATTCACCACTTCGTCAACTTCAAAAAGTTTTAGATCTTTACCACCTGTAATGTTCACCAATAAACCTCTAGCTCCCTTTAACGTATAATCATCTATTAAAGGATTGTTAATTGCCATTTCTGTAGCTTGCATTGCTCGACCTTCACCTTCAGCTTCTCCTGTTCCCATCATTGCTTTACCCATTGAAGCCATAACAGTTTCAACATCAGCAAAATCTAAATTAATTATACCAGGCCTTACCATCAAATCTGTAACACTTTGGACGCCATGCATTAAAACGTTATTTGAAAGATTAAAAGACTCTTCAAATGTTGTTTGTTCGTTAGCTATTTTAAAAAGGTTTTGATTAGGAATAACAATAATCGTATCAACGTGTTTTCGTAATTCTTCTAGACCATGTTGAGCTCTTCTCATTCTAGAGGGGCCTTCATATAAAAATGGAAGAGTCACAACACCAACCGTTAAAATATTTAATTCTTTGGCAGCTCTTGCAATAACATGAGCAGCACCAGTGCCTGTTCCACCTCCCATACCGGCAGCGATAAAAACCATATTTGCACCTTGTAGAGTGTTTACAATTTCATTTAAAGACTCGTCAGCAGCAGCTTGTCCAATATCAAGTTTTGCACCTGCACCCAAACCTTTTGTTAGATTTAAACCTATTTGAATTCTAGATTTTGCTTTACTTAGCTTTAAGTCTTGAGCATCAGTATTGACTGCAATAAACTCTACTCCTTGCATATTATTTTCAATCATTTCATTTATTGCATTTCCTCCAGCACCACCAACTCCTAAAACTAGTAATCGTGGCTGAAGTTCTTTTATCTCTGGTGCTTTAAAGTTAATTGTCATCTTTTATCCCCTATTGTTTGTTTTGTTGAAGCTCCCATTTAAGATTAGCTCGATTAATATTCGCTTTTTTTCTTGCATTTACCTTAAATTTTTCAAATGCTGTTGGTTCCCATATTTGAAAAGTTTGACCTTGTCCAACAAACAAAATGCTACTTTTAATTTTGGCGTGTTTTAGTAATTTAGATGGAAGTGATATTCTGCCTTCATTATCAAATTGTAAATTAATACTTTCAGCTAAAATAGATGTAGCAAAATAATCCCTTTTTTCCTCAAAAGGATTTAAAGAGTCAATTACCGAAGAAATTTTTTCAATTCTGTCTTGGGAACATGCTTCTATTGAAGAATTATTAAAAGAGGGATAACAAATTACTCCATTGTAACCTAGATTTGATAAGTGTGACCTAAAACTAGCAGGCACAGATACTCTCCCTTTTTTGTCTAATTTGTTTTCGTATGTTGATAAAAACATAAAACATAAATTCCTTTATTCCCATATAATGGGAATTTATGGGATATTATGGGTTTTACAACTCGTCGTCAATACCTAATATTTTAGTCCTATTATTCTTTTATTAAGAAAGAAAATTGTCTCTAAATTATATAAATGAGAACAAACAAAGAAACTTATCCTATATAGTTTGTGAAACTTATTTTTTATTATTAATATTAAGCGCCAGATAAATTATAAGCCGGGTTCTGTCATTTAAACTTATCATTTGTCTAGGCTTAAGATCACTCTTAAGCTCAAGCAACTAACCCTGATGACTAGCCAAGGAAGGCTTTTAGTTTTAAAACAATGTCATCTCTACTTAGTCTTGCTCCCAGTGGGGTTTTCCAGCGTTCATTGTTACCAATAGAACCGGTGTGCTCTTACCACACCTTTTCACCCTTACCATGTTATGGCGGTTTATTTTCTGTGGCACTATCCCTAGGGTTGCCCCCGCCAGGCATTACCTGGCACTGTTTCCTTGTAGAGCCCGGACTTTCCTCTTTAACATGTAAAGCGATAAGTCATTTATCTGGCTCTTAGAATTTATAACTAAACTAAAAAATATCAAGAAAATTTATTTCGGTTTTTTCAATAAGTTTTTGCTTATAAAATAACATTCTTGATCAATTAAGCCGTTTACAAGTTTTTGTCTATACCTTCTCTGAAATGCAATTGTTAATAATCGAAAGTATTTACGTTGATTAGAGAATATAATTTTTGGGTATCCTATTTTATATAAATTGTTCAAAAATTCTTCTTTTTCTAGTTTACTGACTTTTTGATTTCTTTTTTTTAAAATTTTTATGTCATTCAACTCATGCCAATAACCAATATTTTTTTTTGATAAGTATTTCCATGGAAAATTTTCACCTGGATCTTTTTTACGGTCTGGAGCAATATCAGAGTGACCTAAAATAAAGTTTGATTTAATTTTATATTTTTTAATTAAATAACTACTTAATTTTAAAATTGATTTAATTTGTTTTTTCGAAAATTTTTTGTAAGAATGTTCATGTCCTGGATTGCTAATCTCAATCCCTATAGAATATTTATTTATTGATTTATATTTTTTCCAAGACGAAACACCAGCGTGCCAAGCAACATATAATTCAGGAACTAATGTTAATATTTTTCCATTATTTTTAATTAAATAATGACTACTGACTTTTGATTTATGATTAATTAATTTATTAATTGCTTGATTTTCTTTTTTCATCCCAGTGTAATGAAAAATAATAAATTTAATTTCTTTTAATCCCCTTTTTTTAACATCAAAATTAGGTGAATAATTCAGGGTTGTATCTATACTCGATTTAGGCATAAATTTAGTCTATTTATAAACACTTTATAGACATTTTTTAAATTTAAATGTTATTTAATAATCTTATTTTTTATATTATATAAATTACCATGAACAAAAAATTTTTAATAATTTTATTTTCAATTTTTATACTGTCTTTTAACGCCATAGCAGCATCAGATGGTGAATTAATCTTATCGAAAAATGAACAGCCCAAAAAAATTAAAGATTGTTTTGAAAAACTTAACAGAGTTACTTTTTCGTTTAATCAGGGTTTAGATAAAGCTATCATTAAACCAATAGCAAAAGGATATAGAAAGTTACCAGATCCAATTCAAAAAGGTACAAGTAATGCAGTAAGAAATTTATCAACTTTAATAACAATACCGAACAATGTTTTACAAGGAGATGTAAAAACTGCAGCGATTAATACTGGAAGACTGGTTGTGAATACAACAGTTGGACTATTAGGAATTATTGATGTGGCTAATAAAATGGGTTTTCCAAAATATGTTAAAGAAGATTATGGTCAAACTCTAGGAGCTTGGGGTGTGGGTCCAGGTTGTTATATAGTTCTTCCAGTTTTAGGACCTTCTACAGTGAGGGATACTGCTGGATCTTTCGCTAACGTTATGGGAGGAGATCCTTGGTATAATGCTTCAGTTCATGGTAATAATGAGTTTTTAAGTGAAAGTCTTTTTATTACCTCAAAAGCTTTAAGTGGTATTGAGTTTAGAGCTAATAATATTGATTCAATCGATAATCTTGAAAAAAATTCAGTAGATTTTTATGCCTCAGTAAAAAGTTTATATTTACAAGATAGAGAAAATAAAATTGAAAATCAAACTAGGGGGAATATTGAGGTTATATACAAAAATGAAGAAGAGTGGGAAGAAATAGATAGTCAATAATAATTATATATTTCTTTATTAATGAAAAAAGTTCTCTTAATTTTATTTATATTCAGTTTAAATACAATAAGTGTTCACTCTATCGAACCAGACGTGTTTGTTCAGTCCACAGTCAATAGAGCTTCTCAAATTTTATCTAAAGATATTTCTAAAGAAGAAAAAATAAATCAGCTTAAGTATATAGCAAAGGAAACTGTCGATATAAGGGGAGTTGGTTATTACTCATTGGGTTCAGCAAGAAAAAATTTAAATAATAATCAAAAAATCAAATATTTAAAATTATTTGAGTCCTATTTTCTTAAAAGTTTTTCTAGTAGACTTGCAGAATATACAAATCCTGAAATAGAGGTGAAAGATAAAAAAATATTAAACGAAAATTATACTATTGTTAAGAGTTTGTTGGTTAAAACATCTGAAAGACCTGAGGTAAAAATTGATTGGAGGATTTATACAAAAGATCCTGAAAATCCATTAATAAGAGATTTAATTATTGAGGGATTAAGTTTGGCAAGGACGCAAAAAGAAGAATTTTCATCAATATTAAATTCTAATGATGGTGATATTAATGCTCTATTCAAAACACTGGAAGAGTTTTCTAAAAATTAGTTTTTTTGGTGGGCCCGCCAGGACTCGAACCTGGGACCAATACATTATGAGTGTACTGCTCTAACCAACTGAGCTACAGGCCCTTAAAATTTATTAGGTATTACACCAATTTTAAAATTCACACAAGTTAACTTTACAAACGATAGATTGTATTTTTTTATAATTTTATACACAAACTTTGCATTCGTTGGTAAATCCGTTGGTAAAAATTATTTTTTATTCTTAATTTTAAATCCATTCTTTTCTAGCACATTTATCAAATTTTTAAGCTTCTCATCTCTTGAAGTGTTTTGACCTCCAATGCTTTCAAAAAATATAGGTTTGAAACCTTTTTTTTCTTTTGATTTAAAAAAGTCTTTTATTGATTGTATTTTTACTTTCATGTTTCTCCTTTAGCGTTTTATTTATAGTCCTAGCAAGTAGAGTTATGTTCTAAATCAAGACTAGTTAATTTATATCACACTAAAGCAAAATTACTACTTTTCTGATTTATGATATTCATGAAAATCACTAATTTCTCGAAATTTCTTTCTTTCTCTTTGCCATAAATAAAAAAAAATTAGGATTAATAATGGTTGCAAAATTACAAAAATAAGAATGTTAATTAATTCATAAGACATACCAGTATATTCAGCCATAATTTCAAGAACTAATACACACCAATTAAAAAAGTCATTTATCATAATTTTTTATCAAAAATCTCTTTGCAAAGCTTATTAGCTTCTAATACTGAAGAGACAAGTTTATCGAGTTTCCAGCTATTATTTCGAATATCAAAATATTTACTGGCTTTAAAGTCAATGCCATCAATTATTTCAATCTCAAATCTTTTTTCCTCAATATAAAAATTGTTTAATTTATAAATATATTCTTTAATTGGGTAAGATCCTAAAGATAGCAATACTCTGTAACCCATTAAGAATGGCTGAATATGATCAACATGAGCCGTTACTTCTTCATCATTAATTTTTATTGGTATATTTTTGTTTAATAATTGTTTTATATCTCCAGGCTGTTCATATGTATAAAATGTAAAATTATGCCAAACTTTTTCACAGTTTTCTTTAGAATTAATAAAAAAATTTAAACTATCTCCATGTATTACCTCACCGTAAACTCTTGCAAATGCAAGGCTTTCATATCTATCTATTTTCCATTCTTCTTCAGAAGCTTGGGCTTGATAAACAAATACAAGAAAAAAAAGAGATAGATGTAATAAAATAATAAGTAAAACTCTTTTCATGATTTGAGCTCTACTTTGTATCCGTTTTTCTTAAATATTTTTATGATTTTATCCCAGACTAAACTGTTGTGTTCACCTGGTAATATTTCGAATTTAAAAGATTGTTTATAAACGGGGTCGCAGTTATCATACGCAACGTAAGCACTCACGTGACAGTACTTACAGGCACGGCCTATTTCCATATATTCGAACTCCTATTGTTGATTGATTTTTTGAGGGTTAACAATTTGTAGTTGGTAATGGTATCAATCCTTTTCGTTTGATTCGAATTACGCAACAAGGGAGATAATAAAAACAGCGGAATACGATAGAAAAGGATTGAAATCCAATACATTTATAATTTTATAAAATTACATTTAATTGTTTTTATTTGGTCGAAATTTTGGTTTAAATAAGGTAGCTTCGAAATTTTTATGATTGAAGAAACAAATTTTAAAATCAATGTTGTTGATATTGTAAAGAGAAAAAAAATAATTCGCGAAAACCTAAAAAAAAAGATAAGTCATAAAGAAACCTTTAAAATAAAAGACAAGTTTAAACCTTGTCCAATAATTTGGTTAGATATTGGCATTCCAATTTACCATTTAAATAACGGTAGAACTAGAGACGCTCAAAGATCACATCTTATAACTAATTCAAGTCTATCTAAATCTTATTTCGAAAAAGGTCTTGAAAATAATCAACAACAAAAAATTCAACACAAAATTTTGTTTAAGCTTTCTCAGGACAACACAGCAAATATTCACAAAGTATTAAAAACAACAAATACATTTAGAGAAGACTCGCCTCTGTTAATTGACTCAAATGGAATGCTAATTAATGGAAACAGAAGAATGGCTGCCATTAGAGAAATATATCAGTCTGATCAAAAAAAATACAATAATTATAGAAGAGTTCCATGTGCTGTTATTGAAGAGCATCTTAATGACACCGATGTTAAAGAAATTGAAAATTTCCTTCAGGTTATTAAAGAAAATAAACAGGATTATAATTGGATTTCATTATGTCTAGAAGTTCAAGATGAAAGAAAAAGATTAAAACTTTCAAATAAGCAAATAGCAACCAACATGGGAAGAACAGAGCCTGAGATTGAAAGATTATACAATCTGATTACCGTCATAGATAATTGTTTAGACAATGATCATAAGAGTCCTGGTGATTACGATAAAGTTAAAAATCAAGAGCAATTGTGGAAAAATACAGAGGAAAGAGCTCATAGGAATAAAAATAAAGGGGAAAAAGATTTAATATACAAAATTGCAAGAATAATATCTGTAAACTCAGGTAATTTTGGTGATAGAGATTATAAGATTGCTTCGGCATTGCAGAAAAAAAATAATCTTAGCAATGTTTTGAGTCATTTAAAAAGTAGATACACTTCTGTAAAAGATAATAGAAGCAAAAAGGATGATAATAGTGATGTTATGAGGGGATTGAGGCGTGTTGATCCAGCAAATGCAATAGATGCCACAATAGTTGATCAGGTCCCTGTAAAATCTGGTGATAAACATATCGAAATTCTAAACTCTTGTATTGAGGTATTAGAACAATCAGGTGATGATAAGGCTTCATTAAATTATTCTAGGTCTGCTTTACAAAAAGTTACTGCGATGAATTCGATGAAGTATCCAGAAAGGTACAAAGGAGACATAAAGAAAATTTTAAAAGATGTAGTTAGAAAAGCTGAAAAACTTATTAAAGATAAAGATCTTTAATTTAAATAAAGATGATACTGCACATTTCTCAAGTTTCTGAAAATAATCAATTTTATGTAAAAATAAAAAGATCTAATGATTTTAAAGACTATGTTTGGCAAGAGTTAATTAAAACTATAAAGCAATTTCAAGATAATTCATTTAAAGAAGAAAAAGAGTTTTCAATTACTGCAGAATGGGTTTCTTTTTTAAGTATTTTGAATGACTTAGCAGATTTAAGAGATATTAATAAATTTGAATTAGTTTGTAGCAAAGAAGCAGAACAAAAAATTCAAGAAACGATCAAAAACCAAAACCTCATCTCATCAAAAAATTTTAATATTGAGTTGAATGATACAGAAATAAAAAGATTAAGTTCTTATGGTTTTTCAAAAATACAATTAACAGAATTTCAAATAAGAGATTTAAAACAATTGTTAAAACTCTCTAATGGTGCAAACTTTTCAGTACAAGGATCTGGGAAAACCGCTGTAACATTGGCAGCACATTTGCTTTTAAGAAATAACAAAAAAGCTAATGTAAACAGTTTGCTCGTAGTAGCACCAAAAAATGCTTTTCTTGGTTGGGAAGATGGATTTGAAGACTGCTTGAACGACAATTGTAAATTAAAGGAAGAGGGATTAGTTGAGCTTACTGGCACATATAACTCAATAAAGAAAAAACTCAATTCAGGAGCAAAAAACTTTATTATTAATTATGAAATGTTAATTTCAAAGGGAAATCTAATTGCTAATTTTGTTAATAAAAATAGAGTTCATTTTATTTTAGATGAAAGTCATAAAATTAAAAGCGAAGGTGCTCAAAGATCTCAAGCTGTCTTAAGTTTGGCTTATAGAGTAAATTTTGTAAGGAAAGATATTTTATCAGGTACACCTGCTCCAAATAGATTAGAGGATATAAATACTCAATTTCAATTTTTATACCCAGGTCCTGAATACACAGGTGGCAGATTTTGGGTTAGAACAACGAAGAAAGAACTTGGTCTTAAAGAGCCAAATATAAAACTAATAAATGTAGATATGTCTAAACCTCAAATGGCTTTATACACCAAAGTTTTAAACCCATTACTAGCTTCACTAAAAAAAAATTCTACTATCAATTATTCTAATTCAAAAAAAATAAGACAATCAATTATTAAACTCATCCAAATTTCAAGTAATCCTGTTTTGGTTACACGTAGACAGGAAGAAGAAGGAGATATTATTTTAGGTGAAAACATTGATTTTAATATTCATAGAGCTTTAGTTAAAGAAGAACAAGATGGAGGATCGTCTAAGATCAGATATGCATGCAAAGAGGCTAGACGTCTTGCTAAAGAAGGAAAAAAAACTGTTATATGGAGTTATTTTAAGTGGAATATAGAATATCTTGGAAATTATCTACTAAAAGATTTAAATGCTGAATTTATACACGGCGGTGTAAAAATGGGCAATGATGATGAAGAGCTTGAAACTAGAAAATATAAAATAAAAAAATTTAAAGACATAAATTCTGATTGTATGGTTTTAATTGCAAACTATGCTTCATGTGCAGAAGGAATAAGTTTGCATCATGCTTGTCATAATGCAATTTATTTAGATAGAAGTTTTCAAGCTGATCAATATCTACAGTCTATAGATAGAATTTGTAGATTGGGAAATAATGACCAGAAAAATATACAAGTTCTACAAAACAAAATACCTAAAACTTTAAAAAATATTGATTTAGCGGTAAATCACTCTTTACAAAGAAAAATAGATGATATGGGAAGATTTTTAAATGACCCTGATTTAACACAAATGTCTCTCAAAGAGTCTGAAGGTGTAGATCCAATTGATGAAAATATTTCAGACTCAGATTTACAAGGGATTATTAATGAATTTTTACATTAATGCCTATATCACTCAATAAAAGTTCTTTATTAGCAGCCATAGAAATTATAAATGACAAAAATTTTCTAAAATACAAAAATCTTAACTATTTAGAGTCTTATAAGACAACTCTCGATGTAAAATCTGGAAAGGGAATTATTGATATTGTTGGAATAGAATTGCTAGAAAATTTTACTAAATCTGATGATATAGATAAAAGAAAGTATATTCTTCAACAAATTTTATCAAATTACTTGAAAAAAGCTAAACCAGGTTATCTATTTAGGATAACTGGAGGAAGAACTTTTTTTTTAAAATTTATATCTGAAAATTTTGAGCAATTATTAAGGGAAGCTGGTTTGTTAGATAAATTAGGATTCGATAAAGAGAGTGAAAATATACAAAAATGGTGGGATGAAATATCTGAATTTGTAAGAAAATTGGATAAAAGTATTAAATTAGAATTAGGTAGATCTGGAGAAAAAAAAACAATGGTTTATGAGAAAAATAGACTAAAAAAATCAAAAATTAATAAAGAACCTAGCTGGGATAGTTTTGAAAATAATTTATTAGGTTACGATGTTCAGTCATGGGAAAATAATACAAAAAAAATCTTTATAGAAGTTAAAGCTTCATCTTATGCTAATGGTATGTTTTTTTTAACAAGAGGTGAATGGAATTTTGCTCAATCTGTTAAAGATAATTTTATTATTCATTTGTGGGTTCAAAATAAAAAAAGTCCTAGAATTATTAATTTTAAAGAATTAAATAATAACAATTATAGAATTGAAGATAAACCTAATGCTGAATGGCAAGATATTAAAATCACTCCTTTATCTTTAAATTAACCTCTGGTGTACAACTTTGAATTTCCACTTACCATTTTTATTGGGGTATTCATTTTTCTATAAGGTAATTTATTTTTTCTAAGTAAATTAATTCTTTTTTTTGTAATATTTATATATTTTTTTAATATTTCTGAGCCAGCAGCTTTTCGATTATTTTTTAAAGCTGCAATTAAAGTTGTGCCTACGCCAGCATAAGGGTCTATTACTAAATCATTTTTTTTGCTCATTGATAAAACAAGTCTTTCTGCAAGTTCAATTGGAAATTGGCAAGGATGTATTGTTTTTTCTTTATGATTACTTTTTACATTAGGAAAAATCCATACATCTGAAGGATTTTTACCTTTTACATTTCCAGTATATTTTCCTTTTTTTTTTCCTCTATATCCAAGTTTTCCAGGATATTTTTGTGGTACTCTTATGTCATCAAAATCAAAATAGTAATCATCTGTTTTTGTAAACCACATAATAGTCTCATATCTTCCTGAAAACTTTTTGTACGAATGAAGCCCATGTTCAAAATGCCAAACAATTCTATTTCTTAATTTAAAACCAATTTTTTTACAAATTTGATGAATATAAATATCTAAAGGAAATAACTCAGACTTTTCAAAATAACTACCAACTTGCCAACATAAACTACCTTTTTTATTTAGAACTCTAAAGCACTCCTTTAAGGTTTTTTCTTGCTCTTGCAAATAATAATTTAGTGGTTTCTTTTTTTCGTAAGATTTTCCAATATTATAAGGTGGCGAAGTAATGATTAATTGAACTGAGTTGCTTTTGAGTTTTTTAAGCAATTTCATTCTATCATTATTTACTAATTTAAAAGTATTCATTTAATTTTACCATAGCTCTTTTTTCTTTTTCCTGATGTCATTATCTTGCATTAAATAATATTTTTTTCTTTTTAAAGCATTTTTGCTCCAATATTCCTTGCTGTATTCTTTATATTTCTCCTTATTTTTTTCATAATATTCTTCTCTATATTTTTTTAGCTTTTGTTCATTTTTTTTTTGATAGCTTAATTGCGCTCTTCTAATCTTCTCTTTATTTTCTTTACGATATATTTTTTGTTTTTCTAACATTTTTAGATAGTTCTCTTTTTTTCTTTTTTCCTTATCTATTTTTTTTTGCTCTTGTTCTTTTTTAATTTTAAATTCTTTAACTTTTCTACTTTGCAACTGAATTTTAGCTTTTTCAGCTTTTATTGTATCTTTCCATAATGGATATTCATTGTCTAAAATTCTTCTAAGACCTACGTGAGAAATTTTTCTTTTAGTAGTTTTTTTTAATTTCTCTGCCGCAGCTCTGAGAGAAAATTCGCCCTTTAAAATTAATATCTTTATCTCATTTAATTTATCGATTTGGCTTTTTATTGGAATTAATAATTTTTTATCATTAGATAACTCATATCCAAATGGGATTGTTGAACTTGTTCTTTTCTTTCCTTTTATTAATTCTACCACAATTCTTTATTTATTATCTTGTATGAAAACATTAAAATTTTACCATAAAAATTTTCTTTTCTTTATATCTGAGCTACCTAATAGTTTACTTTTTCTGATATATTTTAATCTTTTATATTTATTTTTTTTATCCCACTCTCTTTGATATTCTCTAAAACATGGCCCACAAGTTTTTGTTTTATATTTATTATGGCCATTTGTGCCAATGAATTCTTCTAGCTTTTTTTTATTACCACAAATTCTACAATACAAAAATAAATTTTGACTCATTTCTAAAAGAAGTATTTTGCATTTAAGACAGTATTTTGTTTTATTTTGAATAAATTCACTCTCAAGTTTTCTTTCATCACAAATAGTGCAATTTTTATATTTAATTTTTTTTAAGTTTTTTATTCTTTGTTTTTCTAGCTCTTTTTCTTCTCTTATTTTTTTTTTAGTTGCTTCTAATAATTTTTTTTTTTCTATTTTTAATTTTTCCTGTTTTTTCTTTGCGATATTTTGCCAACCAGCAAATTCCTTGTTTAAAATCTTTCCTAAGCCAGGATGTGATAAATACCTGCCAGTTTTATTTGTTATTTCTTTTGCTCCATTTCTTAAAGACAAATTTCCATTAAATATTTCTTTTTTAATTTCTTTTAAAATTTGTAATTGATGATTTATTGGTTGTAATAAGTTACTGTTACTCATTAATTTATAACCAAACGGAATATTTCTTCCAATTTTAATTTTTGTTTTCATGAAAGGTTACCACAAGGTATTTTTTTTATTTATATCAGTGGGTTCTCTTAAATTTTTATTTCTAATTTTGCTAGTTTTATCTTTTGAGACATCTCTATTTTTTAAATTTTCATCTATTTTATCTTTAAGAAAACTATTTAAGTTTAACCATTCTTCTGTTTGATTTAATCCAGATAATGAAGTCTTCATTGGTTTTTTATTCATGAGTTTTCTTTTATTTACTCTTCTTTTAAATTCTAAATTTATTTTCAAAACCTCCTTATAATCCTTGTTTTCTTTATATGATAAAAATAAATCCATTAATTCCTCAAAATTTAAATTTTTCATAAACTTTATAATAATTATATTTCTTTATATTAATTAATATTTTATTTATAATAAATTTTGTATGATTACTTGGCAAATACTTCTAGCTATAATCATTGTTGGTTTATCTATCATATTACCTATCTATTACTCATATCAAAAAAAAATTGAAAAATTAAAATTACAAAATCAATTAGAAGAATCTAAACATGTTACTGAAAGAGAAAAAATTAGAGTTTATATAGATAGTATAAATGAAAAATATCGAGCTAAAAGGCGTTAAAATAATTCCCACAGCATACTAGGCACCAGACTTGGCAAATTAGAGATAAAACAAGGATTGATGTAGTTTGGATAAAGAAAGCGCAAGTAAACTCTGGAAAATTATTCAGGAAGTCGGGAATTAATGTATTGGCATATATTAAACATATAATTTAAAAATGTTTTGATAATCAGGTTTGTTGGTAAATAGTTGGTAAATTTTTATTGAAAAAAAAATTCTCTAATGGAGGTTAATTTTAAATACGAATTTAAGATATTTTTTTGAGTCATAAATTATGAGTGTACTGCTCTAACCAACTGAGCTACAGGCCCAAAATTTAAGATTAGTTATATCATTTTTTTTAAGTTATCAATTAAAGTTATTTTATAATGGTGGGCCGTGTTGGTTACGCTCCAACTACCCCTGCAATGTCAATGCAGTACTCTACTATTGAGCTAACGGCCCTTATTAACTTTCTAAGAAACTTTTAAGTTGTTTTGATCTACTAGGATGTTTTAATTTTCTTAGAGCTTTAGCTTCAATTTGCCGAATTCTCTCCCTTGTTACAGAAAATTGCAATCCGACTTCCTCTAAAGTATGATCAGTGTTCATACCCACACCAAATCTCATTCTTAATACTCTTTCCTCTCTTGGTGTTAAAGTAGACAAAATTTTAGTGGTTGCCTCACCAAGATTTGATTTAATTGCTTGTTCTAGAGGTGCAAGTGCTTTTGTGTCCTCAATGAAGTCACCTAGGCTACTGTCCTCTTCGTCTCCTACTGGTTTTTCTAATGAAACTGGCTCTTTTGAAATTTTTAAAACTTTTCTTACTTTATCCAATGGCATTCTTAGTTTTTGAGCCAACTCCTCAGGCGTGGCCTCTCTTCCAAATTCACTTAAAATTAATCTTTGAGTTCTAACAATTTTATTAATTGTTTCAATCATATGAACTGGAATACGAATTGTTCTTGCTTGATCTGCGATTGATCTTGTTATTGCTTG
This sequence comes from uncultured Pelagibacteraceae bacterium, assembly GCA_902583635.1. Classification (GTDB taxonomy): domain Bacteria; phylum Pseudomonadota; class Alphaproteobacteria; order Pelagibacterales; family Pelagibacteraceae; genus Pelagibacter. Next base: position 89,274 of record CACHWJ010000001.1, on the reverse strand, counting down.
TCTTATCCACCATGTTGCATATGTTGAAAACTTGTAACCTCTTCTATATTCAAACTTATCTACAGCTTTCATAAGCCCAATGTTTCCCTCTTGAATCAAATCTAAAAACTGCAGACCTCGGTTGGTATATTTTTTCGCAATTGAAATAACTAATCTTAGATTTGCTTCAACCATCTCTTTCTTTGCAATTCTTGACTCTTTTTCACCTTTTTGAACTCTGCTTACAATTTTTTTAAAATCTGTTACCGATATCCCAAGTTTGTGGCTTATTTCGATTAACCTCTCTCTAATATTTTTAAATTCTTCTTTATTTTTATTGAAAAATTGTTTCCAAATATTATTGGTATCTAAGAATTTTTTTAAATTTGGATTAATTTCATTTCCTATATAAAATTTGAGAAATTCACTTCTTGGAATTTTGTGATTCATTGCAATCCTCAAAAGATTACCCTCAAGTGAAATTATTTTTTTATTTTCAATGTAATGCTTTTGTACAAGTTCCTCTAAAACTGATGGGGATAGTTGAAGCGATTTTATATTTTCTAAAATATCACTGACAATTTTATCATGACCTTTTTCTTTTGCTGGTGAAAAGTTTTGTGAATTTAAAATACAATCTAATTTTTCTTTTTGGTATTTAATTAGTTTTGAATATTCTTTGGTTAATGTATTGACAGTTTTTAAAACTTTAGGCTTAATCTCAGTTTCCATCGCGGCAAGGGTTGGATTAAAGTCTTCATCTTCATCGTTAGATCCCTCGTCTTTATCAGTTTCACCTGCATTTTTTTGCTTAGCACTTGGCCCCGTTGTCTCGTCTTCCATATAATTTGTATCTATATCAATAATTTCTCTAACCAAGATTTCATCTTTTTGTAACTTTTCATTCCATTCAAAAAACTGTTGAGCAGTAATTGGACTTTGAGAAAGTGCAATTAACATTACATCTTTTCCAGCCTCAATTCTTTTTGCAATTGCAATTTCACCCTCTCTGGAAAGAAGTTCCACACCCCCCATCTCGCGTAAATACATTCTGATAGGATCATCACTTTTCTCTATTGTCTTACCCTCTTCTTTGTTTGAATTTTCTTTTTTTCTTAAAACTTTGAAATCAGATTTTTTTTCAACTAAAGAAACATTTTCATCTAAAATATGAATAAATGCTTGAGCTAAGTTATCGTCAGATAAATTTCTTTTTCCAAGAGACTTGCTTAATTCCTCATAGGTTATGAATCCTCTATGAGTTCCTCGACCCATTAATCTAGCAAATGATTTTGTTATAATTCTTTCCACGGCAATAAAAGTTTGGAAGTCTTATATAATGTCAATTCTGTAAAAATCCACGACTAAATTAGTAGTATTAATTGAGATTCTGCTTTTTTTTCAGCTCTTTTAGCTCATTAAATGTGGTCTCACTCATATCGACAGAGAACTTCGATTCTAATTCTTGAATTCTAAACTCAAGATCGTAATTCATCAAATCTCTTGAAATATCCTCTAACAATTCGATGATTTTTTGATCATCTTCTGCTTGATTTTTAAGAATATGTTTAATGGGTGCAAATTTATTTATTTTTTCTAGCAATTGATTGTCTAACTTTAAATCCTCAATTGTAATTTTCTCTCCAGATTTCAGCGTCTGAATTATTAGTTCAAATATTTTTATATTAACTTCGGTAAATAACTTAATATTTTCGATTAAATGTATATTTGCTTGCAACAAATTTAAATTATTCATTACCAGATACAATAAAGAGAACTCTTTAAGCTCTACCCCAGTAAGCGATTGACTGTCATTAAAATGCTTCTTGGTTGTTTCTAGTGATTTAGTTTTTTTAACAAAAAATTTTTTCTTATTTTGATTGGAATGTGGTGTTAATTCTGCAATTTTTTCTAGAAAATATTCTAGTACGTATTTTTTTATAAAATCATCTTTAATTGTACCTGCAATACTTCTCAATTTTTTTTCAAAAATTGCTAATGAAGAAGGGTTATTTTCTGTTTGTTTTTTATAATGACTAAAAATAAATTGATGAATTGATAACTTGCTTTGTTTAGTAAAATCAATGAAATTAGCCTTACCATTTTTATTTACATAACTGTCGGGGTCTTCCTTGTCTGGTAAAAATAAAAATGAAATATTTTTTTCTGGTTTTAATTCTTTAATAGAGTTCTCAGCAGCTCTTAACGCTGCTTTATAACCACTTTCATCACCATCGAAGCATATAATAATGTCATCAAAAAACTGGTTAAGAGTTAAAATTTGTTTATCAGTCAAAGAAGTTCCAAGATTAGCAACTACATTATCAATTCTGTTTTTGCTTAAACCAACAACATCCATATATCCCTCAACTAAATAGATATGATCTATTTTATTAGAAAGTTTACGAGCTAAATCTAAATTATATAAATTAGACCCTTTTTTAAAAAAATTTGTTTCAGGGGAATTTATATATTTAGCCAAATAATCTACCTTTTCGATTATTCTCCCCCCTAAAGCTATTGGTTGACCTGAGATATTATTGATTGGAAAAATTAATCTACCTCTAAATCTTTCAACATATATTTTTTTTTTTTCATCTAAGTAAAATAAACCCGTTTCAACTAAACTTTGCTCACTATAATTATCTTTAAATTTCTCAAAGAAATTTGGATTTTTTTCTATGTATCCAATTTTAAATTTTTTAACTTCGTCTTTAGTTAAAGATCTATTTTTTAAATAATCTCTTGCAAAAGAATAGCTCTCATTTTTTAACAATTCATCGTGATAAAAATCTACATACTGGTTAAAAATTGATTGGTACTCTTTCCATTTTTTTTCTCTTTCTTCATCCTGTTTCGAAAACATATAAGGTTGCATTCCAGCTAATTGAGCTAAATGCTTTACTGCCTCTCCAAATTTAAGATTTTGAATTTTCATAACAAAATCAAAAATGTTTCCATGCTCTGAGGTTGCAAAACAATGATAAAATTCTTTTTCATCATTTACCGTAAAGGAAGGTGTTTTTTCGTTTTTAAATGGAGACAAGCCAACAAACTCTTTACCCCTTTTTTTTAAGGAAACAGTTTTTGAGACAACTGTTGATACTTTTAATCTTGTCTTTATTTCATCGAGGTATTCTTTTGGATACTTCATTATTTATTCAATAATTCTTTGATCATTGGGCCTGCTTTAGCAAAATCAATTTCATCCGAATGAGTTTTCTTCAACTCCCCCATTACTTTACCCATATCTTTTATTGAATTAGCACCCAGTCTAGCAATTAAATCTGCACAGATTTTTTTGGTTTCCTCTTCTCCAAGTTGCTTAGGAAGAAATCCAGTCAAAATATCATATTCATTTTGTTCAACCTCTAGCAAATCATTACGGTTATTTTTTTTATATATATCAATCGATTCGGCTCTTTGTTTAACCATTTTTTTTAAAAGCTTCTTAATATCTTCATCATCTGTATCTTTTTTATTGGGTCCAGATCGGTTAATTATGTCTAGATCCTTAATGGATGACAATATTAACCTATAGGTTGATATCTTATTTTTATCTTTTAATTTAAGAGCAGTTTTGTATTCGTTTTCTATAGTATCTTTTAAGGACATTATTTTTTTAATCTACTTCAAAGAAATATTTCTTCAAAAGAAAAATTGTTTTTTTACAATTTTATAATACATCTCTGTTGCGATAATAGAGCAATTATTGTATTAACCTTTAACTTATGAGTTGTAATTGATCAAAAAAGCAAAAAAAACAAACTCAAAAAATTCACAAATTAATACAGGCGTTTTAGTTCTTGAAAATAAGAGGGTTTTTAAAGGGATTGGGATTGGCTATCAAGGAGAAGCAACTGGAGAAGTTTGCTTTAATACCTCATTAACTGGTTACCAAGAAATTATTTCAGATCCTTCCTATGCAGGTCAGATTATAAATTTTACATTCCCACATATTGGAAATGTTGGAACAAATAGAGAGGATGTTGAGTCTGATAAAATCTGGACAAGAGGAGTCATCTTTAATTCAGAAATAACCTCTCCTTCAAATTATAGAGCACTTTTACATTTAGATGCTTGGCTTAAAAAAAACAAAATTGTAGGGATTACAGGGCTAGACACTAGAAGTTTAACAAACTTTATTAGGGATAAGGGGGCACCTAAGGGAACGATTGCTTACTCAAAAAACGGTAAGTTCAATGTTAGCAAATTAACAAATTCAACAATTAAATGGAGTGGTTTGAAAAATCTTGATCTTGCAGAAACTGTTACAACTCAAAAGAACTATATTTGGAAAGGACTTCAAACTTGGAAAAAAGAAATAGGATTTAAAAAGAATACAAAAAACCTTTTTCATGTAGTTGCAATTGATTATGGAATAAAAAAAAATATTTTGAGATATTTCTCAGATTTCAAATGTAAAGTAACAGTAGTTTCTTGCAAAACTACTGCAGAAAAAATTATAAATCTTAAGCCAAATGGTATATTTTTGTCCAATGGTCCTGGTGATCCAGCGGCGACAGGAAAATATGCAATAGAAATACTAAATAAATTAATCAAAAAAAATTTACCTATTTTTGGGATTTGTTTAGGTCATCAAATTTTAGCTTTAGCTTTAGGTGGTAAAACAAAAAAAATGAAGTTGGGCCATAGAGGGGCCAATCATCCTGTTAAAAATTTAGTCCATGATAAAGTTGAAATTACCAGTCAAAATCATGGTTTTGTAGTAGTTGAAGAAACTTTACCTAAAAAAATTGAAGTTACTCATAAATCTCTTTTTGATAACACTATTGAAGGAATAAGACTTAAAAACAAACCAATATTTTCAGTACAATATCATCCAGAGTCTAACCCTGGACCACAGGATAGTGTCTACCTATTTAAAGAATTTATTAACAATATGAAAAAAAATGCCAAAAAGAAAAGATATTAAAAAAATATTAGTTGTAGGTGCTGGACCAATTATTATCGGTCAAGCATGTGAGTTTGATTACTCAGGTACACAAGCTTGTAAGGCATTAAAAGATGAAGGTTTTAAGGTAATATTAATTAACTCAAATCCTGCAACCATTATGACTGATCCAGATGTTGCGGACAAAACTTATATCGAGCCCATAACATTAGAGGTTTTAGAAAAAATACTTATTAAAGAAAAACCTGATGCAATTCTTCCTACAATGGGTGGTCAAACTGCGCTCAATCTTTCAATGGAAGCGGAAAAAAAAGGAATTTTAAGAAAATATAAAATTGAACTAATAGGCGCAAATTCTAGAGCAATTGCCAATGCAGAGGATAGGAAAAAATTTAGAAAAAATATGATTGATATTGGTTTAGATTTACCTAAATCTGAGATTGTTAATAATATCAACCAAGCCTCTAAAATTTTAAAAAAAATTGGTCTACCTGCAATCATAAGACCTGCATTTACACTTGGAGGTCTTGGCGGTGGTATTGCTAAAAATAAAAAAGATTACTTAAAAATAATTAAAAGTGGGCTTCACGAGTCTCCAGTTAGCCAAGTATTGGTTGAAGAATGTTTGGAAGGCTGGAAAGAATTTGAAATGGAAGTGGTAAGAGATAAAAAAGACAACTGTATTATTATCTGCTCTATTGAAAATGTTGATCCTATGGGAATTCATACTGGTGACTCAGTAACTGTTGCTCCTGCACTAACACTTACTGATAAGGAATACCAAGTGATGAGAAATGCTTCTATTGCTTGCTTAAGAAAAATTGGAGTAGAGACAGGTGGATCCAACGTTCAATTTGCAATCAATCCAAAAAATGGACGAATGGTTGTTATAGAAATGAACCCAAGAGTTTCAAGATCATCAGCACTCGCATCAAAAGCAACTGGTTTTCCAATTGCAAAAGTTGCAGCAAAACTTGCTGTTGGATACACTCTGGATGAATTAAAAAACGAAATTACAAAAGTTACCCCAGCATCTTTTGAGCCTAGCATTGATTATGTGGTAACAAAAATTCCAAGATTTACTTTTGAAAAATTTTCAAGCTCTCCAGCAATATTAGGTACTTCTATGAAATCAGTTGGAGAGGCAATGGCAATTGGTAGAAATTTTAAAGAGTCGCTTCAAAAAGCATTGGTTTCTCTTGAAACAGGTTTTTCAGGATTAGATAGAGTGTTTGATTTAAATAAAAAGCAAATTGAAAAAAAACTTAAAGAAAATATTCCGAATAAACTTCTTGTTGTTGCAGAAGCAATAAGAAAAAAAGTTAATTTAAAAAGAATATTCACATTATCTAAAATTGATCCGTGGTTTTTAGAGCAGATTAAAGAAATCGTAGATAATGAAACTATAATCAAAAAGAAAGGATTACCAAAGGATTTTGCTGAATTTAATAGAATAAAATCAATTGGCTTTTCTGATAAAAAACTTTCTGAATTAACTAAGACTTCTGAGGATATTGTTAGAAGAAAAAGAACAGCGCTAAAAATTTTACCAGTTTTCAAAAAGGTTGATACTTGTGCTTCTGAATTTAAGTCCTTTACACCTTATATGTATTCAACATATCAACGAAATTTCTCTATTAATTCAGAGTGTGAGGCAGATCCATCTTCGAAGAAAAAAATTATAATTTTAGGAGGCGGACCTAATAGAATTGGACAAGGTATAGAATTTGATTATTGCTGTTGTCAGGCAAGTTTTTCATTAAAAGAAGCTGGTTTTGAAACAATCATGATTAATTGTAATCCCGAAACTGTCTCAACCGATTATGACACCAGTGACAGACTTTATTTTGAACCCCTAAAGGAAGAATACGTCTTTAACATAATTAAAAAAGAGCAAGAAAAAGGAAATCTTGTTGGAATAATTGCACAGTTTGGTGGGCAAACTCCAATTAAACTTGCAAAATTTTTACATGACCACAAACTTCCAATTCTTGGAACACAGTACACTTCTATAGATTTAGCTGAAGACAGAGATCGATTTAGAAATTTGTTAAATAAATTGAAATTAAAACAAGCTGAAAGTGGGATTGCAAAAACATATAAACAAGCAATACAAATTTCGGAAAAAATTGGTTTACCTTTAATGGTAAGACCTTCTTATGTGTTAGGTGGAAGAGCAATGGAAATTGTTCATGAAAAAAGCCAACTTAAAAATTTTGTAGAAGAGGCTTTTAAGGCTGCTGAGGAAAATCCAATTTTAATCGATAAATTTATTGATCATGCAATGGAGGTTGATGTTGATGCTATCTCAGATGGAAAACAAGTTCATGTTGCAGGGATCATGCAACATATAGAGGAAGCTGGTATTCACTCCGGCGACTCAGCATGTAGTTTGCCCCCAGTATCTATAAAACCATTCTTGATTAAAGAAATTGAAAACCAAACTAAGAAATTGGCATTAGCTTTAAAAGTCAAAGGTTTCATGAATATTCAATACGCAATTAAAAAAGATGAAATTTGCGTAATTGAGGTTAATCCTAGAGCAAGTAGAACTGTGCCATTTGTATCTAAAGCAAAAGGATTACCCCTTGCAAAAATTGCATCACGTGTGATGGCTGGTGAAAAATTATCAAAATTTAATTTAAGAGATAAATCTAAAGGAATGTATGCAGTTAAAGAAGCTGTGTTCCCTTTTAATAAATTTCCAAATAGTGATCTTCTTCTTGGTCCTGAAATGAAATCAACAGGTGAAGTAATGGGATTTGATAAAAACTTTGGAATGGCTTTTGCAAAAAGCCAAATAGCCTCTGCTAATTCTTTACCTAAAGATGGATTAGCGTTTATCTCTTTAAAAGATAGTCACAAAGATGAAGGAATAGGTTTGGCAAAAGAGTTAATTAAATTGAATTTCACACTATGTGCAACTCGAGGAACAGCTGAATACATTAGAAAACATGGAATGAAATGTAGAATTATTAATAAAGTCAGTAGCGGCTCACCTCATATAGTGGATATATTAGACTCAAAAAAAATTGGTCTTGTTATTAATACTGGTGGCGGAAATAGTGAGCACAGATTAAATGATGCAATAGCACTTAGAAGAGGAACACTTAAAAATAAAGTTCCCTATTGTACCAATATGTCAACCGCTCTAGCATGTTTAGAGGCAATTAAATCACTTAAAACAAAAAAATTAGAAGTTACTTCTCTTCAGGATTTATAAATTTTATACGTCGACGATTAGTGTGTCTTTGGATCCTCCACCTTGAGAACTATTGACTATTGTACTTCCTTTTCTAAGTGCAACTCTCGTTAATCCTCCTGTGCTCACATAAGTAGTTTTTCCACTTAGAACAAACGGCCTTAAATCAAGATGTCTAGGCTCAATATCATTTTCGGTAATTGTTGGTGCTGTTGAGAGAGTTTCAAGTGGTTGTGCAATATACTCTCTTGGGTTTTTTTTAATTTTGGCAATTACTTCATCTCTTTCTTTTTTATCTGCTTTAGGGCCTATCATTATTCCATAACCACCTGAAGCATTAGCAGGTTTAACAACTAACTTAGAGATATTTTCAATTACATAGTTTCTTTCATTTTTATTGTGACATAAGTAAGTTTCTACCTGGTTTAAGATTGGCTGTTCACCAAGATAATAAACAATCATTTTATTAACATAAGAGTAAACTACTTTGTCATCAGCAACTCCAGTACCTATAGCATTAATTATACCAACATTTCCTTTACGCCAGCTCTTAAATAATCCTGGTACTCCTATCAGTGAACCTTTGAAAAATACTTTTGGATCTAAAAAATTATCATCAAGACGTCTATATATACAATCAACCTTAAGAGGCCCTTTAACAGTTTTCATATAAACAATATCGTTCTCAACAAATAAATCTTTTCCTTCGACTAATGCAATTCCCATTTGATCAGCCAAGAAAGAGTGCTCAAAATAAGCTGAGTTATAAATACCAGGTGTTAAAACTACCATATGTGGGTTCACAGTTTTTTTCGGGATACATTCAACCATACAGTTGAATAATTTGTTTGTGTATTGATGAATTGATGCAACTTTATATCTTGTAAATAATTCAGGAAATACATCTCTCATTACCATTCTATTTTCGAGCATGTAAGATACACCTGAGGGTACTCTTAGATTATCTTCTAAAACTAAATAATCACCATTAGTATTCCTTATTAAATCAACACCAGAAATATTTGACCAAGCTTTATATTTAGGTGAAAAATCTTCACATTCTTTTACATAAAAAGGAGAATTAAAAATAATTTCTTTTGGAACAACTTTATCTTTAAATATTTTTTTTTGATTATAAACGTCGTCAATGAATAAATTTAAAGCCTTTACTCGCTGCTTTAAACCTTTTGAAACTTTGTTCCATTGCGTTTTAGGAATTATTCTTGGAATTATATCTAGGGGCCATTTTTTTTCTTCTGCCCTATTGTTAGCAGCATAAACTCTAAAGTTAATACCTCTAGCACTTATGGTACTCTGACAATTTTTTTCAATTTCTTGAAGCTTTTTTTTGCCGTATCTCTCTAAAATAGATGAGATTATTGTTGCGTGCTTTCGAAGTTTGTTATCTTTAGTAAAATAACCATCGTAAGCATGACTTGAATTATAGTTTTTCCAAAGCTTTGAGACCATAACAACTCAGTGTTTAATACTTGAATAAAATAAGCAAATGCATATTAGATATATCTGTTATGCTTTTAATTGATTATGAAAAAATGTTATAATTAACTAATTATTAGTGTGGGATGACTTACTGTATAGGTATTAAAACAAACGAAGGTCTTGTTTTTGCTTCCGACTCAAGAACAAATGCTGGTTTAGATAATGTAAATATTTATTCCAAAATGATGACACACGATGTAGGCGATAGAACTGTTGTAATCGTAACATCAGGAAATTTAGGAACATCTCAGGCAGTTTATAAATCAATTGAAAAAGATTTAAAGAGTACTTCAGGCATAATGAATTTAAATACTTGCAATGATTTTGAACAAATAGCATCTTATGTTGGATCGTTAAATATTGAACATTCATCACCTCAAGGAATAAACACTGATAATGTTTTGTTAGGTTCCACTTTTATTGTTGGAGGGCAAATTAAAGGTCAGCAACATGAATTATATTTAGTTTATCCTCAAGGGAACTATATAAGACCAGCTGACAGTAAACCGTATCTTGTAATAGGTGAGGTAAAATACGGAAAACCTATTCTTGATAGGGTAATTAAACCAAATGTTTCAATTGGTGATGCATCAAGATGTGCACTGATTTCTATGGACTCTACATTAAAAAGCGATCTTACTGTTGGACCTCCAATAGATTTTGCGGTTCTTAAAAAAGACGCTGATAATCTATCTACTCTTGAGTGTTTAAATGTTACAGACGAGAATTATTCAAAGGTTTGTAATCAATGGTCAGAGGGGATTTTTAAAGTTTTTGACTCATTTCCAAGATTTGATTGGGAAAAATAAAATTATTCAACTTTCCAATCAGTTTCAAAAGTCACATAGTTTACTTGCAAACATCGTCTCTCTTTTAAAATTTTCTTTTTTTCCATTCCATGCCAGGTATTTGGACCACTAGTAAAAAGATACCCATAATTATTTCTATAAGGTAAAGTTTTAACTTTCTCTAACTTTTCATTATAAAAATCCGTACCTAGATCCTCAGACTCATTAGTATTATTTACAAATATCAATCCTGACATTAATTTTTCTTTGATGTCACAATGAGGTTTTAACCAAAATCCCTCTCTATCACAAATAACCTCAACTCTGACATATGAATTTGATAAATCTCTATCAATCATTTTAGAAATAGTTTGATGCGTTTCTTTAGATTGCAATTCATTAATAAACTTAACTAAATGTGGAAACTGAGCAGCATTTTCTTTAGATACAAAACATCGAAATTTTATCGCTTTTCCTCCAGAAGCAATTCCTTCTCTGAATTCTGCGCCACCACCATCAATTGCTCTTGTCCCATCATATGACAAATTAAGTTTGGTTAAATCTGGAATATCTGCTTTAACTATTTCCTCAATTGAACCTTCACTTAGCGCATCACTATATTCCCAATGGTCGAAAGGAATTTCATGTTTTGTTGAGTTATTTTTTATTGAATTTAATAATGACATTAAAATTGAATTTTTTCTTTTATAAGTTTTGCTACTCTATTAGTTTCGTCTAATTTTTCATAGTTCCAAATTTTAACTTCTTCTCCTAAGTTTCTTGTAATATTCAATTCTCTAAACAAGTTTCGAAATCTTTGAAATCTTTTATCATTTTTTTTTGGTAAAATATTAGCAACATATATTGGTTTACCAGTCAAAGCAGCTTCCGAGATCATTGAGCTAGAGTCGCATGTAACCACTATATTTTCTGAGATTGCAAGTGCTGACAAGTAAGCTTTTTTATCTACATCCATTATTATAGTGTGATTTTCACCAAAAAATTCCTTAGCATAATGAATAGTACTTAGTGGTGTTCTCATTGATGGAATAACTACAAGTTGGAAATCGTGTTTTTTTAATAATTTATAAAACATTGAAAAAATATGTTTCATGTTTTTTGTTGAATAATCGTAATATTTTGTTGGTCCTCCCAAAACTAAGGCCCATACTTTTCTATTATCTTTTTTAATAAAAGAGTTTAAATATTCTTTATTCTCTGAAATTTCTTCCTCTGTTAAGTAATGAATTGCACCTCTGGTGCTGATTACATTATCACCTTCTATTGCATCGTGCTCTGGTGCAACAATTAAATCAAAATGTTTAAAGTCAACTTTTGGATCTTGAATATGGATATTAATTATTTTTTTATTAGAAATACTTTTTAAGTGAATTGAAGGAATAACACTTTTTCTTCCACAGGAAATTATTAAATCAAAATCTGTTTGATCTATTTTTTTATAAATACTTTGTGAAATTGGAGAAAGTCTTGGTGGGATAATGTTCCAAATATTATTTGTTTCAACCTCGCAGTGTATGAAATCAATATCAAGAGCTTTAGCCAAACCCTCGACTTGGCTAATCATTCCGTGCATACCTTGTGTTAATAATAAACCTTTTAATTTAGACATTTATCACTATATAGCTTTCATATGAGTCAAAATCCAACTAAACACACAAAAGTGTTAATAATTGGATCTGGTCCAGCCGGATACACGGCAGCAGTATATGCTGCTCGTGCAATGTTAAATCCTATTTTAGTTTATGGTGCAGAACCTGGTGGACAACTAACTACAACAACTGATGTAGAAAATTATCCAGGATTTGCAGATGTAATCCAAGGTCCTTGGTTAATGGATCAAATGAAAGATCAAGCTAAAGCGGTTGGAACAGAAATGATTGAAGATCACATTGCATCTGTGAATTTAAAATCACAACCTTTTGAAGCAATCGGGGACAGTGGACAAAAATATACTGCAGACAGTATTATTATTTCAACAGGTGCTCAAGCCAGATGGTTAAACATCAAATCAGAACAAGAATTTAGAGGCTTTGGAGTTTCAGCTTGTGCAACATGTGATGGTTTCTTTTTCAAAGACAAAGAAGTTGCAGTAGTTGGTGGTGGAAACGCTGCTGTTGAAGAAGCAATGTTTCTTACAAAATTTGCATCAAAAGTTAAATTGATCCACAGACGTGATAGTTTGCGAGCTGAAAAAATGCTTCAAAAAAAATTAATGGAAAATAAGAAGATAGAAATTATTTGGGACTCTGTTGTTGAAGATGTAATCGGAGACAATGAGCCTAAAAATGTAAAAGGAATAAAAATTAAAAACGTTAAAACAAATAATATTGAAGAAATAAAACTTGATGGAGTATTTATTGCGATTGGTCACGATCCTGCAACTCAGCTTTTTAAAAATCAATTAGAAATGGATAAAGAAGGATATCTAATTACAAAATCTGACTCGACTGAAACGAATGTTCCTGGTGTTTACGCAGCTGGAGATGTAAAAGACAAAACGTTTAGACAAGCTGTAACTGCTGCAGGAATGGGATGTATGGCTGCTCTTGAAGCTGAAAAATTTTTATCTCACTAAAAAATGAAAATAAATTGGATTATTTTTGTGACTGGATGGATGTCATTCAGAGCAGTTGGATCTGGTTTATTTCTGTTTTGGATTTTTTCTGGTAATAAACGTTCGGCACCATCTGAATGGATAGTTCCTTTTATAGGTGACTTTTTTATTGGGATAACAGCCATATTCTTAGTTTACTACATTATAAAAAAACCAAGTACTATACTATGGGTTCTGTTGCTGTCATGGAATGTCGTTGGTTTACTTGATTTAATCGGAGCAATAAATGTAAGTTTTGCTGCTCCTTATGGACCTATCCCAGAAATAGGATTTAATCAATTAACAGTAAGATCTATTTTAATTTTAAATACTTTGTTACAGATTTCTTGTATTTACCTATTATTTCAAAAAGATATAAAAGAATATTTTAAATTTTAAGAATTAAATGTCAGAAAAAGTATTGCTTACTGGTATTAGTGGGTTTGTTGCAAAACACGTTGCTATCGAATTACTAAATTCGGATTACGAAGTATTAGGTACTGTTAGGAATTCAAATTCAGTTGAACAAACAAAAAAAACATTAGAGGAAAATAAAGTTTCAACTGAGAAATTATCATTTGTAGAGTTAGATTTATTAAAGGATGAAGGCTGGAATGAAGCTGCTATGGGCTGCAAATATATCATACATGTAGCTTCTCCATTTCCTTTAAAAGTTTCAAATGATAGGGAGTCACTCACCCCAGCAGCAAAAGATGGAACTTTAAGAGTTTTAAATGCAGGAATAAATGCAGGAGTTGAACATTTTGTTAAAACTTCTTCCATAGTATGCATGTACAGAAAACCAAACAGATCTAACCCTTATACATTTGGTGAAAATGATTGGACTGACTTAGAATGGGATAAAACTACAGACTATTTTGTATCAAAAACAAGAGCTGAAAAAGCTGCTTGGGATCTTATGGAAAGTAAAGGTCTTAAAAATAGTTTGACGTGTATCAATCCTGGCTTTGTTTTAGGAGATTTTTTAAATGAAAAAACATGTACTTCAATGGAATATGCAAAACAATTACTTCAAGGAAAATATCCAGCTGCCCCGAAATTTTCAGTAATGATATCGCACGTAAAAGATGTTGCTAAAGCCCATGTTTTATCTTTAACCAATAAAAGAGCTGGAGGCAGAAGATTGATTGTTGGATCTGAGGTAAGAAGTATTCTTGAATTATCACAGATAATGGCAAAAAATATTCCAAGCCATGTAAAAAAACTTCCTAAAAGAGAATTACCTAATTTTATGGTTAAACTTCTAAGTTATATAGACACAAGTGCAAAGACTATGGTTCCTGATCTTGGACTAGAAATGCAAACAGACCAAACATACGCAGAAGATATTCTTCAAATGAAATTCATGGCATCTGAAATTGCAGTTGTTGATGCAGCAAAATCAGTAATTAGACTGAATTTAGCCTGAAGATATTTCAACTATTTCATCAGACTCAAAAGTAGTTTTTCTTAAATTTTCGTTTGCAATTTTTATCATTGCTTTTGCAACTTTTTCTGAATTAATCGGTTTCATTTTTTTAATTGGCCCAAGTAACAATGGGGACAATAATCTAAAAGTCAGAATACCTATTTTTTCACCTGTTCTATTCTCTTTTCTGTTTCCCATTAAAAAAGAAGGTCTTAATATTCCTAAATTTGAGAAGTTTAATTTTTTTAATTCTTCTTCAACTAAACCTTTGAATTTTACATAATCTCCTGAACTTTTTGGATTGGCATATATTGAAGATACAAAAATAAATGAATTTACTGAATTGGATCTTGCAATTTGTGCTATTTTTTTTGGTATTTCTAACTCTACTTTTTGGTATTCTTTTTTGTCGGGGGAGTTTTGTTTTGTAGTTCCAATGCAAAAAAAACAATCATCTCCTTTGACATCTTCTTTGTGATTTTCTAAGTCATTGAAATCAGTTTTAATAATTTCAATTTTAGGTTCATTAATAACTATTTCTGAACGTACAAATAACTTTATTTTATTGTAATAATCATTTTTTATTAATTGTGAAATAAGGTGCCCACCAATTAGACCTGTTGAACCAAAGACCAGAGCCGTTTTCATCAACTTAAAGTTTTACAAAAAGAAGATATTTTTTCTAATGCTTTTTTGAGATTATCCATTGAGGTTGCATAAGAAATTCTAAAAAATCCCTCTAGTCCAAACGCAGAACCTTGAACAACGGCTATACCACTATTTTCTAAAAGAGATTGAACAAAATCTGTGTCTGACTTAATTTCTTTTCCATTTGTATCTTTTTTTCCTACTAAACCTTTGCAACTAGGGAAGACATAAAAAGCACCATCAGGATTTAAGCACTCAATTCCATCAATATCATTTAACGCTTTAACGACAAAATCTCTTCTTTCTTGAAATGAAACTGATCTTTTTTTTATAAAATCTTGTGTTCCACTTAATGCCTCTACTGATGCGGCTTGACTAATTGATGAAGGATTAGTTGTTGATTGTGACTGGATTTTTGCAATGGCTTTAATAATTTCTTTTGGACCTGCAGCATAGCCTATTCTCCAACCAGTCATCGAGTAAGCTTTGCTTACACCATTCATAGTAAGCACTCTTTCTTTTAAACTTTCAATTTGAGCAATAGTAAAAAATTTAAACCCTTCATAAGTTACATGTTCATAGATATCATCACTTAAAATATATACGTGAGAATGTTTTTCGAGAACTTTTGCGATTTCTCTGATTTCTTTTTCTGTATAACACGCTCCAGTCGGATTAGACGGAGAGTTTAAAATAATCCATTTTGTTTTTGGAGTTATAAATTTTTCTAAATCTGATGGGTTTATTTTAAAGCCTTGTTTTTCATTACACTCCATTAAAACTGGCTTACCCCCTGCTAATAAAACAATATCTGGGTAAGAAACCCAATAAGGAGCTGGAACGATAACTTCGTCACCTTCATTTAATGTAGCCATCATCGCATTATAAATTACGTGCTTTCCACCCGCTCCAACAGTAACTTGGTCTGTTGTATAATCTAATTTATTTTCTTTTTTAAATTTTTCGACTATTGCTTTTTTTAGTGCTGGAGTTCCATCAACAGCAGTGTATTTGGTATCTCCATCATTTATTGCTTTAATAGCTGCTTGCTTAATATTATCTGGTGTATCAAAATCTGGTTCACCCGCACCTAAACCAATAACATCTTTTCCTGCTGCCTTTAATTCTCTTGCTTTTTGGGTTACAGCAATTGTAGGTGAAGGTTTAATCTTCTTTAAACTGTCTGATATTATGCTCATTGAAATAAAAATAAATTCTAATACCTTGTTTAATATATGGAAAATACATATCAAGATTTAATTACAGATATCCAAAGTAAAAATCCTCAAATAGGTGGAAAACTTGAAGGAGGAAAAAAATTTAAAATTAAATCTGATTTTAAGCCTGCAGGTGATCAACCTGAAGCAATAAAAAAATTAGTCAGTGGTGCTAACAAAGATCAATTTAATCAAGTTTTACTTGGTGTTACAGGCTCAGGTAAAACTTTCACTATGGCAAAAGTTATTGAGGCAACTAATAGGCCAGCACTAATTCTTGCACCAAATAAAACACTTGCAGCTCAACTTTACGGGGAAATGAAAACTTTTTTTCCAGATAACGCAGTTGAATATTTTGTCTCTTATTATGACTATTATACTCCAGAAGCATATGTTCCAAGATCAGACACATATATAGAAAAAGAAGCCTCAATAAACGAGCAAATAGATCGAATGAGACATTCAGCAACTAGGTCTCTACTTGAGAGAGATGATGTACTTATAGTTGCGAGTGTTTCTTGTATTTACGGATTAGGTTCTGTTGAAGCCTACAGTAAGATGACTTTAACACTCCAAAAGAATAATGATTACAACCGTGAAGAATTAATAAAATCTTTAGTAGCTTTACAATATAAACGAAACGATCAAAATTTTTTTAGAGGTACTTTTAGAGCGCGAGGGGAATATTTGGAAATATTTCCATCTCACCTTGAAGATAGAGCTTGGAGATTAAGTTTGTTTGGAGATAAGCTTGAACAGATTGAAGAATTTGATCCTTTAACTGGAGATCAAATAAGAGATCTTAGTTTAGTAAAAGTATATGCAAACAGTCACTACATAACTCCAAAACCAACCATAGAACAAGCGGTAATTAATATTAAAAAGGAACTAGAAATTACTTTAAAAAAACATAGAGCAGAAAATAAATTATTGGAGGCTCAACGCTTAGAAGAAAGAACTAAATTTGATCTTGAGATGATCGAAGCGACGGGATCTTGTGCTGGGATTGAAAATTATTCAAGATTTTTATCAGGAAGAAAACCAGGTGAACCACCCCCTACTCTTTTTGAATACTTTCCTGATAATACTCTCATTTTTGTCGATGAGTGTCACGTAACTGTTCCACAACTTAATGGAATGTACAAAGGTGACAGATCTAGAAAAAGTACATTGGCAGAGTATGGATTCCGGCTTCCATCCTGCATGGATAATAGACCGTTAAAGTTTGAAGAATGGGATTTAATGAGAACTCAAACTGTATTTGTATCTGCAACTCCTGGTCCCTGGGAATTGGAACAAACAAAAGGAAAGTATATAGATCAAGTTATCAGACCAACAGGTCTAATAGATCCACCAGTTGAAATTAGACCTGCAAAAAATCAAGTCGATGATTTAATGCATGAATGCAAAAGGGTTATTGAAAATAATCACCGAGTACTAGTTACGACTTTAACCAAAAAGATGGCAGAGGATTTAACTGAATATCTTCATGAAAACGGGATTAAAGTTAGGTACCTGCACTCTGATATAGATACTTTGGAAAGAATAGAAATTATGCGTGATCTTAGAATGGGTGTTTTCGATGTTCTTGTTGGAATTAATCTTTTAAGAGAAGGACTAGATATTCCTGAGTGCGCACTCGTAGGTATATTAGATGCTGACAAAGAAGGATTTCTAAGGTCTGAAACCTCTTTAATCCAAACAATAGGCAGAGCTGCAAGAAATGTTGATGGTAAAGTTATTTTGTATGCTGATAAAGAGACAAAAAGTATAAAAAAAGCAATTGCAGAGACTGACCGAAGAAGACAGATCCAACTAACATATAATAAGAAACATAAAATTGATGCTAAGTCTGTTAAAAAAGAAATTAGCGACATATTAGAAAGTGTTTATGAAAAAGATTATGTAAAAATTAGTGATGGTTCAAATATTGGGGGGAACTTAAAGAAACACTTAAAAGGCCTGGATAAGAAAATGAAAGAGTCTGCTGCAAACCTTGAGTTTGAAGAAGCTGCTAAAATAAGAGATGAAATCAGGAAATTGGAAAGTACTGAACTAGAAATTACTCTTAACCCAAAAATTAGACAATATGATGTAAAAAATAAGCTTTATCCAAAAGGTAGATCAACAATGGGTATGCCAGGAACTAAGGTCACAAAAAAAAGAGATAAGAAATGGAAGCACGGAAAATAATTATTACTGGCGGAGCTACTAGAATTGGAGCTGCAATTGCTAGAGAGTTATCTGGTCCAAATAAAGAAATTTTGATCCATTTTAATAAATCAAAATCAAAAGCTGAAAAGCTTAAAAAAGAATTAGAGTTAAATGGTACTAAAGTTTACCTTGTGAAAGGTGATTTAAGCAAAGAAAATGATATAAATAAAATTGTCAAATACGCAAAATCGAAATTAAATTATTTTGATTGTCTGATAAACAATGCTTCATTGTTTGAAAATGATAAACTTGAAAATTTTTCATCAGATAGCTGGGATAAACATTTGAAAACTAATTTGAGAACCCCTGCTCTATTATCAAAAGAATTTGCTAGAAATGTTAAGGGAAAAAATAACAATATCATTAACATAATTGATCAGAGAGTTTTTAAATTAACTCCCTACTTTTTTTCATATACTATAAGTAAAACTGGTCTTTATACTCTTACAAAAACAAGTGCTATAAGTTTGGCTCCCAACGTAAGAGTTAACGGAATTGCTCCAGGTCCAACAATAAAAAACCAAAGGCAATCCGAAAAACATTTTAGGAAACAATATTTAGCAACACCTCTAAAAAGACAAGTTGATGTAAAACAAATTTGTAATGCTGTTGACTTTTTTATTAAAAATATATCTATTACAGGTCAAGTTTTAGCTATTGATAGTGGGCAAAACCTTAACTGGCAAACTCCTGATGTAATGGTTAAAGAATGAAAAAATTTTTTTACACTCTAATTATACTTTTTTCTGCTACTTTATTTTCATTTGCTGATAATCATTCTATAAGAAAAGAGGGTTTTTTTTCAAAAGACTTTAAAATTATTTCTTTATCAGAGATAAAAAATTTACAAAATAAAATAATATTAATTAACAATCATGGTCAAAATAATCTAGATGGTAAACAAAAAGACTGCACAACTATAGATCAAGTGCGAAATCGTGTTTCTCTAATTGACAAAGAAATTAAAGGTAAAAAAATCATGTTGTATAATTTATGTGCTCACAAAATAGAAGGTGATATGGGTAAAGCTTGGTGGATATCAAAAAAGCCATATGAGGGAAAATCAAAATTAGACAAACGTGTAGAGCAAAACCTTAAGTTGGTAGAAAAATTAGTATCCTTGGGAGTTCCAAGAAAACAAATTTTTGTTACCGGACATTCTTGTGGTGGTTTGACCACTTTATTATTTTTTTCAAGGTATCCAGAAAAAGCTGCTGGAGGTATAGCGTATATGCAAGCATGCTTTGGTAAATTATCTAAAAAATATAAAGTTAAAAAAGTTGGAATCGAAGTGGCACTTACAAAATTTAAAACTAAAAAACCTGCTCAAGCAGAATTAAGAGAGAAACTTTACAATGAAATATCAAATAAATTGAAAGTTCCTGTATTGGCTTTTACTCATCCAAAAGATCCATTTGAAGGACTAACCTCAGATTGGCTAGATAATATTGAAGGTATGAAAAGAATAGTAATTTCAGAGGACTTAACCATTAATGGAAAAAAATGTTATAAATTGGGAAAATTGAAAACAGATAAGTTTAAAGTTAAAGATGGTCACAGTATGGATCAGGCTACCTGTTTTCAATATTATAATCCATTAATATTAAAGTATATTGAGTCCAGGATTTAGAAATGAAAAAAAATAATTTAAAAATAGTCAAAATTTTCAAAAATAAAAGTTTATTTAATTACGAGAAAAAAGTTTTAATAAATGAATTAATTTTAGATCTGAAGCTAGGTTATTTTGATTTTGAAAAAGAGAAATCCCAGAAAGTTAAATTTAATTTGGATATCAATTACGAAGATAAAAAACCATCGAATGACAAAGATATTAAATCTATTGTAAACTATGCAAAAATTGTAAGGTTGATAAAAAAACTTGTTAAAAATAAACATTATAATTTTCTTGAAACATTAGCAGAGGATGTATTTGATGAATTATTCAAAGATAAGAGAATTGATAAGATAAGTCTTCAAATTGAGAAATTAGAAATCATGAAAGATTGCTCTTCTGTTGGTATTCAAATTTCAAAAAAAAGAAGCCATGATAAGCTCTGATTTAGGTAAAGAAGTAATTAAAAAAGAACTCCCTTTGGTACCTAAGCTTCCTGGTGTATATAGGATGCTGAATTCCAAAGATGAAATTCTTTATGTAGGAAAAGCAAAGAATTTACCGAATAGATTAAAAAGTTATATTTCTGAGAAAAATCACATTATTAGAACAGAAAGAATGTTATCTCAGACAAGAAAATTAGAGATAACCACTACTTCCAATGAAAGTGAAGCATTACTGCTTGAAGCAAATTTAATTAAAAAATTTAAACCAAAATTTAATATTCTTCTTAGAGACGATAAATCTTTCCCTTTCATTTTTATTGGCAACCAAGATCAATGGCCTCAGATAAAAAGGCACAGAGGTAAAAAAACTAAAGAAGGCTTTTATTTTGGTCCATTTGCATCAGCTGGATCAGCAAATTGGACAATCAAAATGATCCAAAAAATTTTCCACTTAAGAGTTTGTGATGACACAGTATTTAAAAATAGAGAAAGGCCTTGTATATTATATCAGATCAAGCGATGTTCTGGTCCATGTGTTGGTTATGTCACAAAGGATGACTATCAACAAACGGTTGATGATGCTATTGAATTTGTTTCTGGAAAATCAAGAAGAATTCAAAAAAATCTATCTAATCAAATGGAAAAAGCAAGTGAAGAACTTGACTTTGAAAAAGCAGTAATTTTAAGGGATAGAATAAAAGCATTAAATATAATTCAGTCGTCTCAAAGAATAAATGAAGCAAATTTGGTCGAAGCAGATGTTATAGCTGGGTATAAAGAATCTGGTAAAGCCTGTATCCAAGTTTTTTTCTATAGATCAAAACAAAATTGGGGTAATCAAGCTTTCTTTCCAAAACATGACCCAGATGAAAAACTCGGAGAAATTATTAACTCATTTGTCTCTCAATTTTATGAAAATAAAAGTGTACCCTCATCAATAATTTTATCTGAAGAAATTAAAGAAAAAATTCTAATTGAAAAAACTCTTTCAAATAAAGAGGGTAAACAAATTACTATTTCGGTTGCCAAAAAAGGTTCAAAATTAAAAGTAATTAATCAAGCAATTAAAAATGCAAAAGATAGTTTGAATAGGAAGCTTTATGAAAGTCAAAATAATAGAGAATTATTTGATGCTGTTGCTAAAAAATTTAATTTAGAAACAAATATCAATTTAATTGAGGTTTATGATAATAGCCATATTCAGGGAACTAATAGCGTTGGGGCGTTAATTACTTACGGTGATGAAGGTTTTGTAAAGAAAAGATATAGAAAATTTAATATTAAACTCAAAAAGAATGAACAAGATGATTATGGTATGATGCGAGAAGTTTTAAATAGAAGATTTAAAAGAGCTGTTCAAGAAAAGGATAATTATTTAACCTTTCCTGATTTAGTTATAGTTGATGGTGGAAAAGGACAATATTCAGTTGCAAGAGAAAGCTTAAATGAACTTGGTCTTCATGACATTCCTATTGTAGCGATTGCCAAAGGTAAATTGAGAAACAGTGGAAATGAAACCTTTTTTCACAATGGGAAAGAGTTTAAGTTTTTAAGAAATGATCCAACTCTGTTTTTTCTCCAGAGAATTCGAGATGAATCACATCGATTTGCAATAAGTGCTCATAGAGCTAAACGAAAAAAAGGAATAAGTAAATCTTTACTTGACCAAATTGATGGAATTGGATCGGTAAGAAAAAGGGCATTATTGAACCATTTTGGATCTGCAAGATCAGTGGAGTCTGCAAGTTTAGATGAAATTAAGTCAGTTGAAGGTGTTGAGGAAAAAGTGGCAAAAAAGATATATAATTTCTTTCACGAATAATTATGCTTAAGAAAATTCCAAATATTTTGACGATTGGTAGAATAATTATTGTTCCTTTTTTCGTTTTAGCGTTTTATCTTCCTGGATTTTATGGTGATTTGACTGCTTTAATATTATTTGTCATAGCGTCATTTACTGATTTTCTTGATGGAATGTTAGCAAGAATGATGGGTGAAGAGTCAAAGCTTGGAGAGTTGTTAGATCCAATAGCAGACAAAATCATTGTTGCTACAGCCCTAATTCTTTTAGTAATGGATGGAACTATCAAAAATTATGAAGTAATTGCTGCAATTATTATCCTTACTAGAGAAATATTAATTTCAGGGCTAAGAGAATTTTTAGCAAAAGGTAAAATTAAACTTCCTGTTTCTAGCCTTGCTAAATTAAAAACAGTTTTACAAATGATTTCGATTGCTCTTCTTTTGTCAGGAGATACGGGAAATAAGATCATTAACTTTCAAGATTATAATGCTCAAACTATTGGTATTATTCTTTTATGGCTATCTGCAGTTTTAACACTTTTTACTGGATATGATTATATGCGTAAAGGAATTGATCACGCTATGTCTGAGGACAATAAAGATTAAGCTGCTTTTTTCTTTCTTACTAAAGTTTGATAACTCTCATTTAAATCAATTATAGTATCGCAAACTTTAAACTGATTTTCTGCAATGCATGAAACTGGAGTTACTTCTGCAGCAGTACCGGTTAAAAAACATCCAACAAAATTTGATAACTCTTCTGGTTTTATTTTTCTCTCGTGAACTTTAATATTTTTTGACTTTGCAATTCCAATTACTGTCCTTCTCGTTATTCCATCTAAAAAAGAATCTGGAGTTGGAGTGTGAAGTTCTCCGTTTTTATCTTTGAAAAAAACATTGGCACCTGTTGCTTCAGCTACATTTCCTTCATGATCTAACATTAACGAGTCGGTGAAACCTTGTTTTTCTGCTTCATGTTTTGATAGTGTACAAATCATATAAAGACCAGATGCTTTAGTATCCCAAGGAATCGTATTAGGTGCAGGTCTTCTCCAGTTTGAAATATTTAATCGTATACCATCAACCTTTAATTTCGGATCAAAATATGAGCCCCACTCCCATGTTGCAATTGCAACATGAATTTTTGTTTGTTGTGCAGAAATAGCCATCATCTCACTACCTCTCCATGCTACTGGTCTTACGTATCCATTTTCAACATTTTGTGTTGCAATAATTTTATTTGAAGCAATATTAATTTGTTCCTCTGAATACGGGATTTCAAAACCCATTCTTTTAGCTGAATAAAAAAATCTTGAAGTGTGCTCTTCTAATTTGAAGATTGACCCATCATAAACTCTCTCTCCCTCAAAAACACAACTCGCGTAATGTAAACCATGGCTTAAAACGTGAAGTTTAACATCAGACCAGTCTACCAACTCATCGTTGTACCATATTTTTCCAGATCTTTTATCGTAAGGTATCATGATTGAATTTATTTAATTATATCTGAAAAATAACTTTGTATCTTTAATATGTCAATATAACTTACCCATAATGAAAGAACTATTATATTTAAAAGATGAACAGCTTAAAGATTTAATAGAGAAACTTTTTGTGAGCTATAGAGAAACTTTTTCCGACTCTAAAAAGATATTAGACAAATATTCTATTGGCTTAGCGCACCATAAAGTTATTCATCTATTATCCATGTATGAGGGTATTTCAATATCTGAACTATTGAAAAAACTTAAAGTCACCAAGCAAAGTCTTAATAGAGTTTTGAAAGATTTAATAAAGTTGGAAATTATTATGTTTAAAAAAGATGAGCAAGACACCAGAGTTAAGCATGTATTTTTGAACGATAAAGGAGAAAAGATATTTAACGAAGTTTTTGATCAGCAAAAAAAAAGAATTTACAATGCATTATTAAAATCAAGTTCAGAGGAAGTAATAAATTTTGATAATGTTTTAAGTAAAATTATAAATGGATAAATTTAAAGCTCATATTTTATTGGTGGATGACGATGAAGGAATTAGATCACTAGTAAAAAAATATTTAAATGAAAATAGTTTTTTAGTTACAACTTCAGATAGCGCTGAAAACGCATCAGAGAAAGTAAAAATTATCAAATTTGATTTAATTATCCTTGATATAATGATGTCTGGAAAAAGTGGTTTGGATTTTATCAATGAACATAAGAAAGATTTAGAAACTCCAATTATACTTTTAACAGCCAAAGGTGAAGCAAACGAGAGGGTTGAAGGGCTTGAGCTAGGGGCAGATGATTATTTGGCTAAACCTTTTGAGCCAAAAGAATTAATTTTAAGAATTAAAAATATTTTAACTAAAACTATTAAAACTGAACAGAAAAGAATTATTGAGTTTGAAAATGTAAAAATTGATTTGAATAAATTGCTTATTATTAAAAACAAAAAAGAATTTAAAATAAATAATACAGAAAAGATAATTTTAGAAAAAATGATTAATAATCCAGGAAATACATTTTCAAGAGAGAACATTGGTCAATTAATTAATTTAGATAAAGAAAGGTCAATTGATGTAATCATCACCCGTTTAAGAAAAAAAATAGAAACTGATCCAAAAAACCCAAAATTTTTACAAACAATAAGAGGAGCGGGATATGTTCTCTGGATTGAATAGTTTATTAAGAAAAGTTTTACCCAAAAGACTATTTTACAGAGCACTTTTAATCGTAGCAGTCCCTGTCATTGTTCTTCAACTAGTTATCACAATTGTATTTTTTGACAGTCTTTGGATTAAAACTAACAAAGGAATGACAAGAACATTAGTAAATGAAATAAGTGCATTTATTGAAGCTTATGAAAGTGAGAAAGTTGACAAAAAAGAAATAAATAACCTTTTTTCATTATTTTTAGATTTGAATATTACACTTAAAACTAATGAAAAATTACAAAATCAACAAAATGAAAGATGGTTTAGTCCCATCGATCGAACATTAAGGAGAGAATTAAAATCAAAATTTTCAATAGGAGATTACTGGTTTGACTCAACAAACTATAAAGAACTTATTGATTTAAGAATAAAATATAAAGATGGCTATTTTAAATTTTTAGTCCCAAAAGATCGTGTTGCAAGTTCATCTGCTAGAATTTTTGCACTGTGGATAACGGTACCTGCAATAATTATGGTAGTCATATCTCTAATATTTTTAAAAAATCAAACTAGACCAATTACAAATCTTGCCCGTGCTGCAGAAAGATTTGGTAAAGGGGAGGATATTGAGGAATATAAGCCGTCTGGAGCTCTTGAAATAAGACAAGCTGGTCACGAATTTGATAAAATGCGAAAAAGAATTGAGAGACATCTAAATCAAAGAACTGAAATGCTTTCAGGTATTAGTCATGATTTAAGAACACCATTAACAAGAATGAAGCTACAACTCGCGTTTATTAAAGATAAAGATTCAGTAGAAAAATTAACTGAAGATATTAACGAAATGGAAAAAATGCTAAATGAATATCTTCAATTCACAAGCTCATCATATGTTGAGAAAGATGAAATGTTTAACTTGTCTGAATTAATTGATGGAGTAATCAAAAAATATAATAATGATAATATTTCTAAAAATTTATTACCTAGAATCTATATTAACGGTAGAAAAAATTTAATCAGTAGATGTCTAAATAATCTAATTGATAATGCATTAAAATATTCAAATAAAGTAGAATTAAGCCTTAATAAAAACAATACAAATCTCTTTATTATAATTGATGATGATGGTCCAGGTATCGCAAAAAGTGAATACGACAATGTATTTAAACCATTTTACAAAATCAATAAAGGGAGAGCAGACTCCAAATCCAGCGTTGGACTTGGTTTGTCAATCGCATCAGATATTATTAAATCACATGGTGGAAATATTAAACTTGAGAAATCTAAAATGGATGGCTTAAGAGTTAAGATTTTTTTACCTGTTTAGTTTTTGTTTTTTTTTTATCTTCAAGCTTTTTAATTTTTATTTCTAAGTTCTCAACTCTTTTTGAAAGAACATCAAATTCATCCTTACTTGTTAATTTCATTTTAAAAACAAATTCATCTCTTTTAGATTTAAAAATATTTAGGATTTCTGCTGATAAATCTTTTGAGGAAACTAACCCTTGCTCTATCAATTTTGCAAACTTATCAATTATAAATTTAGAATTTTTCATATTTGAGATATACATTATAAGTATAAATTAAAATGTTCATCAATAATTTTGACCCAGTTGCAATCGAAATTTTTTCCTTGGAAATCAGATGGTATTCATTAGCTTATATTGTGGGTATTTTTTTCGGGTGGTTTGTTGCAAAAAAGATATTTATTAAAAATAACGATATTAATAAAAAATTTGATGATTATATCACTTATTTAATAATTGGAATTATTTTAGGTGGAAGAATTGGATACATATTATTTTACAATCTTGAATATTATTTAAATAATTTATTTGATATTTTTAAAATATGGGAAGGTGGCATGTCTTTCCATGGTGGATTAATTGGAATTATAATTGTGAGTATAATTTTTGGAAAAAGAAATAATCAAAACCCTTTTTCATATATGGATATTGTTGCTTTAGTTTCTCCAATTGGAATTTTTTTTGGAAGGATATCAAATTTTATAAATTCAGAGCTTTATGGAAAGGTAACTAATGTTCCGTGGTCAGTAACTTTTATTCAAATAGATAACTTACCAAGACATCCTACGCAATTGTATGAGGCACTGCTAGAGGGAATAATTTTATTTGTTATTTTATTATACTTTAAAAATAAAAATTTTTTGTTTAAACCAGGTTTGATATCAAGTTTATTTTTAATTTTTTACTCGATATTTAGATTTTCTGTAGAGTTTTTAAGAATTCCAGACACACAGTTAGGTTACTTATTATTTAATTTAACTATGGGGCAAATTTTAAGTGTAATTCTAATATTAACCGGATTGGTTCTATTTTATTTAAAAAATGAAAATAAACAAATCAACTAACTTATCCTTAGACCAATTTATTAATTTGGCACTTTACGATAAAAATTCTGGGTATTATATGAAACAAAATCCTTTCGGTAAGGAAGGTGATTTTATTACAGCTCCAAATATCACAAGACTTTTTTCAGAGATTATAACTATCTGGCTAATTACTTTTTTAAAGAGTTTAGGCTTCCCAAAGAAATTTAATTTAATTGAGTTGGGAGCAGGAAACGGAGAAATGATCAAAGTGATTTGCGAAACATTGAAAAATTTTCCAGAACACTTTAGTTCTTGTAATTTTATGATTCACGAAAAAAGTAAATATCTAATAGAACAACAGAAAAAAAATCTTAAAACTGAGAAGATCACTTGGATCCAGGATTTAGAAAAAAATTTTAAAAGTCCAACTATTTTTCTAGCAAACGAATTTTTCGATGCTTTGCCAATAAAACAGTTTTTTAAAAGACAAAATGACTGGTATGAAAAATTTGTAGATATTACAAATCCTAAAAATGCAAAATTTAACGAAGTAAAAACAAATATTAAATTAATCGAGGAAAAATTAAGTTTTGAAATTTCAAAAGAGCAAAATGTAATTGAATATTCACCTGATGCTTTCAAATATTTAAAGATCATAGGCAATTTAATTGAAAAAAATGAAGGAGGAATATTAATCATAGATTATGGTTACTTAAGTCAAAAAATGCAGGATACTCTTCAAGCAGTAAATAATCATAAATATTCAAATATATTAGAAAATATTGGTGAGTCTGATATTACTTACAATGTTAATTTTAATTTGTTTCAAAATTTTATTAACCAATTTAAAAACTTAGATACACTTTTAACAACTCAAAAAAAATTCTTAACTAGCATGGGAATTCTTCAAAGAGCTGAGATTGTGAGTAAAGATATAGCTTTTTCAAAAAAAACTGACTTATTTTATAGAATAAGACGACTGATAGATGAAAAGCAGATGGGTGAATTGTTTAAAGTTATGCTTATAAAAACTAAAAATAATAAATTCCAAACAGGTTTTCAGAATGATTAAATCCAAAAAACTTTCAAAGATAAAAAAATTAAAACATGGTTTTTTTAATAGCAGAGGTGGCATTTCAAAAGATATTTATAAAAGTCTTAATTGTGGACCAGGGTCGAAAGATAAACCAGGTAATGTTAGAAAAAATTTAGAACTGGTAAGAAAAAAAATAAAAAACTCTGCTAAAGATATTTTTTTACTTAACCAAATTCATAGTAATAAATTTATTTATGTTGATGAAAAATATCAATTTAAATCAAAACCAAAAGTAGATGCAGTAATCACTAATCAAAAAAACTTACCAATTGCTATTCTAACTGCAGACTGTGTGCCAATTCTGATTTGTGATAACCAAAAAAAAATAATTGCAGCAATTCATGCTGGCTGGAAAGGAGCATACAAAGGAATAGTTGATAAGGTTATCAAATTTATGGTTAAAAAAGGATCTAAGCCAAAAAATATTACTGCAGTAATAGGCCCTTCTATTTCAATTGAAAACTATGAAGTCCAAAATGACTTAAAAAATAAATTTTTAAAAAAAGACAAAAGAAACAAAATTTTTTTTAGAATAAAGCGTAAAAAGTTATATTTTGATTTATCAAACTACGTAAAATCTATGCTTTTAAAGAATAAGATAAAGAAAATAGAAAAGATTAAAATCGATACATTTAATTTTAGGAATGAATTCTTCAGTGCTAGAAGAGCTTTAAGTTTAAAACATGCTGATTATGGTAGAAATATTTCAATAATTATGCTTAATTAAGTTTTTTTCGAATGAAATTATTATCAGGAACTAGCAATAAGCCTCTAAGTAAAGATATTGCTAAATTCTTAAAATCTAAACTAGTCCATTCAAGCATTAGAAATTTTGCGGATGGTGAAATTTATATTGAATTAAATGAAAACATTAGAGGTAACAGTATTTTTATCATTCAGTCTATTTCATCTCCTGCAAACGACAACTTAATGGAACTTTTGTTGTGTATAGATGCTTTAAAAAGATCATCTGCTAAAAATATTACAGCTGTTATTCCATATTTTGGTTATGCTAGACAAGATAGAAAAGTGGTTCCAAGAACATCTATTTCAGCAAAACTTGTTTCAAATTTAATTACAAAAGCTGGAGCAGATAGAGTTGTAACAGTTGACTTGCATGCAGGTCAAATTCAAGGTTTTTTTGATATTCCAGTCGACAACCTATTTTCAACACCTATATTTGCACGACATATAAAAAAAAATATTAAAAGTAAAAATATTGTATGTGTTGCACCTGATGTAGGTGGTACAGAAAGAGCAAGAGCACTTGGAAGAATTTTAAATGTTGGTCTTGCAATTGTTGATAAAAGAAGACCAAAACCTGGTCAATCTCAAGTAATGAATGTTATTGGAGAAGTCAAAGGTAAAACTTGTATAATAGTAGATGATATTATTGACTCAGGTGGAACTATAGTTAATGCAGGTAAAGCTTTAAAGAATCGTGGAGCAAAAGAAGTTTATGTTTATATCACTCACGGTGTTTTAAGTGGAGAAGCTGTAAAAAAAATAAAAAATTCAGTAATTAAAAATTTAGTAATCACAGATACAATAGATAATAAAAATAAAACTAGGAGTGCTAAAAACATCGAAGTTCTATCTATTTCTGCTTTGATGGGAGAAGCTATTAAAAGAATATCAAACTCAACGTCTGTTTCTGATTTATTTAAATAATTACCTTGAGTTATTAAGGATCTTGAGCTAAAAACCATGATTTTATGAATACATTAGAAGCTAACATTCGAAACACAAAAACTAAAGGTGAACTAACCGCCCTAAGAGACAACGGGAATGTGCCTGCTATTATTTATGGTGGCGAGGCTCAAAATGAAAAAGTAGCAATTTCAAAAAAATTATTAAAATCATTAATTGAAAAAGAAAATTTTTTATCAAACATTATTACTTTAAATGTTGATGGCAAAACACAAAATGTTCTTCCTAAAGAAATAAAATATGACATTATAACAGATGAACCTATTCATGTAGATTTCTTAAGAGTGGTCCCAGGTGTTAAGATTAAAATTGAAGTTCCGGTTAAATTTATTAATCACGAAAGCTCACCGGGACTTAAAAGAGGTGGTGTGTTAAACATAGTAAGAAGAAAAGTTGAATTGAAATGTCCAAGTGAAAAAATTCCTGAAAATCTTGTGATTGATTTAGATGGAATTGATATTGGTGAGAGTTTCAAAATTTCATCTATAAGATTAGATGAAGAAGTAACGCCTACTATTCAAGGAAGGGACTTTGTAATTGCAACTTTAGCGGCGCCAACTGTAATGAAAGAACCTGAAAAGCCAGCAGAAGCAGAAGCAGCTGAGGGTGAAGAAGGAGCAGCAGGAGCGGAAGCTGCCCCTGCAGATGGTGATAAGCCTGCAGCCGAAGGTGATAAAAAAGAGGGTGAAGATAAAAAACCTGCAGAAGAAAAAAAATAAGTTATCAAAATTGAAATTTACTTGCCACTAAAATCCATTATATGCTTTTATTTGTAGGTTTAGGTAACCCAACTCCAGATAGTGAAAATAACAGACATAACGTTGGTTTCAAAATAATCGACTCTATTAATAAAAAATTTGGCTTATCAAAACAAAAACCAAAATTTAAAGGACTACTTACCACTGGTAACGTTGCTGAACAGAAGGTTTATGCTATCAAGCCATTAACCTTTATGAATAATTCCGGAATATGTATTCGAGAACTCATTGAATATTTTAAAATTGATGCTGAAGATGTAATTGTTTTCCACGATGATTTAGATGTTGAATTTGGAAAAATTAAAGCAAAGTTTGGGGGATCAAGTGCAGGACATAACGGTATAGCATCTATTGATAAATTTATCGGTAAAGATTATTCAAGAGTAAGAGTGGGAATTGGTAAACCAAAAGAAAATATGGAAGTAAGCGATTATGTTTTACAAAATTTTGATGAGGATGAAATGATGGGGTTAGAGAAAATTACAAAAGATATTACAGACTCCATTTCTATATTAGTGAATAAAAAATTAGATTTATTTTCAAGCACAGTAAATAATAAATAATGAGTTTTAAATGCGGAATTGTTGGTTTACCCAATGTTGGTAAATCTACATTATTCAACGCACTTACAAATTCTAGTAAAGCTCATGCTGCGAATTTCCCCTTCTGTACTATAGACCCTAATATAGGGGTAGTTCCTGTTCCAGACGAGCGACTTGAAAAATTATCCAAAGTTTCTAATTCAAAAAAAACAATTAATACGACAATCTCGTTCATTGATATAGCAGGACTTGTGAAAGGTGCCTCAAAAGGTGAAGGTTTGGGAAATAAATTTCTTTCTCATATAAGAGAGGTTGATGCTGTAATTCATATGATTAGATGCTTTGACTCTGATGATATTCAAAATGTTAACCCAACTGTTGATCCAATTAGAGATTTAGAGGTTATCGAAACAGAAATGATGCTTGCAGATTTGGAGTCTATACAAAAAAGGTTAGAAAAAAATAAAAAAAAAAATGTAGAGGAAGAGCAACTCAAAATTTTAAAAATTGCATTAGATTGTATAAATAATGATAAAGATATATCTATTCTTAAATCTCAATTTGAAACAAAAAAATTAAATCAAAGTGGATTATTATCTATTAAACCTAAGATATTTGTTTGTAATGTTGATGAGCAAAGTGTCAAGGAAGGTAATAAGTATACAAATGTATTCATTGAGAAATATGGAACAGAAAATACTTTAATAGTTTCAGCTGATATTGAAAACCAAATTAACGAATTAGAAAATGAAGAGAAAAAAAATTATATGGATATGATAGGCTTAAAAAATACTGGTTTAAGCATACTAATCCAAAAAGGATATAAAATTTTAGAACTTGATACTTATTTTACATCTGGTCCAGAAGAGACCAGAGCTTGGACAATTCAAAGGAATTGCACAGCTCCTAGAGCTGCTGGTGAGATCCACACAGATTTTGAAAAAGGATTTATAAGAGCTGAAACGATTTCCTACAAAGACTTTATTGATAATGGTGGTTGGGTGAATTCTAAAACTAATGGAAAAATGAGACTAGAGGGCAAGGACTATATTGTAAAAGATGGAGATGTGTTAAACTTCCGATTTAACACGTGACCAAATTCTCTTCATACTGAAATAAACAAGTATTGTTAAAATTATCAAATAAACTATGGCCTTGAAGCCCATTTGATGTCTAGCCTCTAAACTTGGTTCCGCCGCCCACATTAAGAAGGTGGTTACGTCTTTTGACATCTGTTCAACACTTGCATTTGTTCCGTCTGAATATTCAATAATTCCGTCTGATAGAGGTGCCGACATTTTAATTTTATTGCCATACATGTATTTATTATAATGAACACCATCATCTAAAATCATTCCACTTGGAGCTTCTTCATAGCCCTGAAGTAAAGAATATATATAATCTACTCCACCTCCTCTAGCTTTTACTAATACCGACATATCTGGAGGATATGCACCACCATTAGCTGCTTCAGCAGCCTTAACATTTTCATAAGGCATCACAAATTTATCAGATAATTTTCCTGGTCGTTGAAACATTTCACCATCAGCATTTGGTCCATCAGTTACCTCAAACGATGCAGCAATCGCTTTTGCTTGAGCTACTGAGAATTCTGGCCCACCCTTTTCGGATAAATTTCTATAGCTTAGGTATTTCATTGAATGACAAGCTGCACAAACTTCTGTGTAAACTTGATAACCTCTTTGGAGTGAGGCTCTATCAAATTTTCCAAACAGACCTTTGAATGTCCAGTCAGTTTTTAAAAACTCAACTTTTTCTGCAGAAATTACATTAACACTAGATGCACTAAACAATATTATTACTGAAAATAGCTTAAGAATATTTTTCACTATTCTATTTTACTCTCGTTTTTTTTAGCCATTGCCATATTCGGCGATCCTCCGAGTACAGGTTCGGTAATACTTAATGGTAAAGGTATCGTCCTCTCCTTTAACCCTAGCACTGGTAAAATAACTAAAAAATGAAGGAAGTAGTAGGCTGTTGCAACTCTTGCAATCAATAAATATAAACCCTCAGCAGGCATTGCCCCCACATAACCTAATATTAAAACGTCAGCTACTAATATCCAATAAAATTGCTTATAGAGTGGTCTAAATACTGCAGATCTTATTTTTGAAGTATCTAGCCAAGGTAAAACAGCTAAAATCAAAATCGCAGACAACATAGCTACAACGCCAAGCAACTTATCAGGTACTGATCTTAAAATTGCATAAAAAGGTAAGAGATACCATTCTGGCACAATGTGCGCTGGTGTTACTAACGGATTAGCTTCTATATAATTATCAGCATGACCTAAAATATTAGGCGCATAGAATACAAAAAAAGCAAATACAATCATGAACATCAATAATGCAAATCCATCTTTAATAACTATGTAAGGATGAAACGGAACGGTATCTTTTGATGGTTTTTTAACATCAATTCCAACAGGATTATTGTTACCAGGAACATGTAATGCCCAGATGTGTAAAACTACTAAACCTAGAATTAGAAAAGGTATCAAGTAGTGAAGAGTAAAAAATCTAGTTAAAGTTGGATTATCTACAGAATATCCCCCCCACAACCAAGTCACTACACCCTCTCCAACAAACGGAATCGCACTAAATAAATTTGTAATTACAGTTGCTCCCCAGAAACTCATTTGTCCCCACGGTAAAACATAACCCATGAAAGCTGCTGCCATCATCAATAAGTAAATAATTATTCCTATAATCCAAATTATTTCTCTTGGTGATTTATATGATCCATAAAACAATGATCTAAAAATATGAATATAAACTGCTAGGAAAAACATAGATGCACCATTTGCGTGAATGTATCTAATTAACCAACCATAGTTTACATCTCTCATAATATGTTCAACACTTTCAAATGCCATATCTGCGTGAGCGATATAATGCATTGCCAAAACTAAGCCTGTAACAATTTGAGTAATTAGGCAAAAAGTTAAAATTCCACCAAATGTCCACCAATAGTTCAAATTTTTTGGAGTTGGATAATCAGTTAAGTGATTTGCTAAAGTAAGTAACGGCAATCTATCATTGAACCATTTGCCAGCTTTTGATTTAGGTGTGTATTCGTGATCACTCATATGTTTTTATCCAATTTTAATTGTGTTAGCATTTACAAATTCATACTTTGGAACTTCCATGTTCCATGGCGCTGGGCCTTTTCTAATTCTTCCTGAGGTATCATAATGTGAACCATGACAAGGACAAAACCATCCATCATAATCTCCTTTATCATTTAAAGGAACACATCCAAGGTGAGTACATACACCTAACATCACTAACCATTCAGGATTTTTTGCTCTATCTTCATCTTTTTCAGGGTGAATTAAATCTTCCATTTTTACAGATCTCGCTACATCTATTTCCTCTTGAGTTCGTCTTCTTATAAAAACTGGTTTTCCTCTCCATAAAACAGTAATTGTATTACCTGGTTTCAAAGAACTAACATCAACCTCAGTGCTAGCTAACGCCTTTACAGATGCATCGGGATTCATTTGATCTACTAAAGGCCAAACAACAGCAGCAGCTCCAACTGCTCCAACAGCATAAGTGGCTGTGAATAAGAAATCTCTTCTTTCTGGTTTTTTGTCTGACACAATTAGTAACTGTTTATATTGCCTGTTTTGGTTTAAATTACTTAATATACGAATTCATATAATATAAAATATTAATTTTACTACTGATAGAATGACACAGAATTCAACCATTTCGGGGCCAAAAATTGCATTATATGAGCCGGATATTCCACAAAATACTGCAGCAATTATTAGAACTTGTACCTGTTTAGGTGCAAAACTAGAAATTATTGAGCCATGTGGTTTTCTGCTGTCAGACAAAAGGTTTAAGAGAGTTATCATGGACTACATGGATCTTGAAAAGATCGAATTTTATCAAAGCTCTGAGAAATTTTTTGAAAAAAAACAGAATCAGAGAATTGTTTTAATGACAACTAAGGGATCCATATCTTATACTAAATTTAAGTTTAAATCGGATGATACAATTTTATTTGGTCGAGAAAGTGCAGGTGTTCCTGAAAAGGTACACAAACTAATCAAAGATAGATTAAAGATCCCGATGAATGATAAAGTAAGATCACTAAATATTGCTTCATCTGTTGCTATAGTGTTGGCAGAAAGTTTAAGACAAATTAAATTAATTTAAATGGACATAGATATTAAAAAAGATCTAACAAGTAATTGGTTTAAACTATTACAAAATGCCATTTGTGATGACATCGTCAAGCTTGAAAGAAACAAATTCAAATTTAAATCTACTTCTTGGAAAAGAAATACTAAAAAAGATGAGGGAGGTGGAGAATACAGAATTCTTAGAAATGGAAAAATATTTGAAAAAGTGGGTGTAAATTACTCAAAAGTATATGGAAGATTTCCCAAAAAATTTCAAAAAAATATTCTAGGTGCTGAAAAAGATCCAAGTTTTTGGGCATCAGGGATATCAATTGTAATGCATATGCAAAATCCTCATATTCCCGCAATGCATTTTAATACTAGGTTCATTTGTACAAAAAAGAATTGGTTTGGAGGTGGTATGGATGTAACACCAGCTATCAAAGATATAAATGAAAAAAATAATTTTCATAAAAAACTAAAACTTATGTGTGACCAACATGATAAAAAATATTATGCCAAATACAAAAAATGGTGCGATGAATATTTTTATTTACCACATAGAGGTGAGGCAAGAGGAATAGGTGGTATTTTTTTTGATTATAAAAAAGATAACTTTGAAAAAGATTTTAAATTTGTAAGAGATGTGGGTGTAACATTTCAAATGTTATTTAACAATATTGTAAGAAAAAAAATTTCGAAAAAATGGAATTTAAAAGAAAAGGAGAAACAGTATATTAAAAGAGGTCGTTATGCAGAATTTAACTTACTCTATGATAGAGGAACAAAATTTGGACTTCAAACAAGCGGCAATGTTGAGGGGATATTGATGTCCTTACCTCCAATTGCAAAATGGAAATAAAAAATGGATAAAGAACCAATTACACTAAATGGTTTAAAAAAATTAAAAGAGGAATTAATTTATTTAAAGGAAAAAAAAAGACCTCAAATAGTTGCTGCAATTGCTGAAGCTAGATCTCACGGAGATTTAAAAGAAAATGCTGAATATCACGCTGCAAAAGAGGAGCAATCACATAGTGAAGGACGAATAACAGAAATTAATGACATAATTGCGCGAGCAAATGTAATTGATGTAACTAAATTAAATAATGAAGGCAAAGTAATTTTTGGTTCTACTGTTTTTCTTGAAGATTTAGATACTGGAGAAAAAATAAATTATAAAATTGTTGGTAAAGATGAGGCTGATTTAAAACAAAAATTAATTTTTTTTCAATCTCCTATCGGCAAGGGTTTAATCGGTAAAAATAAAAACGATTTAGTTGAAATTACTACTCCATCGGGAGTGAAAAATTTTGAGATTAAAGACGTAAAATATATTTAACCTTTAGCAATTTTTTGAACTTGTTTATCTGAGATTTGAAAACCGTTTTGAACCCAAATTTCTTCTATCATCTTCAATTTGTTTCCTAAAACTTTGCCTTCAGGGATATTGTACTTTGACATAAGAATATTTGCTTCAACGGGCAAGGTTGGCAAAGTTTTGTTATCATAAAAATCAAGTAATTTAACAAGTTTTTTTTCTAATTTTTTTGAAATAAATAACTTAAAACTAATAATATCAGTTACAGCTTGCCTACCATTAAAATAAAAAATTTTGTTCAAATTTTTTTCATTAAAATAATTGATATTTACTTTTTGCTTATAAAAGTTATCAATAAATTTTATTCTTTTTTGATCTTTGTTAGAAATTTTAAATTTATATAAAAAATAATCTGCGTTATCAGTTCCATCAATAATTAATAATGAAATCAATAAAATAAAATCAATTTTAGATAAATTTTTCTGTGCGTATGTATTTAACTTTTTAAAACTTTGAAGATTTTTTAATTGAGGGAAAATTATCTCCATTAACTCAAGACTTTCTTTATCTTTAAATAATTTTATAAACCCATCTGATTTTGTTAATTTTTTAAATTCCTCTACTAGTCTTTCAGAAGAAAGTTTTGAAATTCCTCCAATATTTTTTTTAATAGTTTTAAAAATTTCTAGCTCATGTTCGTTATTAGAATAATTTAAAAAGAAGCGTAGGTATCTTAAGATCCTTAGGTAATCCTCTTGAATTCTTTCCTCTGGATTTCCTATAAATTTTACAGTTCCACTTTCTATGTCTTTTTTACCATTATGTGGATCAAACAAATTTCCATCTTTATCAGAATAAATTGCATTAATAGTAAAATCTCTACGATTCGAGTCATCCTTCCAGTCTAATGAAAATTCAACTTTAGCATGCCTTCCATCTGTAGAAACATCTTTTCTAAGAGTGGTGATTTCGTATTTTTGATCACCTATAATTGCAGTAATTGTTCCATGGACTATTCCTGTTTCATAAAAGTTAATATTATTTTTTTTGAGTGCATTACAAACTTCTGTGGGTATTAAGTTTGTAGCTAAGTCAATATCATCTACTTCTTCTTTTTTTATAATCTTCCGAATACATCCACCAACATATCTAACTTCGCTAGTTTCGTTAAAATTATTTATTGCCTCAAATACTTTGTAGGCTGAAGTTTCTAGGGTAATTTTTTTTATGTTTTGACTTATGTAATCAAGATTTCTTGATCTGAAAAATATTTTATCTAATAATTTATCCATATATGGCTGGGGCGCTAGGATTCGAACCTAGGATGCCGGTACCAAAAACCAGTGCCTTACCGCTTGGCTACGCCCCAATATTATTTTCATATAGCACAAAAAATCAAAATTTATATAGTTTTTGATACATTGCACCAATAATTTTTAAATTTTCTTTTAAACTGTATCTTTGCCAACTTACAATTTTTTGAGTATTGATAATAAGCACAAATAGCTGATCCTGAACCAGTCATCCTAACAAATAAGGGGCTATTAAGGTTTTTCAAAAATATCTTTAAGTTTTTTAGTCGCGGGTATTTTAAAAAAGCTATTTTCTCAAGAGCATTAACTTGTTGAATTAAATAATTTGAACTGAACATTTGTTTTTTTGGAAAATTGAGGTTTGGCTTAGTGAATTTTTTAACTCTAGAGTATATTTTTTTTGTAGAACATCCAAAGTTAGGTTTAACCAACAAAATGTTATATTTAGGACACTTTGTGAATTTTTTAATTTGGTTATTTGATTTCAAGATAGAACTAGAAAAATTTATTCCTAATATCACATCAGATCCAATTGAATTACAAAGTTTTTCTATATTTATTTTTGTGAGTTTTATAATTTTTTTTTTTATAAAAAAATTTAATATAGATGCTGCGTTCATGGACCCACCACCAAGTCCAGCCTCTTGTGGGATATTTTTTTTAATACTTATTTTAAATTTTTTATTTTTTAATAAATTAGATCTATCGAGTAATTCTAGTAACTTTTGAACTGTGTTTTCTTTTTTTATATTCTTTGAAAATTTTCCATAAAAAGAAATTTTGTGATTATTGGACTTTATATTTTGAATAGAGATCAAATCGTGTAAGTCAATAAATGAAATAATGCTCTCAATTTTATGCATTGAGTTTTTTTTTCCTGTTACATTTAATGCTAAATTAATTTTAGCATAAGATTTAAGATAATTATTCCTCATTTAGGAATTTTTAAGGCCTTCAATTACTTTAATATTTATTTTATTCCTCATACTGTCTTCAGTATCATCAAACTTTAAAACATTATTCCAAAAATATCTTGCTTGTATTTTGCGATTTAATTTCCACAATATATCACCGTAATGGTCGTTCACTATTGGATCCTCAGGCATCAACTCCACCGCCCTTTTAAGATATTTTTCAGCCTCAATGTAATCGTCTATAAGATAATAAGCCCATCCAATTGAGTCGATGATATAAGGATCATTACTTTTTGACTCGTATGCCCTTTTCAACATTTCCATTGATTCATCAATTTTATAATCACGTTCTAGCCACGAATATGCCAAATAATTAAGAACATAAGCATCATCAGGATTTATTTTTAGAGAATTAAGTAAATCTTGATCTGCTTTTTTATAATCTCCTAACCTTTCATAGCTTCCCCCTCTTCGGTAAAATAAATCTGCTCTAAGTTCAGCTTGATCATCTAATGTTTCAATAATTTGAGAGTAATATTCAATTGCTTTTTCATAATTTTTTGAATTTTTATAAAAATTTGCAATATCAAATTTCATTTTTAAGTTTGGATTATCTATTTGATTAAACTTTGCAGTAATAAACTTTATTGCATTGTCATAATCTTGTTCCTCAACAATTATTTGAGCTTCTTTTTTTAATCTAAACCAATAATAAAACTCGTCTTTTTTATTAAATTTTGTAATGATTTTTTTAACTTTATTAAATTCATCATTTAAATAATAGTTTTCTGCAACCAAAGATAAATTAAACTCAAACTTTGGATTTAAATAATTTGATAAATTTAAATAAAAATTAGATTTCTCAAAATTATCTTGGGATGAATAAAGATTGGACACCAAAAATAAAAATTCGGAAACAACATCTTTGTGATTTTGACATGAAAAAATTTTATTAAATTCCTTAAATTTTTTATTCTCTACCCAACTTTTACTTTGGGATAGCAAAATGGTTGAGTTCATATAATCAAATTGACTAACCACGTTTTCTGCTGCATTTATTTTATTTTTATCAATTAAATAATTAAGGTAAAAAAAGATATATCTAGAATAATCTCCTTGTTGATTATTAATTAAATTAAGAAAATAAGCTCCAGTCTTTTCATCGTTTAAATAACATCTTTGAAAAGTTTCCGCTATTAAAGACAAATTCCCAAAATTTTTTTTATTATTTAAAATTTTTTTATTTTTAAAAGTGTAGATATATTGTTTTAAAGCCTCAAAAATAACCATGTTTATTCTATTTTGATCTTGAAATTTTAAACTTTGAGTTAAATATTCGTCTGCCTCGTCAAAATTATTTTTTTTTAGGCTATCAATAATTAAAATTAAATAGGCGTCGTAAAAATCTGCATTGTCTTTATTAACATTATTTTTGATCACATTAATTGCTTGTGGAATCTTATTGTCTAAAACTAATGAATTTACAAACCTTCTTAAATACAAGTCATGTTTGTTAAGTAAAACTTTTGAAAGATTGAA
This sequence comes from uncultured Pelagibacteraceae bacterium, assembly GCA_902583635.1. Lineage (GTDB taxonomy): Bacteria > Pseudomonadota > Alphaproteobacteria > Pelagibacterales > Pelagibacteraceae > Pelagibacter. The sequence continues at coordinate 48,588 of CACHWJ010000001.1, read as the reverse complement.
AAATTTTAATGCTTCAGAATTATTTTGATTTTCATATGCGATAATTCCTGAAAAATAATTTGATAAATCCCTAGAATTAAAGTCATTGAAAGTAGTACTTTTAGAATATATGGGTGTCTGATAGAATAATCCAAGAATAAATACTAGTTTTATTAATTTTTTTAACATTTAGACATTGTATGACTAAAAAAGAAATAAATCAAAATGACAAATTAAGGGAAGAATTGATAAATACAATTGAACCAAACTTTGTTTTTAATGATAAACCTATAAATAGATTTATTAACAATGATGCAATTCTTGATGATAATCAGTCTAAAAATAAAAGTGAGTTACTACTAAAACTAAAAAAACAAATTAATTCAATTGAAAATTGTAAATTGAAAGAAAATTCAAGAAATTTAATTCTAGGAGATGGAAACATAAACAGTCCTATAATGTTAATTGGTGAAGCCCCAGGTTTAGAAGAAGACAGTAATGCAAATACTTTTATTGGAGAGGTTGGAGAGCTTCTGGATAAAATGCTGCTGGCTATCGAGATAAAACGAAAAAATATTTATTGTTGTTATTCAATAAATTTCAGACCCCCAGGAGACAGAAAGCCAACATCAGTAGAAATCAAAAGATATTCTGTGTTTTTAAAAGAGCATATATCAATAATAGAGCCAAAAATTGTTATTTTAATGGGCAGTACTGCTATGGAGGCTGTTACAGGAATTAATGGTAAAATTTCAAGTGAAAGAGGAAAATGGAAGGAGGTCATACTAAATGGTCGAACCTATCCTTTAATGATAACTTTTAATCCCTCATATTTAATAAGGTTTTCAGAGAATAAGAAATACTCATGGGAAGATCTAAAAAAAATAAGACAGAGGATAAAAGAGTTAAATTTAAAAGTTTAATGAAAATAATCGCAGGTGTAGACGAAGTTGGTAGAGGAAGTTTAATTGGACCAGTTTATGCTGCAGCTGTTATTTTGAATAAATCAGTTAATTCTAAAATACTTAAAGACTCTAAAAAACTAAATAAAGAAAAAAGAGAAATTTTATTTAAATACATTAAAAAAAATTCTATTTGGGCTACTGGTAAAGCATCTGTTAAAGAAATAGATAAAATAAATATTCTTCAGGCGAGTTTGCTTGCAATGAAAAGAGCAATAAAAAAACTCAAAAAAAAACCCTCACAAGTTTTAATTGATGGAAATAAAATACCTGTTTTAAAAACTCACAACTTAAGGGCAATAGTAAAAGGTGACCGAAAAATACCCTCTATTTCAGCAGCATCAATTATTGCTAAAGTAACTAGAGATAAATTTATAAAAACTTTAGCGAAAAAGAACAAAGGATATAATTGGGATCAAAATTTTGGTTATGGGACTAAGCAGCATTTAAAGGCAATAAAAAAGCTTGGTTTTAACAAACATCATAGAAAAACATTCTCACCAATGTCAAAACTTAATAAACACAATATCTAGTTATCTCAAAGTTTAACCACACAAATCGAGTCTAAATATTTCAATCTCAGGTTGACCGTAAAATCCATTTGGAGTCTAATTATTTTTTTAAAAATGAAAACTGATTTCAAAAATAAAATTATTAACGGAGATAGTCTCGAAGAATTAAAAAAAATTCCACGTGAAACTTTTGATTTAATTTTTGCAGATCCTCCATACAATCTTCAATTAAAAAGCGAATTAGTCAGACCTGACAGATCTAAAGTAGATGCTGTAAATGATAAATGGGATCAGTTCGAAAATTTTAAAAAATACGATGAGTTTACATATAAGTGGTTATCAGAATGTAAAAGAATTTTAAAAAAAGATGGAGCAATTTGGGTTATTGGTAGTTATCACAATATTTTTAGAGTAGGAACTGCAATTCAAAATTTAGGATTTTGGATTTTAAACGATGTTATTTGGAATAAAAATAATCCAATGCCTAATTTTAGAGGAACACGATTTACAAATGCACATGAAACTTTGATTTGGGCATCTAAAAGTGAAAAATCAAAATATACATTTAATTATCAATCACTAAAATGTTTGAATGATGATTTACAAATGAGATCAAACTGGGATCTTCCAATTTGCAGCGGTGCGGAAAGATTGAAGAAAAATGGCAAAAAAGTGCATTCAACTCAAAAACCAGAGGCTTTGCTTCATAGAGTTTTATTAGCATCTACAAATAAAAATGACATGATTTTAGATCCTTTTTTAGGTTCAGGAACAACAGCAACTGTCGCGAAAAAACTTGGTAGAAATTATTTTGGTATAGAAAAAGAAAAAAATTATTTCAAAGCTGCAGAAAAAAGAATTAAAAATGCAAACCCTATTAAAGATGATTTACTTGACACTCTTAAAAATAATAGATCAAAACCTAGAATACCATTTGGATCATTAGTGGAGCTTGGGATAATTAAGCCAGGTACTAACATTTTTGATAATAAGAAAAAAATTACTGCAAAAATTTTAGCTGATGGAAGTATAAAGCATAACCAATCTGAAGGCTCTATTCATAAAGTTGCAGCTAATATTTTAGGTGCTGAAAGTTGCAATGGATGGACATATTGGCATTGTGATATCAACGGTAGAATATATCCAATAGACTACTTAAGACAAAGATTAATCTCAAAAAATTAATTATTATAAATTTTTCCTAAATAATTTTCTAAAAATTTTTTGTTCTTAGTTAATATTTTCAATCCTATATTTCTAAAGAACACTATAATCGGATTCGATACATGAAAAGCAAATTGATTTAGTTTTGATCTATTATTAATCATCTTTACCCTTGAAACTCTATTACTATAATAACTAGATTTGTTATTTGTGATACTTTCAAATAATTCTGATGCGCCTTCAATGGACTGTGAGGCTCCTTGTGCAAAAGAAGGTGGAAAGGCAAAAAAGGCATCTCCAACAAGATGAATATTTTCAACTGATTTATGAAAATCTTTACTAACAAAAACTGGGAAGCACTTGATATTATTTAGGTTACTTAAAATTGAAGAAGAAATTTTATTTTGTAATTTATTTTTAATTCCCTCGATAAAAGCTTTTTCTTCAAAAAGGCTATAGTTTTTAAGCTCATTTGCAGTTAATTGATGCTTTAAAACACCAATAAAATTGTATTCTCCAGCACTGTTATCAATTGGATAGATAACATAATGAAAATCAGGACCTACAAATAAAGAAATGTTCATTTCGTTTAAATTATTTAGGTTAGACCGAGGGATATTACCTCTAATTGCAATACAATTATTATAAGTTGGTTGAATTTGATTATTAGAAATTAAGGATTTTCCTTTAGAAAAAATACCGTCAGAAATAATTAGAGAGTCACAAATAAAATTTTGTTTATTGTTAAAAGTTAAATTTATTTGATCATATTTTTTTTCGATTTTCTCAATGTTATGTTCATATTTTATAATTTGCTCATCCAATCTATTTTTTAAAAATTCAACCAATATAGATCTTTTCATTGTTGTGTATTTACAATCTTCAGAATTATATTCAGAAATATTCAAATCAGATATTTTTTTTTGATTTTTAATCTCATAAAAATCAATTTTTTCAGGATTAAACTTTTCCTCCTTTTCTATTTCATTAAATCCAATTTTATTTAAAAGTTTGATACTATTGGTTGAAATTTGAATTCCATACCCCTCTTCTAACTCTATTGAGTGCTTTTTTTCAAATATTGTAACTTGATAATTGCGATTTTCTTTAAATAAATTAGCAATGAATAAACCTGAAATTCCTGCTCCTATAATTCCAATTTTTTTCATTTATTACTTTCTAGGTATCTAACAATTCTTTTTGTAAAAGATGGTAATGTGTAATTTTTTAGCTTCTTAGGATCGATCCAGTGGGAAGTTGGCAATGAACCTACTTTATTCTTATGTTCAATTTTTATATTCATATTCATATTTGACATCTTGAAATTAACTATATCTGTTGAACTTTTAGGCTTTGATAATTCTTGCATGGGAAAAATACTAAAATTTTTCAAAAAATTAAATTTAGTATTTTTAATCAAAAGATATTTATTTTTATCTTTATAAACTTTTAGTAAATAATATTTATTGTTATTCTTTTTTTTGATTTTAGTAAGTAGGAAATCTTTTTTTTTTAAAGCAATACATTTACTCGAAATTGGACATTGTTCACAATGAGGATTACTCGGTTTGCAGATTAAAGCTCCTAGTTCCATTAATGCCTGAGCATAATCACTTGCCCTACTTGAATACCCAAAGATTTCTTTTTTCTTGATTAAGTTATCTTTATTAATTTCATTTTCTTTTTTTAAATATAAATATCTTTTAAGAACTCTTTCAATGTTTCCATCTAGAGGAATAATGCTTTTATTAAAAGCTATAGCTGATATTGCACTCGCAGTGTAATCACCAATACCTGGAAGAGATTTTAAATCCGAATAGTTTCTTGGAAGTTTTTTATCAAATTTTTTAATAACTAATAGAGCAGTTTTTTTTAAGTTTCTAGCCCTAGAATAATAGCCAAGCCCCTCCCAAAGCTTAATCAGTTTTTGATTTTCAAAATTTGCTAAAGTCTCTAAGTCAGGAATATTTTTTATAAATCTATTAAAGTAAGGGATTACTGTTGCTACCTGAGTTTGCTGTAACATAAATTCACTAACTAAAGTGTAATATTGCTTTTTTTTATGAGAGACTTTTTTTCTCCAGGGTAAAACTCGCTTATTTATGTCATACCAATTAAGAATTTTATTTGTTATTATTTGGTCTTTCATATGCAATTTAAAAATAATACTAAGCAGAGAAATGTCTCCGTTCAAGGCTTAAGATCTTTTAAAGACACTTTGCCAAAAAATGTAAAAAGGATTATTAATAAAAAAGGTCATATTTACTCAGAAACCCTGGGTAATTGGAAATACCTTGTAGGTGACGAGTTATTCAAGTGCTGCTATCCAAAAACATTTAAAAGTTCAAATAAATTTGGTGTAAGTACATTAGTGATCATGGTCAAAAGAGGCCACGAAGTTGACATAGAATATTCTAAAAAAGATATTTTAAATAAGATGAATGCTTATTTTGGTTATGAAGTTGTCGAGAAACTTAAATTCATTACTTTTGATGATGAACAAAAAGTTTCCCCTAAACTAGAAATTGATGAAGAAAATGTGACAATAAATAGATATAAAGACAAAATCAGCGATGTTAAAAATGAAAAAATTAAACAATCATTATTTGAGCTAACTAAAGTGTTTAAAAAAAAATGAAAAAAATTTTAATAATTTCAATATTTTTTTTCTTCAGTGTTTTAGGCACTCAAGCTGACGAAATTAAAAGAATTCTTGTAGGAAATAAGAGTGCAAAAATATCTATCATCGCTTTTGAGTCTTTAACTTGTAGCCATTGTGCAAATTTTCATAAAGATGTTTATCCTTTATTAAAAAAAGAATACTTAGATACAGGTTTAGCTAAGATTGAATTTAGACATTTTCCTCTAGATATTGCAGCTTTTAATGCTTCAAAAGTTGCTCAATGTAGAAATGATGGGGAAGCAGAGATATTAGAAAGTTTATATGCTAATCAACAAAAGTGGGTAAAAGGAAGTTCTGTTGAGGAAGCGAATATTAATCTTAAAAAATTTTTATCAACAGAAGGTTTCAATATTGATTTTGAAAGTTGCATTAATAATAAAGAAATTGAAGATTTTGTATTAAATGACCGAATCGATGGAGCTAAAAACTTTAAAGTAAATGCTACCCCTACGATAATAATTAATAACGAAAAGTTTGATAAAACCTTAAATTACAAAAATTTAAAAAAAGCTCTTGAAAAACTGATATAAGTTTGTGCATGGAGTTTAAAAAAATCCAGTTGAATGGATTTAAATCTTTTGCAGAAAAAGCTGACTTTTTAATTGAAGATGGCTTAACTGGGATTGTTGGACCTAACGGGTGTGGAAAATCCAATATAGTTGAATCTCTTAGATGGGCAATGGGTGAAACATCAGCAAAAAGTATGCGTGGATCTGGAATGGAGGATGTAATTTTTTCAGGTACCTCTAATAAAGCCTCAAAGAATATTGCTGAAGTTACGATAGAAGTTGAAAATAAAGACAAAGAAGGTCCAGTTCAGTATCGAGAGCAAGATCAATTTCAAATTAAAAGAAAAATAGAAAAAGATAAAGGTTCTAAATTTTACATTAACGGTAAAGAGGTTAGGGCTAGAGATACTCAAATGTTTTTTGCCGATCTATCTACCGGTGCACATTCTCCATCAATGATTAGTCAGGGAAGAATTGGAGCTTTAGTTACCGCAAAACCCACAGATCGAAGAGCAATATTGGAGGAAGCTGCAGGTATTTCGGGATTACATGTGAGAAGACATGAAGCTGAATTAAGATTAGGTGCTGCCGAAAACAATCTTAAAAGAGCTGATGAACTTAGAAGGCAACAAGAAAAGCAATTAGCAAATCTTCAAAAACAGGCTGAGGAAGCTACAAAATACAAACTTATCTCTGAAGAAATAAAAAAAATAGAGGCTGGTTTATATTATTTAAAATTAATTGAGATAGACAAGGAAATCAGGATAGAAAATGAAATAAATAACGAAGCTGAAGGCGAAGTTGACGGCTTTAATACTAAAATATCAGAGCTAGAAAGTTTAATAAAACTTTCAACTGATAAGGTTTCACCACTTAGAGAAAAAAATATAGAAAATTTATCAAGAATTCAAAGACTTAATCTAGAACTTCAAAGTTTAGATGAAGAGAATACAAGAACTCAAGATGAAATCGAAACTATTAAAAAATCGATTCAAACACTTGATGATGATATTGCTAGAGAAAAAGGAATAATTATTGATGCTAATTCTAATGAAAAACGACTAAAAGAAGAAAAATCAGATTTGAAAGAGACGGACTCTAAATATTTCGAAACAGAAAAACTCTCAAATGAGGAACTAGAAATAGCAAAAGATAAATTAAAAGATGAACAAAAAGCTGTTGACGATGTTGTAAATAGCTTTGCTGATCAAGCAATCAATATTAGCTTGGGCCCAATCAAAAATATCCAAAATTCAATCTTAAGGGTTAAAGAATTAATTGATAGTAATGAAATTAATCAGGCAGTTACTTTACTAGATAGATGTAATATGGAGCTTAATAATTTTTTAAGTGATTTAAAAGATGATAAGCCAAGAAATAAATTATTAAGTGTTAATGAAAAATCTCAAAATATAAAATTACTCCAAGAAAAATATGCTGATGCTTATAGTAAAAATCAATCTATAAAAAATGAATCTATAAAAAGAAATGAAAGGATTAAAACTATTGAAACTGAAATTGAAAGTTGGAAAAACTTATTATCAAACTCAGAAAAAATGGTTTCAGAACTTATTGAAAGAAAAAATAAATTTTCATCTCAATTGAATGATTTAGAAAATCAACCAAGAGTTCAAGCTGAACGCAAAGGTCAAATTTCAGAAAATTTGAGAATTTCTGATAAGGAAAAAATTGATAATGAACTAATTATTGATCAAACTGATAAAAAAATTGAAACTTTAAGAAGTGAATTAAATGAAATTCAGGAACAATCCATTCAAATCAGAGAGAGAAAAGCTAGTTCAGGAGCAACTATTGAAGGACTTCAAAAAAGAAAAGGGGATTTATTAGACCGTATAAGTTCTGAACTAAATCTTAATGAAGAAAATATTTTAGAGAATTCAAATTTAAATGGTGTTGATGAGCTTCCCAACGCCGTAGATCAAGAAGATGCGTTGGATAAAAAGAAGCAAGAAAGAGAAAGGTTTGGCTCAGTAAATTTAAAAGCAGATGAAGAAACTAATAAATATGAGGAAGAAATCAAGAATATGGAGCAAGATCGTGCGGATTTAGTAACAGCTATTGTAAAATTAAAAGATAGCATAAATGAACTTAATCAAAAGGGACGTGAAAGATTAATCGAGGCTTTTGATAAAGTTAATAGAAAGTTTAATGAGGTATATACAAAATTGTTTAATGGAGGGAACGCAAAATTAGAATTAGTTGACTCTGATGATCCTCTTGAGGCTGGATTAGAAATGTTGGTAAGCCCTCCTGGAAAAAGATTACAATCAATAACCTTATTATCTGGGGGAGAACAAGCACTAACTGCACTTTCATTGATCTTTGCAGTATTTTTGACTAACCCATCTCCAATTTGTGTTTTGGATGAGGTTGATGCTCCACTGGATGACGCAAATGTAACAAGATTTTGCAGTCTACTTGAAGAGTTGACTAAAATAACAAATACTAAATTTATCATTGTAACTCATCATGCTTTAACCATGTCTAAAATGAATAGATTATATGGGGTAACTATGCCTGAAAAAGGTATTAGTCAGTTAGTTGCAGTTGATTTACAAAAAGCAGAGAGTATGGTTGCCTAAACTATACAAATGCCAAAAGATCCGTTAAAAACTCGCCTAGAGATTGCAAAAAGCAAGGTTTCTAAGAAAAATCTTTTTGATAAAAAAAATAATCCCTCACCTATTGGAACAGCCTTTAAATTAAGCACTGAACTGGTTGCTGCAGTTGCTGTAGGGACAATTATTGGGTTTATTTTTGATAAGACCTTTGGTACTAAACCCTGGTTTATATTAATATTTTTTTTTGTGGGAGTAGTTGCTGGAATAACGAACGTAATTAGATCTGCAAAAAATATGCAAAAATAAATACTTATGGCAGCAAATCCTATGTCTCAATTCGATGTTTATCGAATTGGACCTGAAATAAAAGTTGGAGCATTTGATATATCATTTACTAACGCCAGTTTGTTTATGATTATTAGTACAGTTTCGATTTTACTTGTGTTTAACTTGGGCTCAAAAAGAAATTCAGTATTACCAAATAAAATGCAACTACTAGCAGAGCTTAGTTATACATTTGTTGCAAAAATGATAAGTGATACAGCTGGATCAAAAGCAAAACCCTATTTTGCGTTTATATTTTCTCTATTTATGTTTGTTCTATTTTGTAACATGTTTGGCATGATCCCTTACACATTTACTGTAACGAGTCATATAATCGTTACATTTATTTTGGCGTCATTTATTTTTATTGGAGTGACAATTATTGGCTTTATCAAACATGGATTTGGTTATTTAAAATTGTTTGTACCTAGTGGAGTACCCGCTGTGCTACTACCCTTAATAGTAATTATAGAAATTATATCTTATTTAAGTAGACCAATAAGTTTATCAGTTCGATTATTTGCGAATATGATGGCTGGTCACACAATGATGAAAGTTTTCGGAGGCTTTGTGATAAGTCTTGGATTAGTCGGTGGTTGGCTTCCACTGAGTTTTTCGGTTGCATTAACAGGTTTAGAGATCTTAGTTGCTTTTCTTCAAGCTTATGTTTTTGCAATCTTAACCTGCATCTATTTAAATGATGCATTAAATTTACACCATTAATTAACCAAGGAGGAAATAATGGAATTAGAAGCAGCAAAAATGATCGGAGCTGGTTTAGCAGCAATTGCTTTAGCAGGTGCCGGTGTAGGTATCGGAATAATTTTTGGAAATTATTTGTCTGGAGCGATGAGAAATCCATCTGCAGCACAAAAACAGTTTCCTAATTTGCTTTTAGGTTTCGCTTTAGCGGAAGCTACGGGATTATTTGGATTAGTAGTTGCATTAATCATTTTATTTGCGTTTTAAATTAATGATTAAAAAAATATTTTTTCAGTCGATATTTTTTAGCTTCTTATTTTTTAAAGAAGCTTTTGCAGCTGAAAGCGGAGGTATGCCTCAATTAAATCCTGAGTTTTGGATTTCTCAAATTTTTTGGTTAATACTTACTTTTGGAACCATGTATGTTGTTTTGTCAAAATTCATACTGCCAAAAATTAGTAACAATTTAGAGTCTAGAAAATCACAAATTTTAGAAAATATTGAGGCCGCAGAAAAACAAAGAGAAGATAGTGAGGCTAAGCTTAAGGAATATGATGAAGTTATATTAAAAAGCAAGAGTGAGGCTAAAACTATGTTTAATCAAACAAGAGAAAAAGCACTAAAAGATATAATAGCTAAAAAAGAAGTTTTAGATCAGCAAATTGATGACGAAATTAACAAAGCTGAAAAAGAAATAGAAGTTTTAAGAGTAAGCGCTCCAGATAAAATAAATAAAATAGCAATTGAAACTTCTTCAGAACTTTTAGAAAAGTTAATTGGTTCCGGCGTAAACAGTAGTAGCATATCTGCAATTGTTGATGATCTATCGAAAAGAAATGGGGATAAATACTATGGCAATTGATGCAACATTTTGGGTAGCAGTATCATTTGTAATCTTTTTTGGTGCTTTAATTTATTTAAAAGTTCCACAAAAAGTTTCTCAAATCTTAGATAATATGATCTCTGATATTAAAAATGAAATTAGTGAGAGTGAAAAATTAAGAACTGAAGCAAAAAATTTGCTAGATAATGCGCAAAAAAAATTAGATACCGCTCAAATGGTTAGTAATGACATTTTAGATCAAGCAAAAAAAGACTCGGATAGATTAGTAATAGAATTGAACGATAAATTCCATAAATCTTCTGAGATCAAAAAAAATCTTGCTGAAAATAAAATAAGTCAAATGAAAGAAGCAGCTATAAAAGAGATAAAAGATGCTTCAATTAAAATAGCAGTGGACTCAGTTAAAAAAATTATATCCACATCAGTAGATAAATCAAAACTCGATGCTGTATTTCAAAAAAATTTAGATGAGACTAAAGAGCAGCTAAAAAAAATTAGCTCATAATACACTTACAATTTCCTAAAAAAACTATAAATTATTAATATGAATTCTATAGTGATTGGATCTGGATTTGGAGGAATTGCTGCAGCTTTGCGCCTAAAGGCAAAAGGGCATCAAGTTAAATTAATTGAAAAACATCCTGATCTTGGTGGTAGAGCTAGAGTGTTTAAGAAAAATGGTTTTATATTTGATGGCGGCCCAACTGTAATTACTGCACCCTACTTAATTAATGAGTTGTTTGAATTATTTAAAAAGGATCCAAAAAACTACATTGAGTTATCTCCTCTTAAAATTTGGTACCAATTTATTTTTGAGGATAAATCTAAATTTAATTATTCTGGTGATGAAGACAATATGGTTAAACAAATAGAGGATATAAGTAAAGATGATGTTGAAGGATATCAAAAATTAGTAAGTTTTACCAAAAAGATTTTTGATAAAGGGTTTACAGAGTTAGCAGATGTCCCTTTTGACAAACCTTTTGTAATGATGCAACAACTTCCAGCGCTACTTAAACTTAAAAGCTATAAATCAGTTTACTCATTAGTATCTTCATTTATAAAAAATGAAAAATTAAGAAGAATGCTCAGTATGCATCCATTATTGGTAGGAGGTAATCCATTCACTACTACTTCAATTTATGGACTAATACTTTACTTAGAGAAAAAATGGGGAATCCATTATTCTATGGGGGGCACAGGAAATATTATTAAAGGTCTAGAAAAACTTATGCTTGAAGAGGGTATTGATATAATCAAAAATAGTGAAGTTACTGAGATCATTTCAAAAAGTAATAAAATTAACGGTATTAAATTAAATAACCAAGAAATCATTGAGGCTGAAAATGTGGTTTGTAATGCAGATCCACCAGCTTTTTACGAAAAAATGTTAAAAAAAAATAGTCAAGGCTCTTTTATTTTTAATTGGAAAAAGAAAAGAATGGAATATTCAATGGGTCTTTTCGTTTACTACTTTGGAACAAAAAAGGTTTATGAAGATGTTGAGCATCATACAATTAAGTTTGGAAATAAATATAAAGAACATTTAGAAGATATTTTTAATAATAAGAAATTAAATAACGATATTAGCTATTATCTCCACAGACCCTCGGCGACTGACAAATCAATGGCACCGGAGGGAAATGACTGTTTTTATGTTCTAGTCCCAGTTCCAAATAATCAATCTAAAATCGATTGGCGAACTGAAGGTGAAAAGATGAAAAATTTAGTAATTGATAAAATGGAAAAAGATTTAATGCCAAATCTTAGAGAAAATATTGTGGCTGATTTTTATTTAACCCCGGATTATTTTGAAAAAGAATTAAACACAAAATTTGGATCTGGATTTTCAATTCAGCCTAAATTCACTCAATCTGCATATTTTAGATTTCATAATAAATCTGAAATTTATAAAGGACTTTATTTTGTTGGAGCTGGAACTCACCCTGGAGCTGGCGTACCTGGTGTGCTATCCTCAGCAAAAGTCTTGGATAAACTGCTTTGATGTCTGCTAAAAATTATCTAGCAACATATGCAAAATCTTTTAATTGGGCAGGTTTTTTTTTACCAAAAGATACTTATAAAAAGTGTTCAGATCTTTATGATTTTTGTAGAGTAGCTGACAATATTGCAGATGATGAAAACACTATTACAGTCAAAAAAGAGAAATTTAAAAAATTTAAAGATAATTTTGAAAATAAAAATTTCGACGATGTAATAATTAAAAATATTTGGGATCTAATTTCTGAATACAATATTTCAATTACAATTATTCATGATTTATTTGACGGTATCAATTCAGATATCAAAGAACAGGTAAAGTTAACTACAGAAAAAGAGTTATTAATTTATTCTTATCGAGTAGCAGGTACTGTAGGACTAATGATGGCAAAAATACTAAAAGTAAATAAAAAAAATTCTTTAAAATCTGCAATTGATCTTGGTATCGCTATGCAACTAACAAATATTTCAAGAGATGTAATTGAAGATTTTAATAATAACAGGGTCTACATTGATCAAAATTTCGAAAATATAAAAGATACAATTAAATTGTCAGAAAAGTTTTATGATAATTCTTTTTACTCAATTAGAGAAATACCATTAAGTTTTAGATTTTCTATTTTAGTTGCAAGAAGAATCTATAGAAAAATTGGTTATAAAATTTTAAACAAAAAAAACTTTGAAAATTATAAAAAATCAGGAAAAATTTATGTTTCAAATGCTGAAAAAATAATTGAAACTCTTTTATCTATTTTTGACTTAATGAAGTTATCACTTATAAATAAGAACGATGATAATATTAAACATGATCATGATTTAATTAATGAAGAAATAAATTTAAATGAGAGAATTTGACTACGTAATTATTGGTGGAGGTTGTGCGGGTCTTTCATTAGCATATGAGCTAGAAATTAATAATAAATTAAAAAATAAAACTTTAGCAATCATTGAACCAAGAGATGATTATAAAAGAGATAAAACGTGGTCTTTTTGGAAGGTTTTTCCACATAACTTTGATGATTGTGTAAAAAAAAGTTGGAATAATTTTTCAATAAATACAACATATGAAACAAAATATGTAGATTGCCAATCTACCCCGTATCAGACGATTGATAGTGGTATATTTTATGAAAAAATACTTTCAAAACTTAGATTAAATGAAAATATTTATTTTTTTAAAAATGTTGATCAAATAGATAAGTCAAATTCAATTGTATTTAATAGTGTGCCTAATTTTGAAAATAAAAAAAGTGAGTTGTGGCAACATTTTTGTGGTGTGGAGATAGAAACTCGAAAAGATTTTTTTGATGAAGAAATATTTAATTTAATGGATTTTAAATGTGATCAAAGAAATAGAGTGCATTTTTTTTACACACTCCCCTTTACAAAAAAGACAGCACTTGTTGAAACTACTTGGATATCAGAACTCAATAACAGTTCACTAAATGATTATGATGAACAAATTGATGACTACCTATGTAATCATTTAAACTTAAGACAATGTAAAATACATTTTAGAGAACAAGGAGCCATTCCCCTTTTTAGACAAAAAAATGTTAATAAATTAAATGAAATTAACATAGGATCAGCAGGAGGCATGACTAGATTAAGCACCGGTTATACTTTCCTAAATATTCAAGAGCAAAGCAGATACATAAGAAAAAACATAGAAAATATAAAAAACGTAAATCTATTTAAAATTAATTCAAAATATGATTTTTTAGATAAAATATTATTAAGGGTTCTTAAAAATAATCCTAATGAAATGGGTAATATTTTTTTCAATGTTTTTAGTTCAAAATCTGAAACAGCCATTAATTTTTTATCAAATAAAAGCAGTTTTTTTGAAGATTTAGAAATTATTCTTAAAATGCCTAAGTGGAAATTTTTCAAAGAATTAATTTAATATGAGTAATAAAATAAAAAAAATAAATTTAAATCATTCTTTTATTTTTTTTTTATTTTGCAATATATTTTCAATAATAATTTTTAAATTTAGTAATTTAAATATATCGTCCTTAATATGTTTGCTACTTATATTGATAATAGGTGTTTCGCATGGTGCACTAGACCATTTAAAAGGTAAAAAACTACTCACAAATTTAAATATTAAAAAATCATATATTTTTTATTTGTTGTACATATTAATAGCTATCTCAGTAATATTGACATGGACTGTTTTGCCAACTATAACCTTAGTAATTTTTTTGGCAGTTGCATCGTTTCATTTTGGTAAAGAAGATACGCAATTTTTAATAAATAAGAGTTCAAATTTAATTCCAATATTTTATTTTTTCAGAGGCTTATTGGTTATTATTGCTCCTTTGTACTTCAATTTTGATGAGACGGTGTATATTTTTAAAATGTTGTTGATTGATAGTGAGCAATTTTACCTAAGTTTAAGCTTTATTGAAAATTATAAAATTATTGAAATAGCTATTGGATTAAGTGCACTATCGAGTATTATTTTATTTTTAACTGAGTTTAACTTTAAAAAATTTTCAATTTTATTAGATTTCTTCTCAATTATTATTTTAAATTATTACTTACCTCCATTGGTTGCATTCACAATTTATTTTTGTTTTTTACACTCTATTAGGCATACTATTTCACTTGCTGTTGAAATGGATAACACAAATCTTAAAAATGGTTTTAACTTATTTGTCAAAAAAGCTTTTCCATTAACAGTTTTGACTGCTATTTTTTGTTTGGTGGGTCTTTATTTACTAAATAATGTCTATGAATTAAATAATGCGGTCTTAAAAATAATTTTTATAGGTTTGGCGTCTTTAACCTTTCCACATATATTGCTTGAATATTTTTTAGAAAAAAATGAAAAATAAAGAATTAAACATCCTATTATCTGCACCACGTGGATTTTGTGCAGGTGTTGAAAGAGCAATTGAAATTGTTGAAAAATCAATTCAAAAATTTGGTGCTCCAGTTTATGTTCGACATGAAATTGTTCACAATAAACACGTTGTTGACGACCTTAAAAATAAAGGAGCCATATTTGTAGAAGAGCTTGAAGAAATTGAGGATAAAACTAGACCTGTTATTTTTTCTGCTCATGGTGTGCCCAAAAAGATACCCGAAGATGCAAAAAACTATAAAATGACTTATGTTGATGCAACATGTCCTTTGGTTTCAAAAGTACATAGAGAAGCAGAAAATCTTAATAAAGCTGGATATCACATTATTTTAATTGGACACAAAAACCATCCAGAGGTTGTTGGAACTATGGGGCAGCTCCCAGTTGGTGCAGTAAAACTAATTCAGAATGAGTATGAGGCTAAAAATTATCACACTGAAAAATTTGATAAAATTGCCTATATAACTCAAACGACTTTATCAGTAGATGACACTAAAGAAATAATAAAAATCTTAAAAAATAAATATCCATTAATGAAAGAGCCAATGAAGGAAGATATTTGTTATGCCACAACAAATAGGCAAGCTGCAGTAAAAAATATTGCAAAAAAATGTGAAATGTTTTTTGTAATTGGAAGTAGAAATTCCTCAAACTCTGTAAGATTAGTTGAAGTCGCCAAAAAATCGGGGTGTGAGAATGCTCACTTAATTCATTCCGAAAGTGAAATTCCATATGATGAAATAGAAAAATTTAATACTATAGGTATATCGTCAGGTGCTTCTGCTCCAGAAATTTTAGTTGAGAATTTCATAAAAGCACTAAAAAATAAATTCACTATAAATATAAATGAAGTTGAAATAATAAAAGAAAATGTAGTATTTAAAGTCCCCAACAAGTTAAATTAGATGGCTGTTTATACAAAAATAGATAAGGATGATATTAGACTAATAAATAATAAGTTTGATATTGAAAAAATTGTAAACTTTCAAGGAATTAAACAAGGAATTGAAAATACTAATTATTTATTAAAATCAAAGAATAAAAAATTTATCTTAACTATTTTTGAAAAAAGAGTTTCGAAAAAAGACGTTCCCTTTTTTATGAAACTAATGGATAATTTAAATAGCTCTAGAATAAATTGTCCAAAACCTCTGAGAACCAAAAATAATAGTTATTTAATAAAATTAAAAAAAAAGACTGCCTGTATTGTCTCTTTTTTAGAGGGAAAAGATAAAAAAAAACTAAATATCAAAGATTGTTACTCTGTTGGAAAAATTACTGCACGAATGCATTTAGTTACAAAAAAACTAAAACTTTATCGCAAAAACTCAATGGGTATTAAAAATCTTAATCCTTTATTAAAAAGTATTAAATTTAAAGGCAATAAATTTTCAAAAATAGATTTTTTTTTAAAAAATAATTTAAATAATATCAATAAGCATTGGCCAAAAAAATTACCAAACGGCATTATTCATGGAGATTTATTTATTGATAATATCTTTTTCAAAAAAAATAAACTCTCAGGGATTATAGATTTTTACTTTGCTGGAAACGATTATTTTATGTATGAGATTGCAATTTGTATTAATGCTCTATGTTTTGACCTAAATGGTAAAAAATTTTCAATAAATAAACAAAAAATTAAAAGTTTAATTAAAGGCTATGAGAGTATTAAGAAAATTTCTTCTAGAGAAAAAAACGCTATTAATGTCTTATGTAGAGGAGCAGCTTTGCGTTACTTATTAACTAGACTTTATGATTATTCTAACACTCCTAAAACAGCTTTAATAAAGATAAAAAATCCTAACGAGTATTATCAAAAACTACTTACTCATAATAGCTTAAATTCTTATAAAGATTATTTACCCAAATGATTAAAATTTATACAGATGGTTCCTGCCTGTCTAATCCAGGAAATGGTGGATGGGCTGCAATAATTAACATCAATGGAGAAATTAAAAAAATTAGTGGAAATGAAAAAAATACGACAAATAACAGGATGGAACTTATGGCTCCAATTAATGCCTTAAAAAATATAAACTCAAAAGATCCAATAGAGATATTTACAGATTCAAAATATGTAAAAAATGGAATTACTGAGTGGATTAATACTTGGGTATTAAATAACTGGAAAACATCAAAAAAAGAGAATGTTAAAAACAAAGATTTATGGCTTGAATTACATAAACTAAACCAATCCTTAAACGTAAAATGGAATTGGGTTAAAGCACATGCTGGAGACCCTCTAAATGAAGAGGTGGATATGTTGGCTAAAAAAGCAGCTACTTTAAATTGAAACTAAAAAATTCTCTGCAGCTGACATCTCACAGGTCGCTGTATCTTCTTCAGCTTTTATCTTAGTTGCAATATTATTTTCAACCAGCATAGTATATCTTGCTGATCGCGTTCCTTGACCTCTGTCAAATCTATCAATATCTGCGCCAATTAATTTAGTAAATTCACAGTATGGATCTGCTGCCATAAAAATCTTGTCCTCTACCTTTTGACTATCACCCCAAGCTTTCATTACATTTGGATCATTTACTGAAACACAGATAATTTTGGTAATCCCTTTTTTTTTAGCAGCTTCAAAATTGTTGACATAACCTGGCAAATGTTTAGCGGAGCAAACTTTAGTAAAAGCTCCAGGAACCCCTATAACTATTGTTTTATTATTATTAAACAACTCAGATGTAGATATTTTTTTTGGAGCACCAGTTTCGTCTAAATAGTAAAATTCTGAATTTGGAATTTTATCTCCCTCTTTAATTTTCATTTAATTTTTTCTAAAATATATTGTTTAATTTCTTTGAGATTATTTTCAATTATACCATAATTTTCTTTCTCATCCAAAATAAACTTTAATTCATTTGGTAAATCAGATTTCAAGTTTATAGCCTTTAAAATTGCATCTGGAAATTTACATGGGTGTGCAGTTGCAAGAACAATATTGTTTCCTTTTAAATCATGTTTATCAAAAGCACCATATCCTATAGCGGTGTGTGGATCTAAAACCATATTAAATTTTTCATAAATATTTTTTATCACATCTATTGTTTCCTGCTCACTCATTCTTGCCGACAAAAAATCTTGATTAATTTTTTTTAATTTCTCATCGTCGATTGAATATTTACCATTCTGTTTAATGGTTTTCATATCATCTAAAGTTTTTGAACTATCATGATTATTTAAATCATAAATTAATCTCTCAAAATTACTTGCAATTTGAATGTCCATACTTGGCGAAATAGTTTCAGATACATGTTCAGCCTCATATTTACCTTTTGAAATAGCTCTATGTAAAATGTCGTTTTGATTTGTGGCTACTATTAATTTATTAATTGGAAGACCCAACTTCTTTGCCAAATAACCAGCATATACATCTCCAAAATTTCCAGTTGGTACTGAAAAATTTATTGGCTGATTGTCATCCTCGGCTAAAAAATAACAATAAAAATAATATACACTTTGCGCAACGATTCGGGCCCAATTAATTGAATTAACACCAGACATGTTTATCTGATTAGAAAATTCTTTATCTGAAAACATGGATTTAACTAAATTTTGACAATCATCGAAGTTACCTTTTACAGCAATATTGAATACATTCTCATCTTTTCCAGTTGTCATTAATTTTCTTTGAACAGGTGAAATACGGTTATGAGGATGTAGAACAAATATATTTAAGTTTTTTTTTCCTTTAATTGCATCTATGGCAGCTGCACCAGTATCTCCTGATGTGGCAACTACAATATTAATCTTTTCATTTTCATTATTTAAATAAAATTCATAAAAATTACCCAAGAGTTGCATTGCAACATCTTTAAAAGCTAAGGTTGGACCATGAAACAATTCAAGCACGGAACGGTCGCCCACTTTAATAAGATCAATAACATTATCTTTTCTGAAAACTGAGTAGGATTTTTCTATTATTTTACTTAACTCACCTTCTGAAGTAAAATTACCAATAAATGGATGAATAATTTTTTTTGCTAAATCTGAATAACTTAGTTTTTTAAAATCACTAATTTCAGACTCTGAATATTTGTGTAAAGTCTCTGGGATAAAAAGACCGCCATCATCAGCAAGGCCTTTAATAAAAACATCTTTAAATTCAAAGTTTTTTGATTTGTCTCTTGTGCTTATATACTTCATCTAATAATTTTTTTTTCTAAAATATAGATATATTAAAAGAATTGAAATCGCCATTGAAAACCAAGTAATTGCATACTTTTTATGATTGTTTGAAATTTTTGCAGTTATCACTCTTGGTTTTGGAATTTTATAGTTTCCATTTAAATAAATAATATAATTAGAAAATTTTCTTCCAGTCTGATTAAAAATGTCATCTCTATCAAGGGTGAACCAATAATTTTTTTTAATTTCATTTTGGGGCTTAAACATACTTGACTTAGATTGTATCATTAAAGTTCCAAGTATTTCATTTTGATTGATTTGATTGATTTCTGGTAGATCTTTTTTATCAAAAGGTATCCAGCCTCTGTTAATTAAAAAGTTTTCATTTTCAATCAATATTGGGTTCACTACTTCAAACCCAGGTTTTCCTTTTTCATTCAAATTATATAAGTAAATTTGATTATCAAAATCAATTTGACCTGAGGTTTTTATTCTTAAATAGTTTTTTTTATTGGTTTGAGTTAATTGTACAGGATCATTTTTTAGAGAATTTTCAATTTGATTTATTAAATCTAGCTTCCAATTTAGTCTATAAATTTGCCAAAAACCTAATGAGAAAAGAATAAGAATTATAAACCAAACAAATACTGAAAATAAAAATTTATTCTTCAAGAGTTGTAAATTAACTTCCCCATATATAAATTGCAGCAAATAAGAATAGCCACACCACGTCAACAAAATGCCAGTACCAAGCAGCTGCTTCAAATCCAAAATGGTGATCTTTAGTAAAATGGCCTAATTTTCCACGCCACAAACAAACAGCTAAAAATATTGTTCCTACAATTACGTGAAATCCATGAAAACCTGTAGCCATATAAAAGACAGCTCCATAAATATGACCTGAATAGGTAAAAGTAGCGTGATGATATTCGTACGCTTGCAACAAAGTAAAAAAGAAACCAAGTGCAACAGTAGCAGTTAACCCTTGAATAAACCCTTTTCTATCACCTTCTAACAGTGAGTGATGGGCCCATGTAACTGTAGTTCCAGATAACAATAATACCAATGTGTTGATTAATGGAATATCCCATGGATCAAATGTTTCAATATCTTTAGGAGGCCAAACATTTCCAACAAACTCATTTGGAAATAAACTTATATCAAAATATGCCCAGAACCATGCTACAAAAAACATCACTTCTGATGCAATAAATAATGTCATTCCATATCGGTGATGAATTTGCACAACAGGGGTATGATGACCTTGATGTTCTGCTTCAATTACAACATCTCTAAACCACATGTAAGCTCCATAGATAAGCAATGCTAATCCTAAATACATTCCCCACGAAACATCGTTATGCATGTAAAAAATTGTACCGATTGCTAACACTAGACAAGCAAATGCTGTATATATAGGCCACGGACTCGGGTCTACTAAGTGATAATCATGTTTTTTTTCAGCTGACATTTAGGTGATTATGATTGTTTATAGTAATCTGTCGAGAAAAAAGTATACGACATAGTTACATCCTGTAAATTTTTTACTGTTGGATCATTTACAAGTTCTGGATCCAAATAAAAAGTCATAACGTAAGTTGCCTTTTCTCCAGCTTTCAACTCCTGTTTTTCAAAACAAAAACAACCCAACTTACTATAGTATTTTCCAAAACTTGAAGGTGAAACATTAAAAGTGGCAACACCGTAAGTGGTGTCATCACCATAATTTTCTACCTCAAATTCTATTTTGTTAACTTGACCAACTTTTACATCCATTACATTAGATTTTGCTTTAAAATCCCAAGTCAGATTATTTACGTTAGTATCAAATCTAACACTTACAATTTTATCTAAAACTATTTTTGGTGGTTCTTTAGAAACTTGTGTTGTTCCTCCAAAACCAGTAACTCTGCAAAATAAGTCATAAAGTGGTACTGCTGCAAAAGATAGGCCTAGCATTAAACAGAATATTCCAGCGAGGAGTATAGGGGTTAGTGTTTTTTTCTTAATCATATTTGTCTATCAAAAACTCCAACGTTATATAAAGTAAACACAAACAAGAAAAGCATAAAAGCTAAAATTGCTATAGCAGTTAAAATGTTTTTTTTTTTGGTTTTTTTGTCAGGTGTCATCATAAAATTTTATCAATCAGAAAAAGAACAAATATTAAAAATAAATATAAAATTGAATATCCAAAAATCGTTTTTGCTTTTTTTGAGTTAAATTTATTTTTTTTAAATTTGTATAGTTCCAAACACAGAAAGTTATAGTAAAGTGTTAAAATTAAGGATGGTAGTAAAAAAACTAGACCCACAAAACCAATACCATATGGCAAGACAATGACTGGTAACATTAATAATGAATAAATTAATATATTTAATTTTGTACTCTCTACTCCATTGGTTAATGGTAACATTGGAATTTTTGCTCTTTTATAATCATCAGATTTATATAGGCTTAAAGCCCAGAAGTGAGATGGAGTCCAAAAAAAGATTATTAAAAAAAATGTTATTGGCTCTAATGAAAGTGAATTCGTAGCAATTGTCCAACCTATTACTGGTGGTAAAGCTCCAGCAGCACCACCTATTACTATGTTTTGAGGAGTTTTTCTCTTCAGCCATATTGTATAGACAAAAACATAAAATAAGATCGTCGATAGTAATAATCCAGCTGATATTCTGTTTGCAAAATAATCTAACGCTATTACAGAAAATATCGACAAGGTAATACCGAAGACCAGTGCCTGATTTTTGTTTACTTTTCCAGTTGGAATTGGCCTTAAACAAGTTCTAGACATTAACGCATCTAAATCAGACTCGTACCACATATTAAGTGCACCTGCTGCGCCTGCACCTATTGAAACTAAAATTATTCCAATAATTGCATCTTTTGTGGGCACTATATTTGGCGCCATTAACAATCCAACAGCACAAGTAAAGATAACTAATGACATTACTCTTGGCTTCATTAGTTTAAATAATTCGGATAAATTAAAAACGTCTTCCTGACTTAAATTTCTGTTTTTTAATTTAGACTTAATCATTAATTTTCTATTTAAAAAATCTAGGTTAAAAAATTAACTTATTGATTTTTCAACACTTTCATCATCTTCAAATTTCGGCAATTCCTCAAAAGTATGGAAATTTGGTGGTGATGGCACAGTCCATTCTAAAGTTGTAGCCCCCTCACCCCAAGGGTTTTGGGCTGCTGCTTTTTTCTTTGAAAATGCATAAATAAGGTTTGCGAAAAATACAACTAAACCTAAAACTGAAATATATGATCCTATTGATGAAATGTAATTCCATCCTGCAAAAGCATCTGGATAATCAGCATATCGTCTTGGCATTCCAGCAAGACCTAAAAAGTGCTGTGGGAAAAATACCAAATTGACACCAATGAAAGTTAACCAGAAATGTAATTGACCCATCCATTCTGAATATTCATATCCAGACATCTTTCCAAACCAATAATAAAAACCTGCAAATATCGCAAACACTGCCCCTAAAGATAAAACATAGTGAAAGTGTGCAACGACATAATAAGTATCATGCATTGCTGTATCAACACCTGCATTAGCTAAGACAACTCCTGTAACTCCCCCTACCGTAAATAAAAATATAAAACCTAATGCCCATACCATTGGTGTTTTAAATGAGATAGATCCACCCCACATCGTTGCAATCCATGAAAATATTTTTATCCCTGTAGGAACAGCAATAATCATTGTTGCTGCTAAAAAGTATGCTTTTGTGTCAGTGCTTAAACCAACTGTGTACATATGGTGAGCCCATACAACAAAACCAACAATTCCAATTGCAACCATAGCATAAGCCATTCCCAAATACCCAAATACAGGTTTTTTAGAAAACGTTGAAACAATATGACTTATCATTCCAAAACCAGGCAAAATTAAAATATAAACTTCGGGATGACCAAAAAACCAAAATAAATGTTGGAATAAAACTGGGTCTCCACCAGTTTGTGCATCAAAAAAAGCCGTTCCAAAATTTCTATCAGTTAAAAGCATTGTAATTGCTCCTGCTAAAACAGGTAAAGATAACAATAATAAAAATGCTGTAACTAAAATTGACCAGGCAAATAAAGGCATTTTATGTAAAGTCATGCCTGGGGTTCGCATATTTAAAATTGTTGTAATAAAATTTACCGCTCCTAAAATTGATGAAGCACCTGCTAAGTGTAAACTTAAAATAGCAAAATCCATTGCAGGACCAGGTTGTCCAGCTGAAGATGATAAAGGAGGATAAATAGTCCATCCACCTCCAACTCCTGTTTGACCTGGAGGCCCATCCATGAAGATAGACATAATTAACAAAATAAATGATGTGGGTAGTAACCAAAATGAAATATTATTCATTCTTGGAAACGCCATATCTGGGGCACCAATCATAATTGGAACAAACCAATTACCAAAACCACCGATCATTGCTGGCATAACCATAAAAAAAATCATGATCAATCCATGACCAGTTACTAAAACATTATATAAATGATAATTACCACCTAAGATACCATCTCCTGGATGCATTAATTCCATTCTCATTAGAACAGAAAATGCTGTTCCGATTACACCTGCAATAATTGCAAAAATTAAATACATTGTTCCAATATCTTTGTGGTTTGTTGAATAAGCCCAACGCTTCCAACCAGTTGGCGTGTGATCGTCGTGTGATGCAGTCTGTGTATACATAATTATTTGCTCGCTAGTTTTTTAAATTCATCTTCTTCAATTACTTCTTTCGCAAATTTTACTTTAGCATCCATAAGCCACTCATTATATTCTTCTTCAGAAACAACTCTGACTGTTATAGGCATGAACGCATGTTTAATTCCACAAAGTTCAGAACATTGACCATAGTAAGTTCCAACTTTTTCTGCTTTAAACCAAGTTTCATTAATTCTACCAGGCACAGCATCTCTTTTTACTCCGAAAGCTGGCAAAGCCCAAGCATGTAATACATCGTTTGCAGTAATTAGTACCTTAACTACTTTATTTACCGGCACTACAAGTTCATTATCAACCGCTAATAATCTAGGTTGATTCTCTTTTAAGTCTTTATCTTCAATCATGTATGACTCGAAAATTATATTTTCATCTGGATATTCATAACCCCAATACCACTGATACCCAACTGCCTTAACTGTAACTTCTGCTTTTGGAATAGTGTCTTGTTTATATAAAATTTTAAATGAAGGTACAGCCATGACAATTAAAATTAAACATGGAATTAATGTCCATAAAACTTCAACTGCAACATTATGAGTTCTTTTTGAAGGAACTGGATTTGCTGATGCTCTAAATCTTATACAAGCATAAACCATTAAGAATAAAACAAATACACTTATTGCAATAATTATTGGAAGTAAAAGGTTGTCATGAAAACTTACAATATCTCTCATCGTTTCAGATGCTGCATTTTGAAAACCTAATTGCCAGTCTTTTGGTTGATCAGCTAACGCATGAGAAGTTGTTAAAACTGCTAAGATTATAAATAAAAGTTTATTCATTTTAAGACACTATATAAATCCTCTTTAGAAAAATTACACTTTACTTTTCGCGACAAAATATCAATTAATGGCGTAATTTATGATCGATATGGCAGAAATTACAGCTGTTTCAGATCTTAGGATGTTTTCATTAATTTTTATAGCCTGAACACCTTTGTATGAGAGAATCTCATCTCTTTCACTCTCCGAAAAGTCTCCTTCGGGACCTACAACGATACAGGTTGGCTTGCTAGTAAGTTTTTTTAAATCTACTTTATTATTTTTTGAATTAAGATCTGTGAAAATCAAATCGACATCACTCTTATCTAAAAAATCTCTAAGATTTTGCAGGTCTTCAATATTAGGAACCTGAATTCTATTAGATTGTTCTGCTGCTTCTATAATAACTTTTTCTAATCTTTCTTTATTTAACTTCCTAACAATTGTTCGATCAAAAAGAATAGGCAAAAACTTTGTAACTCCTAACTCAGTTGCTTTTTGGATCATGAAATTAAAGTAATTAGATTTGATAGGAGAAAAAGCTAACCATAGCTCTTTAAAATTCTCTTTTTGTCTTAATTGTTTTGTAACATTAAACTCAACAATATTTTTTGAAATACCTGAAATTTTTGCCTCCCACTCTCCACTAATATTAAATAAAGAGAAAACTTCATTTTCTTTAATTCTCATAACTTTACTTACATAATGAGATTGTGATTTATCAAGTGTGGTAGTTAAATTAAGTGATAAACTTTTTGGAAAAAATAATCTAATGTTACTCATATAGATAAATTAGTTTATGAAAAATATTAAAGCAATAATTTTTGATGCATATGGAACTTTATTTGATGTGAATTCAGCTGCTGAGAAATGCAAAGATAAAATTGGTGATAAGTGGGAAGGTTTTGCAAATTACTGGAGAACTACTCAGCTAGAATATACCTGGCTTAGAAGTTTAATGAAAAGACATAAAGATTTTTGGCAAGTAACTGAAGATAGTTTAGATAAATCTATGAAAGCTCATGAAATAGATTCTTCATTGAGAAATGAATTGTTAGACCTTTATAAAATTCTTTCACCATTTAAGGAAGTGCCTGCAGTTTTAAAATCACTTAAAGAAAAAGATTTAAAACTTGCTATTCTTTCCAATGGCACACCTGCCCTTCTTAATCAATTAGTTAAAAGCAATAATTTAGATAATTTATTTGATGATCTTTTTTCAATAGAAGAAGTTGGTATTTATAAACCAGACTCTAAAGTTTACGATATACCAATTAAAAAATATAATATTCAAAAAAATGAAGTTGCTTTTTTAAGTGCTAATACTTGGGATGTATCAGGTGGTGGAAATTATGGGTTCAATTCTATTTGGGTAAATAGAAATAACAATATTTTTGATAAACTTGACTATTCACCTAAAAATCAAATTAAACAACTTGGAGATTTACTTGATATACTCTAATAAATTCTTATATCGTTAAAATGAAAAACATTGAAATCAGTAAAATTATTGACCCTATCCTTGCATCTGATGGTGCAGGAGTTAAATTAAAAAGAAGTATTGGTGTAGAACCAAATTATTTTGATCCATTTTTGATGTTAGATGAGTTTGGATCAGAGAATAGTGAGGATTACATTGCTGGTTTTCCACCCCATCCTCATCGAGGAATTGAAACAGTAACCTATATGTTAGCTGGAGATTTTGAGCATAAAGATAGCACCGGGGGTGAAGGAAGAATGACAGCAGGAGATGTTCAGTGGATGAAAACTGGAAGTGGAATAATTCATTCTGAAATGCCCGCAATGAAAGAAGGTAAACTTCATGGATTTCAATTATGGATTAATATGCCTGCTAAATTAAAGATGAGTAAGCCTGAATATATTTACATAGATTCAGATAAAATGAGTGTTCATAAAGATAAAGAGAAACAGGTTAAAGTTATAGCTGGAAATTTTGAAAATGCTGAAGGCCCTGTTAAAGGTCATAATGTTGAGCCAATCTATTTTGATGTTGAGCTGACCAAAGATAAATTATTTAACTATAAATTACCTTCAACTCATAACACTTTTATTTATCTAATAAATGGTGAAATTGAAGTTGGAAAAAATAAACACGATGATGTTAAAGATAGTACTTTAATACTCTTAACTCGAGGTGAGGATTTAACAGTGAAAGCTAAATCAAATGCTAAGTTCTTGGTGGTTTCAGGCAAGCCTATTAATGAGGAAATAGCAAGAGGTGGTCCATTTGTAATGAATACTAAAGCAGAAATCTTGCAAGCAGTTCAGGATTATCATAGTGGTACATTTGTAAAATAAATTATGAAAACTGTAAGAATAGAAAAATTTGGAAGTCCTGATGTACTAAAAGTTGAAAACGTTAAAATTGGCAAACCTCAATCTAATGAAGTTTTAATTAAAAACTTATCTATTGGAATAAATTATATAGATACTTATCACCGAACTGGACTCTATCCTATTCCACTTCCTAGCGGAATTGGCCTTGAAGCCTGTGGTGTTATTGAAGAAGTAGGTCCTGAGGTTAAATTATTTAAAGTAGGAGATAGAGTTTCCCATGCTTCTATGCCTATTGGTGCTTATTCAGAAAAACATATTATGCCAGAAAATAAACTTGTGCCAGTTCCAGATGGAGTTTCAGATGAGGTCGCTTCATGCGTTACTTTAAAAGGAATTACTGCAGAATATTTATTACATAGAGCTTATCCACTAAAGAAAGGTGACAAAGTTCTTTATCATGCAGCAGCTGGAGCACTAGGACAAATACTGTGTCCTTGGGCCAATTCTATTGGTGCAGAAATTATCGGGACTGTTGGCTCTAAAGAAAAGGAAGAAATTGCAAAGAAAAACGGATGTCATCATGTAATTAATTATACCGATAAAGATTTTGTAGAAGAGGTTGAAAAAATTGTTGGAAAAAATGGAATTGATGTTGTCTATGATGGCGTAGGTTTAAAAACCTTTGAAGGTTCAATTGAAGTACTTAAAATCAGAGGAATGATGGTAGCTTTTGGAAATGCTTCTGGTTATGTCGATAAAATTGATGTAAAAAAACATATTAATGCTAAAGGTTTATTTTTTACACGTCCTTCTATTGCTCATTACACAATCGAGAGAGAAGAATTATTAGAATCAGCAAAAAAAGTTTTTGATGCTGTTTTAACTGGTAAGTTTAAAATAGAAATTTCTAAGAAATATTCACTTGATCAAGTTAAACAAGCTCATGAGGATTTGGAAGGCAGATTACTAACAGGGCCAGCTGTTATAAAACCTTAAATAAATACTTTAGTCGTAGATATCCATATCAGACATATGAAGTTTCAAAGCATTAGTAGAAACCTGAATTTCAACTATAAAAAATATTATAGATATAATCATTGATAAACAACATGATCCAAAAATAATTCTAGCAATAAAAATTTCACTTAAATAAAGTCCAAAAACGGTCAACATATTGAATAAAAAGCCAAAGGCAGCAAACACCATTGAAAATTTTAAAAGGCTTATTCTTTTGTTTAGATTAATAAATTGAGCTTTCCATTCAGGTGGAGTGTGTTTTTCAAAAACATGGGCATCATGAATTTTTCTAATTAAAGCACTTAAAGTATGAAACCTATTACTGTAAACACCCATTAACAAAGGTATAGCGGGAAACATTAGTGCTGTTACGGTGTAATCTATATTCATACGAATCAATTTGATTATGAAACTAGCCTTTGTTATTTACAAGTAAAATATGTACCAGCTAAACTTATTTATTGAACTTATAAGATTAAAAAAACCTATTGGTTTTATGCTTTTGTTCTGGCCATGTACCTGGGGATTAACGTTGGCATATGACTTTTCAACTAACTTAATTAATTATTTTTTTTGTTTAATTTTATTTTTTTTGGGTTCAGTATTTATGAGATCTGCAGGATGTATAGTAAACGATATCCTGGATAAAGAATTTGATGCAAAAGTTTTTCGCACAAAAAATCGTCCAATTGCTTCTGGAAATGTATCCGTAAAACTTGGTATATTTTATTCTTTAGTTCTTTGTTTTTTAGCTTTTTTAGTTTTGCTTAATTTTAATTTATTTACGATAATCCTTGCTCTTGGTTCAATGCCTTTGGCTTTTACTTATCCATTGATGAAAAGATTCACTTATTGGCCACAATTATTCTTGGGTATTACTTTTAATTACGGTTTAATACTTGGATGGACTGCAATTAAAGGGGAAATCAGTCTTGTGCCTATACTCTTCTATCTTGGAGCCATATTTTGGACACTGGGCTATGACACGATCTATGGATATCAAGATATCAAAGATGATGAAATAATAGGGCTAAAGTCAACATCAATAAAATTTAAGGGCAAAGCTAAAAAATTTTTATTTATATGTTACACTTTATTATTAATTCTCTTTTTACTGGGAGGATATAGTATGCAATTTAATTTTACTTATTATTTATTATTATTAATCCCTTTTGTTCATTTGTTAATGTACCAAATGAAAATTTTTAATTTAAATGATCCCCTAAGCTGTTTAAGAGCTTTTAAAAGTAATAATTATTTTGGATTAATAATTTTTCTAATAATCCTAATAACAAAAAATTCATAATGAATAAATTAAAAATTTTTAAAAGACTCTATAAAGACTATTCAAAAAAATATTTGAAACTAATATTTTTTTCAGGTTTTTTTTCAATATTAGTTGCTGGTAGTACCTCAGCAATTGCCTGGTTATTAGATCCAGCAATAGAAAAAATCTTTATTGAGAAGGACAAAACTTTATTAATTTTCATTCCAATACTGATTATTTTGGCTTTTTCAACAAAAGGTATATCTCTTTATCTGGCAAAATCTTTTATGATAATTGTAGCAGAGGAGATAAAGAAAAAGCTTCAAAAAGATATGATTACATCTTTAATTAAAGCTGATACTCAGTCCATAGATAATAAACATTCAGGTAAATTTATTTCTAATTTAATTTATGATGTCCAGCATATTACTAATTTACTTAGTAACGCTATTTTAAATTTATTTAAAGATAGCTTAACCTTAATTGGTTTACTGATTGTTATGTTTTTACAAAATTGGAAACTAGCTTTAGTCTCCTTAATAATGATACCTCTTGCAAGTATTGCTTCAAAAACATTGGGCAAAAGAATGCATAAAGTTGCTACAGAAGCTCAAGAAAAGTCTGGTTTTTTAACTTCGTATCTAGTCGAGTTATTTAAAAACCATAAAATAACAAAGATTTTCCAAAAAGAAAATTTCGAAACTGAAAGAGCAGATGGCCACTTAGATCAACTTATGCAAAAACAGAAAAAAATTGCTACTGTTTTAATAAGAATGTCTCCAATAATGGAGGTGCTGACAGGTTTCATGATAGCAATTTTAATTTACTACTCAGGCAAATTAATCGCAAACAATGAGATTCAAGTTAATAATTTTTTCTCTTTTCTTGCAGCTATGATGCTTGCTTATCAACCAGTGAGATCCTTATCATCTTTGAATATGGTTGTTAATCAAGGAATTTCAGCAGCCAATAGAATTTTACCAATAATTGACACCAAAAATACAATTAAAGACAAAGTTAGTGCTGGTGAACTTAGGGTTAATAGAGGAAGTATAGAATTTTCAAATGTTTTTTTTAAATATGATGTAAGTCAGCAAAATGTTTTGAATAATATCAATCTAAATTTTGAAGGTGGAAAAATGACTGCTCTTGTTGGTCATAGTGGTTCAGGTAAATCAACAATATTAAATTTAATACCAAGATTTTATCAACCTCTAAATGGTGATATAAAAATTGATAACCAATCAATTTATGATACTAGCCTAAATTCTGTTAGAAAAAATGTTTCGTTAGTCAGTCAAGAAACAACTTTATTTGATGATACAATTAAAAATAATATTAAATATGCTAATGAAAATGCAAGTGATGAGGAAATTTATGAGGTTGCGAAGTTGTCGAATTCTCACGATTTTATAGAAAAGCTGCCAAAAAAGTATGATACAGAAATAGGTGAAAATGGAGTTAGATTGTCTGGTGGTGAAAAACAGAGAATATCCATAGCAAGAGCAATGATTAAAAGAAGTAAAATTATTTTATTAGACGAAGCAACATCTTCACTGGACTCCGAATCTGAAAGTAAAATACAAGAGGCAATAAATGTTTTAATAAATGATAAAACAACAATAGTTATTGCTCATAGACTTTCTACAATTCTAAATTCAAATAATATTTATTTAATTGACTCCGGAAAAGTTATTGATAATGGAACCCACGAAGATCTTTTAATTAAATCGAAACTTTACAAAAATTTTTATGAAAAACAAATTCAAAAATAAATATGATTGTTATTTATCAAATAATTTTAACAGTTTTACTTTTATTTTCACCAATAATTATAATTTTTAGAGTCTTTAAAAACAAAGAAGATAATAGAAGGTTTGTTGAAAAATTTGGTATATCTACAAAAAAAAGAAGGCAGGGTAAATTGGTATGGTTTCATGGTGCCAGTGTTGGTGAAATCTTGAGTATTATTCCGTTGATAAAAAATTATGAAAAGGATAATTCCATAAATCAAATATTAATTACATCAAGTACTTTAAGTTCTTCAAAAATTTTAAAAAAGTATAACTTCAAAAAAACTGTTCATCAATTTTATCCAATAGATTATTTTTTTTTCACTAAAAAATTCTTAAACTATTGGAGCCCAAATTTTGCAATTTTTATAGAGTCTGAAATTTGGCCATGGATGTTCAAAGATATTAGTGAGAAAAATATTCCATTAATTTTATTTAATGCAAGATTAACAAAAAAAACATTTATGCGGTGGATGAAAATTAAAAACTTTTCTAAATCAGTTTTTGGTAATATAACAAAAGCGTACCCACAAAATCAAGAAACTAAAGAATATTTAAAAAAACTAGAGGTAGAGAAAATAAATTATTTAGGCAATTTAAAGTTTGCTAAAAGTGATAAAGAAAATTTAGATAAAGTTAGTAATAAATTAAAAAGTGAGTTTAAAAGAAAAAAAATATGGGTTGCTTCAAGTACTCATGAAAATGAGGAATTATTCTGTGCAAAAGCGCACATTGAATTAAGAAAAAAAATCAGAAATTTATTAACTATAATCATTCCAAGACATATTCATCGAACAAAAGACATTATTTCATTAATGGAGAATCTTGGTCTAAAAGCAACTTGCCATAGCTCTACTCTTAAAAATTTAAAAAATATTGATATCTATATAGTAGATACATACGGAGAAACAAAAAAATTTCACAAGATTGGTTCCACAGTTTTTTTAGGTGGTTCAATTATTAAAAGAGGAGGCCAGAATCCTTTGGAAGCTGCAAGATTTGGTGCAAAGATATTACATGGGCCTAATGTAAATAATTTTACTGAAATATATAAATTATTGAAGTTCTATAATGTTTCTAAAAAAATTAATTCACCGAATGAACTAGCGTCATCAATAGTATTTAAAAAAAATAAAAGTACAGGAAATAGAATTAAAAAAATTGGAGAAAATATTTTAAAAAAAACTATAAAAGATTTAGATAAAATTTTTAATAATGAATTTAAAAAAGCCTAATTTTTGGGATTATAAAAAACCTAACTTTATCGCATATTTTCTCTCTCCAATTGCGTTAATTATAAGTTTATTTAATAGTAGATTAAATAAAACTATCAAAAAAAAATTTAAAATAAAAACTATATGCGTTGGAAATATTTATATTGGAGGAACTGGGAAAACCTCCCTAAGTATTAAGCTTAATAAAATTCTTAACGAAAGAAATTTTAAATCATGTTTCATTAAAAAGTTTTATAAAAATCAAATTGATGAACAAAAACTCTTAAAAAATAACGGAAAACTTTTCTTATCATCTAAAAGAACAGATGCAATTATAAATGCGGAGAAAGAAAATTTTGATGTTGCAATTTTTGATGATGGTTTACAAGATAAAACAATAAAATACGATTTAAGATTTGTATGTTTTAATAATACTAATTGGATAGGTAACGGTATGAGAATACCCGCAGGTCCTTTAAGAGAAAGTATACAAAATTTAAAAAATTATAATCATGTTTTTCTAAATGGAAATTTAGAAAATATTGACTTTTTAGAGAATGAGATACTTAAAATTAATCCAAAAATCACGATTCATTTGGGAAAATATACACCAACAAATTTAAATGAATTTAAAAAAGAGGAAAAATATTTAGTATTTTCTGGTATCGGAAACCATCAAACCTTTGTATCAATGATTAAAAAAAATGGCTTAAATATTTTAAAAGATATAGAGTTCCCTGACCACTATACATATACTAAAAGTGATTTGGATAATATTATTAACGAAGCAAGTAATTTAAATTGTAAAATAATTTCAACAGAAAAAGATTATCAGAGAATTAATGATGGATATTTTGGCAAAATTAAAATAATGAAATCAGAATTAATGATTATTGATGAAGAAAAATTAATTAATTCAATAATTTAAAATGAAATATTTTAAATATTTAATTCAGTTTTTATTAGTTGTTAGTTTATTTTTAATATTTAAGATTTTAGGACCAAGATTATCGTCATATTTAAGTGGAAAAATATTTGAATTAATTGGCCCATTTTTTAGATCAAAAGAAATTATACATTCAAATATTAAAAGAGCATTTCCTAAAATAAACACATCAGACTTAAAAAAAATGACAAGAAAAATGTGGAATAATTATGGAAGAGTCTTTGCCGAATATATGTTTATCAAAAATTTTAGGTATGGACATCTTGCGGCAAATATCAAAATTGAGGGTCAAGAAATTCTTGATGATATAAAAAATAAAAATGAACAAGTTGTTTTTGTATCAGGGCATTTTAGTAATTTCGAATTAATGGCACTAACTCTAGAAAGTAATGGTATTAAATTATCAACAATATATCGGCCTCTGAATAATGTTTTTTTAAATAAAATTATGGAGGGTATAAGAAAAAAATATATTTGTAAAAATCAAATTAAAAAAGGGATTGGCGGTTTAAAAAAATTACTATATTTAAAAAAAAATAATTTTTCTACAGCTCTTATGATTGATCAGAGAGTGTCTGAAGGTATTTTGTCTAATTTTTTTAATCAAAAAGCATCTACAACTACTATTCCTGCTCAATTAATTAAAAAATTTAGTATTAATATTGTCCCAGTTTATATTGAAAGAATTAATGGCCTAAACTTTAAAATAATTATTAATGATCCTTTAAATTTCAGAAAAGAAGCATCAAATCAAGATATTACAGACAAATTAAATAAAATACTTGAAGGTATGATAATAAAGAAGCCAGAACAGTGGATATGGTCCCATAACAGATGGAAATAAATTTATTTTTTAAATATTTTTTCCCTTTTTTTAAAAGCTTCTTTGTAAGAGAAATAAGGTTCTTGCAACTCTACATTCCAATAATTTAAATCATTTAAATTTATTTTTTTTCCAGATACAGCGCACTCAACATAATCTCCATGCTCAATAATTTCAAAATTATTTGCTAAATATTTTATTTTTGCTAATTTTTTTGTCATTTTTAGTTTATATAGTTCTATATGATAGTTGGAATAATAGGAAGTGGTGGGAGAGAGCATGCGATTTGTCAAAGCATGAATAATTCCAGTAAAATAAAGAAAATATTTTGTTTTCCAGGAAATGCAGGTACAAAAAAAATTGCAGAAAATATTGATCTTGACTTAGAAAATTTTGAAGCAATTAAAAAATTTATATTAGATAATAAAATTGAGTTAATAATCATTGGTCCGGAAAAACCTTTGGTATCTGGATTGGTAGATTATCTTGAAAAATTTCATATAAAAGTGTTTGGACCTAACAAACTAGCATCTCAACTAGAAGGGTCTAAGATTTTTACAAAAAAGCTTTGTCAAAAATTTAAAATACCAACAGCAAAATTTGGAATTTTCGAAAACAAAGAGAGTGCTAAAGAATTTCTAATAAAAACAAATTATCCAATTGTAATTAAGGCAGATAATCTTGCTTCAGGGAAAGGGGTTTACATTTGTGATAATGAAAAAAATGCTATGATTGCGGTTGAAGAGATTTTTAATGGAAAATTTGGTATTGCAAAAAATCTACTAATTGAAGAATTTTTAGAAGGTGAAGAAATGAGTTTTTTTACTATTCACGATGGTAATGTTTTCAAAAGTTTTGATACTGCTCAAGATCATAAAAGGGTCTTGGAAGGAGATAAGGGTAAAAATACAGGTGGTATGGGAGCATACTCACCATCTAGATTAATAAACGACGAATTAAAAAACAAAATAATCAAAAAAATTATCGAGCCAACTCTCAAAGGATTGTCTGAAATTGGAACAGTTTATAAAGGATTTTTATACACTGGTCTTATGATTATAAAAAATGAACCTTATTTGATTGAGTATAATGTAAGAATGGGTGATCCAGAATGTCAAACAATTCTTCCAAAACTGAAAACTGATTTAGCTGATATTTTTTTAGCCTGTTGTGAGGAGAAATTAAGTGAAGTTAATATTGAATGGTTAAATAAAAAAAGTTTATGTATAGTCGTCTGCTCAAAAGGATACCCTGATCTTTTTGAAAAAAATGTGGAAATAAAAAATCTTAAAAGAATTAAATTAGATAAAAATGAATTTTTGTTTCATGCAGGAACGTTAGAAAAAAATGATAAAGTCTATGCTATAGGGGGTCGGGTACTAAATTTTATTTCACTTGCAGAAAATTTAAGATCCGCAAGAGAGAATATAGTGGCGAATTTAAAAAAATTAAATTGGTCTGGTGGTTTTTATAGAAAAGATATTGGTCATAAGGTTATTGATTGATGAGAGTTATATCAGGTTCATTAAGAGGTAAAAAAATATTTGAACCTAAAGATATAAAAACCAGGCCACTAAAAGATTTAACAAAAGAATCTATCTTTAATATCATTAATCACTCAAATAAATTTAAAGTTCAACTAACGGGGGCACATGTATTAGATTTGTTTTCAGGCGTTGGTTCTTTTGGTATAGAATGTATTTCACGAGGTGCAAGTAAGGTAATTTTTGCTGAAAACTATGTTGGAGTTTTACCTATTTTAAGAAAAAATTTAATAAATATTAAGTTTGAAAATAATTTTAAAATTATTGAAAAAGATATCTACAAAGAAGAAACATTTTTAATACTTGATTGTATGTTTGATATTATTTTTTTAGATCCACCATATAAAGATAAAAATCTAGAAGTTATTTTTAATTTAATTGCTAAGACTAAAATATTAAAAGAAGATGGTATAATTATTATGCACAGACATAAAAGTGAAAATGATGACTTGCCGGAAAACTTTAGAGTTATTGAGGAAAAAAAATATGGTATTTCAAAAATAAATTTTATTGAATCATTAAATTAAAATTTTTTTTGTTTGTTGTTTTATCAACTCAACTGCAGGCTGATCAAATGGATTGATTTTCAAACAATTGCCTATCAAAATAGTTTCTAACATAAAAAAGCAAAATAATTCACCTAAAGTTTTTTCATCTCTTTTTTTAATCTCAAAACTTCTATAGGGAATTTTATTTTGATCAAAAACTTTTTCTGTGGCTATTTTTTGAGCATAAATAATATCTGTAATTTTCTTATTCTTTAAAAATTTTTGAGACGGTAAAATTAAACTATTATTAATTTTATCAGATTTATTTTCATGAACATAAAAAAAAGTGAAAAAATTTTTTTGAAATCCGTCTAAATAAAGTTGCATTACGCTATGATTATCTTTTGGCATACTTGAGACTATTGGTAGTAAACCTTTTTTTTTCTTTCCTAAGCTTTCAGCAATTAATTGTTGATACCAGTTAAACAAACTATCTGATTTTTCATCATAATTAATAATTATTGAATTAAATTTACCTTTTTGAATAAAAAAAAGTGTTGAAGTTACGTTAGAGATCAGAGCATTTAAAAACTTTGTATTTTTAACTAAAGAATTAAATTGTCTAAAATTATCTGATTTCAAACCCATCAATTCGGCAGGTAGCATACCAACCTCTGATAATACAGAATATCTACCTCCTATATAATTGTTGTGATGGATAACTTCAGATTTAAGTTTTTTTGCAAGTTTATGAAGATAATTATCTTTATTTTCTGTAATAAAAATAGATTTATCTTTTTTTTTTATAAAAATATTTGCATTAGCAATTGTTTCAGTTGTATTTCCAGATTTAGAAATAACTAAACTTAAAAACTGTTTGGTAGTTTTTTTTTGTTTTGGCTGAAGATTGTCAATAAATAAAAAATTTTTCCCAATTTTATGTTTTAAAAAATCATATATTGTTTGTGATCCAAGTGTCGATCCACCCATTCCTATAACCCTAATATTTTTAAATTTTTTGTATTTTGCTATTGTTTTTTTTTTAAAACTATTTCTATAATTATTACCAAAAGATAAAATAAGATCATTTTTATCTTTAATTATTAATAAAAGTTTTTTTTTAGCTTTTAAAGAATTTTTCTTAATTTTAAATCCTTTAAAAAAGATTCCAGATGTCAGCATTAATTTTTCTTAATTTTTTTAAGAATACTCTCTTCGAAATTTTGACCTACGTTGTTACTCTTATCATTTGTATCAATTTTATTTTTAGTTATTAAACTTTGAATATCATTGTTATTTTGATTTTCTTCTTTTTCATTCGTTTTAGGAATTGGTAATTCATTATAATTAGGTGGCATAACTAGTGGGGATTTTTTTTCAACCAAAAATTCATCATTGCTTTTTTTTTTTTGATTTGAAAATGCTTTATCTACGTTGCCACAAGATGTGTTGAAAAAAAATATACTTAATAAAATGAAAATATAAAAATACCTCATGACTCTTTTTTTTCTCTAATACCAATAAATTCTATTAATATCATTAAAATAACACCAATAGTGATAAATATGTCCGCAACATTAAAAATAAACCAATGAAAGTTACCCACATGAAAATCAATAAAGTCCGGAACACCTTTGTAAAATATTCTATCAAAAACGTTTCCAAGCGCTCCACCTAGAATCATTACTAATGAATATTTCTTAATTCCACTGCTTTTAAAAGTCATATATGCAATGATAAATATAATTATTAAGATAAAGAGTGTCAAAAAATTATATAAATTATTTTTATTAAATGAAAAGAGGCCAAAAGCTATTCCTTCATTCCAAATTAAATATATGTTTAAAAATTTTGATGAAAATATTTCAGAACCACTATTTACTTTATCTAAATAAATTACATAAAGCTTAGTTAATCTGTCTAAAATAAAAATTGAGATAATAATTATTAAATTAATATAAAAAGTTTTACTATTACTAACTATGCTCATTAAGTGTTTTTTGGACAATGAGTTCTGTCACAAGCATTTTCACTAATTTTCCAACACAGGTTACACTTTGTTCCCTTTGCTTTTGTAGTTTGTGCACTTGTTTCAAGGTTTTCCTTAAAAGAAATTTCAGCTTTCGATGTTATACATAGTTCTGAAAAATCTATGTTCTTAGTGATTTCTTCTAATTTTTTGTCGAGAAGTATATTCAAATCTGCCTCCAAACTTGATCCAATTTCTTTAT
Source organism: uncultured Pelagibacteraceae bacterium (assembly GCA_902583635.1). Lineage (GTDB taxonomy): Bacteria > Pseudomonadota > Alphaproteobacteria > Pelagibacterales > Pelagibacteraceae > Pelagibacter. The sequence goes on along the minus strand of CACHWJ010000001.1, from coordinate 10,191 downwards.
TGGCTCGTTTTTCTTCAATACTAATATTGCAAATATTTCTAATTTTGATCAGTTCTAACCATTTTTGATACAATTTTTCATTCGAAAATGAATTAGGAAAATCTAAAAATTTTTCTAAATGAATACTTTTGTTATCTTTAAATAATAATCTATAAATTTCCTCTGTAGTAAAAGATAAAATTGGTGCAAACCATTTTAATAATGAATTCAAAATTATATTTAGCAACAGTATAGTTGACTTTCTTTTTTTTGAATCTATAGGATCGCAATACAATGAGTCTTTCCTTATATCAAAATAAAATGCAGACAAATCTACTGTGCAAAAATTAAGTAACTCTTTATATAAATTATGAAAATCATAATTTTTAAAATATTTTTTAAAATTTTCATTTAAAGTATACAATTTATGTAACATAAATTGTTCAAGTTCTGGTAATTCATTTAAATCTACTTTTTCAAAATCAACTTCTTCAAAATTGTCATTTATATTTCCAAGCAAATACCTGAATGTGTTTCTTATTTTTCTGTAAGATTCTGCATGTTGGTCGAGAATTGAATAATCTATTCTTAGATCCTCTGAATAATTTGATGAGGCTACCCAAATTCTTAGTATATCTGCACCATATTTTTTTAAAATATCTTCTGGAGCAATTACATTTCCTAAAGATTTTGACATTTTTAATCCTTTGCCATCCACAACAAATCCATGCGACAAGATATTCTCAAATGGTGCTCTTCCTCTCGTTCCACAAGACTCTAATAATGAAGAATGAAACCAGCCTCTATGTTGATCTGATCCTTCTAAGTACATTGATGCTGGCCACTTTAAATCTTCTCTTTTTTCAAGAACAAATGAATGCGTGGATCCACTATCGAACCAAACTTCGACGATATCGCTTAACTTTTCATAATCTTCAGCTTTATATTTGCCTCCTAAAAATCTTTGAGGGTCATCTGAAAACCAACAATCTGAGCCCTCTTTTTCATATATAGATGCAATATTTTCATTAACTTTATCGTCTACTAAAATTTCTTTAGTTTTCTTGTTAACAAAAATTGGAAGAGGAACGCCCCACACCCTTTGTCTAGATACACACCAATCTGGTCTGGTCTCTATCATTGATTTTAGTCTCTCTTTTCCCTTACTAGGATAAAAAGTTGTATCATCAATTGCTTTCAAAGCTTTATCTCTCAACTTATGGCTTTCCATGGATATAAACCATTGAGGGGTTGCTCTATGAACTAATGGAGCTTTTGATCTCCAAGAATGAGGGTAAGAGTGCAATAGCTCTCCATTTGATAATAATTTTTTTTGCTCTTTAAGTTTTTCAATTACTATTGGGTTTGCTTTAAAAATGTGAATACCCTCGAATAGGCTTACATGTTTTGTATATTTGCCATCTCCATCAACTGTTTCAATTGCTTTAATTCCATTATTTAAACATAAATTAAAATCATCTGGTCCATGACTTGGGGCACAATGAACAATGCCAGTTCCCTGCTCAGTTGTCACAAACCTTGCCTCTAACATTGGGATATCGTAGTCGTAACCTAGATCTAAAAAAGGGTGATGACAAATAGTCCCTTCTAATTCCTTACCTTTAAATATTTTTATTTTTTTATAATTTTTTATTTTACAGTCATGAATTACAGATTCTAGTAAGGCTTCGGCAACTATAATTTTTCTATTTTTAAAATCATTCTCGTCATTTAATTCTAACTGAACGTAATCAAGAGCTTCATTGTAAGCTAGCGCCCTATTTGCCGGAATTGTCCAAGGAGTTGTAGTCCAAATAATAATTTCACTACCTATAAGTTCCTTTAAGTTAGATGTTTTGACAGGAAAAGATGTATAAATAGTATCTGATTTGTGATCTTGATATTCAACTTCAGCATCCGCAAGAGCAGTCTTTTCAACGGTAGACCATAATACTGGTTTAAAACCCCTGTATAAACTTCCTTCTTTTAAAAACTTACCAAGCTCCCTTACAATTTGAGCTTCAGCATCAAAACTCATAGTTGAATAATAATTTTCCCAATCACCTACTACACCTAAACGTTTAAATTGACCTTTGTGTACCTCGATCCATTTCTCTGCAAACGATCTGCATTCTTTTCGAAACTCTACTATTGGAACATCATTCTTATTTTTTTTATTTTTTTTATATTGCTCTTCTATTTTCCACTCAATTGGTAATCCATGACAATCCCAACCAGGAACATAGATAGAGTCTTTACCATCCATTTGATGGAATTTTACGATAATATCTTTTAAAATTTTATTAAGAGCGGTTCCCATATGAATATTCCCATTTGCATAAGGAGGACCGTCGTGGAGAACAAATTTTTCTTTTCCCTTGCTTGAATTTCTCAACTCTTTATAAAGATTAATCTTTTGCCAATATTCTAAAATTTCTGGTTCTCTTACAGGCAAATTCGCTTTCATTGAAAAAGCTGTTTTTGGTAGGTTTATCTGGGAATTACTCATTTAGTTTTTTTAGCAATATTTAAATCTTTTTTAATTTGAGACGTTAATTGATTTATATTTTTAAATTTTTTTTCTTTTCTAATAAACTTTAAAAACTCAACTGTTAAGAGTTTATTATATAGATTTCCAGAATAATTAAATAAATGAACCTCTAATAAGATTTTTTTCTGATTAAATGTTGGTCTATATCCAAGATTTGCTATTCCCTTTAGATATTTAGAATTATTAGGTCTCGATACTCTCACTGCATAAACACCTGGTTTAGCTAAAACATAATTTTTAATATCTATATTACATGTTGGGAAACCAATTTTCTTCCCAACCTGTCTTCCTTTCTGGACTTTTCCATCAATTGCCCAATTTCTATCTAAAAGCTTATTTGCTTTTTCTAAATAACCTTTTTCTAAAAGGTTTCTTATTAATGTAGATGAAATTATTTTTTTTTGTTTGATTAATGGTTCTGGCTTTATCACTTTAAAATTAAATTTTTTCTCATTTTCAATTAGTAAATTGACATTGCCCTCTCTTTTATTACCAAATCTAAAATTATTACTAACAAATATAAATTTCGATTTTAATTTTTTACTCAAAATTTCTTTAATGAAATTAACCGACTTTGTTTTAGAAAACTTTTTATCAAATTTCTTCGTTATGATAAAATCTACTTTGAGCTTACTTAGTAACTCAATTTTTTGATTAATGCTTGTTAGCCTAAAATTTTTAAGTGATTTATTAAAGAACATTTTGGGCATAGGATCAAAATTAACTACGCCAATTTTGAACTTATATTTTTTTTTATATAATTTTGCTAATTTGAACAATTTTTGGTGTCCTAAATGTACACCATCAAAATTTCCAATTAAAATTAACGAATTTTTATGATTATTTTTTATATTAAAATTTTTATATAATTTTACCATTTAAGATCTGACTGAGTAAAGTTTACAACTGTTTCATATTCTTTTGAAACCTCTACAATACCTTTATTAAATATTTCTAATTTATGAATACCATTAGAAATTAATAAAGAATCATAATTTAATAAATTAGCACCTTTAATATCAGTATTTAAATTATCTCCTATAGCTAGAGTTTTTTTTTTAAAGTTATCAATTGATTGGTTGTAAACTTCAGCATATGGTTTTCCAAAATATATTACTTTTCCACCCATTTTTTCGAAAACCATGGCAACAGAACCTGCACATAATTCTCTGACATTTCCTCGATCAACAATCAAATCAGGGTTGGTACATATCATTTCTTTATGAGTATGTGCCTCAAGTATGTTTTTATAATAATTTAAATCTTTGTCATGATTATCAAATAGCCCCGTGCATAAAAAATATTCACTTGCAGCTAAATCACTTGATTTGTTTTTTTTAAAAGGATTAAATAAATCAAAGTCTCTTGGTGGCCCGATATGAAAAAATTTTTTAGATAAATATGATCTTTTTAGATAATTTAGTGCAGCTTCTCCCGATGTAAAAACATGATTTCTAAACTGTTCTTCCATTCCCATTTTTTCCAAAAAATTTTTTACTGTTTCATTTGGTCTTGGTGCGTTAGTTAATAGAACAAAACTTTTATTATTTTTTTTAAGCTCCTTAAGAGTGTTAATTGCACCCTCATAAAGTTTTATGCCATTATGAACAACACCCCATAAATCAATATAAAATAGATCATAATTATGGGCAATTGAACTAAGGCCAACTGAATCTAAATTTTTAGTCATTATTTAAGGTATAAACCATAAAATCTCCAATTTCCTAGCATTATTAGTACCTAATCGAATATCTAATCTTGAAATAGGCAGTGTAATATCTATATGAAGTTCATATTTATATAGAATTATAAAGGAGATTTATGAAGTTCAAACCGTTACATGACAGAGTGTTAATCGAAGTATTAGACAGCAGTGAAAAAACTGCTGGTGGAATTATCATCCCAGACACAGCTCAAGAAAAACCTCAAGAAGGAAAAGTTGTAGCTATTGGTGGTGGTGCAAAAACAGAAGATGGAAAATTAATTCCAATGGATGTTAAAGTTGGTGACAAAGTTTTATTTGGCAAATGGTCAGGAACTGAAGTCAAAATTGATGGTAAAGAATACAGCATAATGAAAGAGTCAGACATTATGGGTATTTCAGGTAAGTAATTTAATTTAAAGGAGAAAGTAAAATGGCAAAACTAATTAAATTTGATGCTGAAGCAAGAGCAGCAATGATGAGAGGAGTGAATATTTTAGCTGATACTGTTAAAGTCACTTTAGGTCCAAAAGGAAGAAATGTTGTAATGGATAAATCTTACGGTGCCCCAAGAATTACAAAAGATGGTGTATCAGTTGCAAAAGAGATTGATCTTGATGACAAGTTTGAAAACATGGGTGCTCAAATGGTTAAAGAAGTAGCTAGCAAAACAAATGAAGAAGCTGGAGACGGAACAACCACAGCAACTATTTTGGCTCAAGCGATTGTAACAGAAGGTGTTAAGTATGTTACTGCTGGAATGAACCCAATGGATGTTAAAAGAGGAATAGACTCTGCTGTAGAAGCTGTAAAAGAAAATCTTATTTCTTCTGCTAAAAAAGTTAAAGATAGTGATGAAATAGCTCAAGTTGGAACAATTTCATCAAATGGTGATAAAGAAATAGGTTCAATGATTGCTAAAGCAATGCAGAAAGTTGGTAACGAAGGTGTTATCACTGTTGAGGAAGCTAAAGGAATCGATACTGAGTTAGATGTTGTTGAGGGTATGCAATTTGATAGGGGTTACTTATCACCATACTTTATAACTAATAGTGATAAAATGACAACAGAGTTAGATAATCCTTATATTTTACTTCATGAGAGTAAATTAACAAACCTACAACCGATGGTTCCTCTTTTAGAAGCAGTTGTGCAATCTGGAAGACCATTAATGATTATTTCCGAAGACGTTGAAGGTGAAGCTTTAGCAACTTTAGTAGTAAATAAATTAAGAGGTGGATTAAAAGTTGTAGCTGTAAAAGCTCCTGGATTCGGTGATAGAAGAAAAGCAATGCTTGAAGATATTGCTATTCTAACTGGTGGACAGGTAATTTCTCAAGATTTAGGAATTAAACTTGAGAATGTAAAACTTGAAGATCTTGGGTCTTGTAAAAAAATTAAAGTCGATAAAGATAATAGTACTATAGTTAGTGGTAGTGGTAAAAAATCTGACATCGAAGCAAGATGCGGATCCATTAAGCAACAAGTTGATGAAACAACCTCTGACTATGATAGAGAAAAGCTTCAAGAAAGACTAGCTAAACTTGCAGGTGGTGTTGCAGTTATTAAAGTCGGTGGTGCAACTGAAGTTGAAGTTAAAGAAAGAAAAGATAGAGTTGAAGATGCTTTAAATGCAACTAGAGCTGCCGTTGAAGAGGGTATTGTAACAGGTGGTGGATGTGCACTTCTTTATGCAGCTCAAGACTTAGAAAAAGTCAAAGCTAAAGGAGATGACCAAAAAGCTGGTGTTGAGCTTGTGAGAAAAGCCCTAGAAGCTCCTATCAGACAAATAACTAAAAATGCTGGTGTAGATGGTTCAGTAGTTGTTGGTAAATTGTTAGAGCAGAAGAAAAAAACTCATGGATATGACGCACAAAGCGAAGAATATTGCGATATGTTTGCTAAAGGTATCATTGACCCAGTTAAAGTTGTTAGAACAGCTTTACAAGATGCTGCATCAATTTCTGGATTATTAGTAACTACAGAAGCAATGATTGCTGATAAACCTGAGGAGAAAGATGCTGCTGGTGGAATGCCTGCTGGTATGCCTGGTGGAATGGGCGGCATGGGCGGCATGGGTGGTATGGGAATGTAACCCCAATCAAATATAAAATTTAAAAGGCCATCTTATGATGGCCTTTTTTTTAAGTAAAATAATTATATGTCAAAAAGATATAGTGGAAAATCCTTTAAAGATTCCAGTATTAAAAAAAAAGCAAAATTCAGTTTTAAAGAAAAAAGAAAACTTAAAAAAGAAAAGCAAAAAAAAGCAAAATAAAGATCAAATTTAATAAAATCTTCACTAAACATTAGTTTTTTTTAAGTTTTAAAAAATAATTAAATAGGTATAAGAACCACATTTTATGAGCAATGATATAAGAAACATCACTATTATAGCCCATGTAGACCATGGTAAAACTACTTTGATTGATAATCTAATGAAACAAAGCGGATCATTTAGAGAAAACGAAGTGGTTGATGAAAGATTAATGGATTCTGGTGAACTAGAAAAAGAAAGGGGAATTACAATTTTAGCCAAACCTGCTTCAATTAATTGGAAAGATACTAGAATTAACATAATTGATACACCAGGTCACAGAGACTTTGCAGCAGAAGTTGAAAGAGTTTTAAGTATGGCTGATGGTGCACTGCTCCTTATTGACTCTGCAGAAGGAGTAATGCCTCAAACAAAGTTTGTGTTATCTAAAGCTTTAAAGCAAGGTCTTAAACCAATTGTTGTTATTAACAAACTTGATAAAGCTGATCAAAGAGCAAATGAGGTGTTAGATGAAACATTTGATTTATTTGTAAGCCTAGATGCAAATGAAGAGCAATTAGATTTCCCTGTTTTATATGCAAGTGGTAGATCTGGGTGGGCGGACACTGAGGTGGAAGGTCCTAGAGAAAATTTAAATCCATTGCTTGATTTAATTCTTGAACATGTAAAACCAAAAAAATTTGAAAAAGAAAAACCTTTTGCAATGTTATCTACACTGCTTTACGCGGATAGTTTTTTAGGAAGAAGTTTAGTTGGTAGAATTACTCAAGGAACTGCTAAGGCTAATCAATCAATAAAAGCGATTAATCTCAAAGGTGAAAAAGTTGATGAAGGAAAACTTACTAAAATTTTCAGATATGAGGGAACAAAAAAAGTACCAATTGAAGTTGGTGAGGCTGGGGATATTGTAGTAATAGCTGGATTAGAAAAAGCTAATGTTGCAGATACTATTTGTGATTTAGATGTAAATGAACCTATTTCAGCAACACCAATAGATCCACCTACAATGTCTATCACAATAACTGTTAACACATCTCCCCTAGCAGGAAAAGAAGGTAAAAAACTTACAAGTACTCAAATTAGAGATCGACTACTTCAAGAAGCTCAAAATAATGTTGGAATTAATTTTTCTGAAAACAGTGGTAATGACTCATTTGTTGTAAGTGGCAGAGGAGAGCTTATGTTAGAAATTTTGCTTACGCAAATGAGACGTGAAGGATTTGAAATGACAGTCAGTCCACCTAAAGTTTTGTATCAAACAAATGAAAGTGGAAAAAAACTTGAGCCCATTGAAGAAATTACTATGGATTTAGATGAAGAATACTCTTCAAAAGTAATAGACTCTATGAACAGACGAAAAGGTAAATTAATAGATTTAAAAGATACTGGTAAAGACAAAAAAAGACTTATTTTTCATGCTCCAACAAGAGGATTAATGGGTTACACAAGTAGATTTTTAACACTTACTAAAGGGAACGGAGTTATTAATAGAATATTTCATGGCTATGGGCCTTTTGAAGGTGAAATGGAAGGAAGAAGAAACGGAGCTTTAATTGCAATGGAACAAGGAAAAGCTGTTGCTTTTGCTATATTTAATTTACAGGCCAGAGGAGAGATGTTCGTAACACATAACGACCCAGTATACCCTGGAATGATAGTTGGATTGTCTCCAAAACCAGGCGACATGATAATAAATGTAATGAAGGGAAAAAAATTAACAAATATGAGAACACAGGGAACAGACGAAAACGTTATTCTCACTCCAGTAAGAAAAATGTCAATAGCAGAACAATTAAGTATGCTTAATACAGACGAAGCATTAGAAATTACTCCTGAGTCTTGCAGATTAAGAAAATCTATTCTTGATCCTCATGAAAGGAAGAAAAATGAAAAATCTGGTGCAGCAGCCTAACTAAAAATTTTATTAACAATAAACAATCCAAAAGCAACACAGGGTCCAATTCCAAAAGCAAAAATTAAAGTTCCTGCACCCACTGTTCCACCTAGATACCATCCAACTATTACAACTGAAATCTCTAAACATGCTCTTACTAAAGCAATAGGTAAGTTTGTAATTTTTGTTAGTCCAGTCATTAATCCATCTCTTGGACCTGGTCCAAGATTTGCTACTAAATAAATACCACTACCTATCCCAACCAGTATTACCGAAAATATTGCTAATAAATATTTTAACATACTAGATGACGGTGGATCAAAAAAATGTAAAGTAACATCTATCATTCCAGAAATAATAATTATATTAAAAATAGTTCCAAGGCCTGGCTTCTGTTTAAGAAATATCCATAAAAAAAGGACACTTACACTAACTAGAAATGTTGCTGCTCCGATAGACAATTTAGAATTTTTTGATATTCCCTCTGCTAGTACAGACCAGGGAGAATTTCCTGTAGTAGATAATATTAATAATCCCTCTCCAAAACCAAATATAATTAAACCAAAAATTAAAAAAAATGAGGTTGAAAATTTTGGTTTGAAGTTAAAGCTTTTATCTGAACTCCAATATACTTTGGGGATATTTTTAATAGATAAAAACATATTATACTGTTACTTATAAAATTATTAATACTTGCTTATAATGAAAAAAATCTTACTCAGCATCATATTTATTTTTATTTGTTTTGCCTCATATGCTCATATTGGTCATTACAGTACCTATAAAAAAATTGAGATGGAAATTTTAAGAAATAATGAATTGATTGGATATAATTATTATTTTTTTTCAAAAAAAAACGACATTACTCTAGTGACAAACCAATTCAAATTTGAGGTTAAACTTTTAGGAGCAACTGTTTTTGAAGTAGAGGGTATTGGAGAAGAAAAATATTTGAAAGATCAATTGATTTCTTTTAACTCAAAAACTTTACAAAATAAAAAAGAAAAGTTTGTAAACTTAACTTTAAACAAAGAAACAAAAAAATTTGATATTATGGGATCTTCTTTCTCTGGTGAAGCTCCCCTTGAAAATGCTATTGGTAACTGGTGGAGTCATAAAATATTGCAAGCTAGTAGCCAAATAAGCCCAATATCAGGTAGTATAAAAGAACAGATAGTTAACTTTGTTGGAAAAGAAAAAATTATAATTAATGGTGAAGAATATGAGACTGATCATTTCAAGTTAACCTCCAAAGATATGACACTTCCAGATAATAAAAGATTAAATTTTGATATTTGGTTGGATAAAAAAACTTCTTTAATAGTAAAAGTTACTTATCAAAGAATGGGAAATTGGGAATACAGATTAAAAAATTACGAGTAATTTACCTATTTATTTTCTTATATAGATCATTTGCACTTATCCATCCTGACTCAAATCTTGGTCCATTAAACCAATCTGCACATACACCAAAATTTAATTTAGAATTCCAATAACTTTTTAATTTTAAAGGGTTTGAATTTGAAGAATACATCCATCCATGATTTAATGAAAAAAGTATTTTTGTTCGCTTTATTCCTGTTAATTGAAAAAATTTATTGATCAAAATTTTGGAATTAATTTTTTTATTTACTTTATTTTGTTTTATTTTTTTATTTGCCCAATTAAAAGTACTTTGTAACGTCCAAAGATCAGTTTTACTCTTAAATCTTTTCTTGCTATTTTCATAACCAGCCCAACCTAAAATTTTATCATTAAATAAAAAACTACTTAAATTTAAATTAGTT